>PNKL01000077.1 GCA_013822425.1 Gemmatimonas sp.
ACCATGTGCCCGGTGTCGGCGGCCTTGAGCGCGATCTCGAGCGTCTCGAGGTCGCGGATCTCGCCGATCAGGATGATATCGGGGTCCTGGCGCAGCACGCGACGCAGCGCCGCGGCGAACGAGCTGGTGTCGAGCCCCACCTCGCGCTGGTTGATGTTGCAGTTGATGTCGCGGTGCAGGAATTCGATGGGATCTTCGATGGTGATGATGTTCGCGTGCCGCGACTCGTTGACGAACTGGATCATCGAGGCGAGCGCCGTGGACTTGCCCGAGCCGGTGATGCCGGTGACGAGCACGAGCCCGCGCGGCTTCATCGCGATCTGCTCCAGCACGGGCGGCAGGTACAGTTCCTTGATGGATGCGGCCTGGAAGGCGATGGCGCGGAAGACGAACGCGATCGTGCCGCGCTGCTGGTACATGTTCACGCGGAACCGGCCGATGCCGGGCACACCGATGGCGAAGTCGGCCTCCTTCTCGGCGTCGAATTCGCGCTTCTGCTTGGGCGGGCAGATCTGCTCGCCAATGGACTTGAGGTCCTCGGGCTTCAGCGGTGGCAGCTGGAGCGGCGACAGTTCGCCGTTGAGGCGCGCCATCGGCGCGCGGCCGACCTTGAGGTGCAGGTCGGACGCCCCCATCTGCACGGCCTGCTGGAGGACAATCTTGTAGTTGTACGGCGGCGCGGGCGGAGGTCCGCCGGCCGCCGGCTGCGCGCCGACCGCCGGCTGCGCCGTGGATGGGCGCGGTCCAGTGGGATCAGCCATTGGGGTCGATGCGGAAGAGGGGCTGGCCGAACTCGACCGGGTGCGAATCGGAGACGCAGATCTCGCGGATCGTGCCCGCGATCTCGCTCTCGATCTCGTTCATGATCTTCATGGCCTCGATGATGCACAGCACCTGACCCTTGGCGACCTGCGAACCGACATGCACGTACGGCTGGGCGCCGGGCTCGGGCTTCGAGTAGAAGGTGCCGACCATGGGTGACTTGATCTCGGCCAGCGTCGACACGGGCTCCGCCCGTGGCACCGCCGGCGCGGCGGCGAGGGGCGCGACCGCCACGGGCGCCGCAACGACGGGCGCGGGCGGTGCCACATGCCCCACCGGGGCCACCGTGTGCATGGCGCCGCGGGCCGCGGGTGTCTTGCTGATGCGGATCTTCATCCCCTTGTCGGACGAGATCTCGATGGAGTCGACGGTCGATCCATCAAGCATGTCGACCAGTTTCTTCACATATCTCAGATCAATCATCTATTTGCTCTCGAGAGAGACAACAGAGAAACAACAGAGAGACAACAGAGAGACAACAGACACACCGCGCTGGGCGGGGTCGCATCGCTGTCAGCCAATCACGATCAGTTCCCGCGGAAAGCTCGTCAGCACATCGGGGCCAGCGTCGGCGAGAAAGACATCATCCTCGATGCGCACCCCGCCCCACCCTGGCTTGTAGATGCCGGGCTCGATGGTCACCACCGCGCCGGGGGGGAGCGGCGCGTCCGCGGTCCGGGCCAGCCGCGGCCCTTCGTGCACCTCGAGCCCGATGCCGTGCCCAAGGGAATGCCCGAAGAGCTCCCCGTATCCGCGGGCTTCAATGTAGTCCCGCGCGATGGCGTCGGCATCCCTCCCCCGCATGCCGGCCCGAACACGGGCCGAAGCGCTCAACGCAGCCTCCCGCACGACGTCATGAACGTGCTGCATCTCCGGGCTCACGCTTTTGAGCGCAAAGGTCCGGGTGATGTCGCTGCAGTACCCGGCGTGGGACGCCCCGAAGTCGATGAGCAGGAACTCGCCGGCCTGCAACTGGCGCGAAGAACCCCGCGCGTGCGGAAGCGCCGCGCGCGCGCCGGAGGCCACTATCGTCTCAAACGGCGTGGCGTCGCTGCCGAGGTTGCGCAGGTGGTGCTCGAGGATGCCGGCCACCTGGCGCTCGGTGAGTCCGACGCGCACCTCGCGAATGGTCCGTTCCAGCGCGGCCTCCGCAATGCGGACCGCCTCGCGGATCAGCAGCAACTCGCCCGCGTCCTTGCGCTCGCGCAGCGACTCGATGACCCCGACGCTTCCCCGCCACTGCCATCGTCCCGCCATCTCGACCAGCCGCTCGTAGTCGCTGAACCGGACCTGCGCGGACTCGAAGGCCACGCGCGATCCGGCGGCTGCGGCCAGCACCTCGCGCAGGCCGGCCCAGAGCGAACTCGGCTCCACGCGCACGGTCACGTGTGCGCCCACCTCGTCCACCACCTGCACGGCGTAGCGGAAATCGGTGATCAACACCGACGGCGCGTCGGCAAAGACGAGGAGCAGCGCCGCCGAGCCGGAGAAGCCGGTGAGGTAGCGCACGTTCGGCAGCGAGGTGACGAGCATCGCCTCCACCTCGAGCGGCACGAGCGAGGCACGCAGGGCCGCGAGTCGGTGCGGTCGGCGGTCTTCCATGTGCGGAGCCGAGAAGCGCCGCGGCGCGGCTAGGCGCGCAGCGCGGCGACGAGCCCGCGCAGGGCCAGCGCATAGCCCGGCGCGCCGAAGCCGCACACGACGGCGCGTGCGCCCGCGGCCAGCGTGCTGTGCCGGCGCTCGGGTTCGCGGGCAAAGATGTTGGACAGGTGCACTTCGGCGTACGGAAGGGCGACCGCCGCCAGCGCATCGCGAATGGCCAGGCTGGTGTGCGAATACGCCCCGGCATTGATGAGTATGCCGTCGGCGTCGCCATGCGCCGCCTGGATGCGATCGATGAGCTCGCCCTCGTGGTTCGACTGCGCGCACACCACGGTCACGCCGAGCTCGGCGCCGACCGTCATGAGGTCGCGCTCGATCTCGGCGAGCGTCGTCGTGCCGTAGATGTGCGGCTCACGCGTGCCGAGGAGGTTCAGGGTCGGACCATTGAGAACGAGAATCTTCACGAGCCCTTCAGCCGCTTGAGCCAGTCGCTGAACTGGGCGATGTCGTCGCCCGCGGCAGGGGACGCGCTCGGCGCCGGCGCCGCGGGAGCGGACTCGCCGCCGCCGGCGCCCGAGAAGAACTGGTCGAAGCGCAGCGTCGAGGACTGCCGCTGCACCGTCGAGGGACGCGCCGGGGCCTCTTCGCCGAAAACGGAATCGAGCGAGAGTTCGTCGGTCCCCTTGCGCGTCGGTTCGCCCTTGATGGGCGCCACAGGAGGCGCCGCAGGAGGCGCCGCAGGAGGCGCCGCACCGAAGGCGGTGGCCATCGCGATGGCGGCGCCCTCGTCCGCGGCGACGACACCAGACATGCCGAAGAGCCGGTCAACCGCTCCGCCGGGCGCGACCGTCACCTCCGCTTCAGGGGCAACGGCTGCAAGCGCTGACGCCGTCGCGGCGGGAGCGGAGACCGCGGCGAACGCGGCGAACGCGGCGATCGGAGTGAGCTCGGTGAATTCGGCGGCGGCAGCCTCGGAAGCGGTCGGCTGGTCGGCGTCGGACAGGACTGCGGCCGCCGCGGCAAACCCGCCACCGGGCACGGCACGCCGGCTGGCGATGCGCGACAGGATGTCGCGCGCCAACGGGCCTGCGGCCGCCGGCATCGGAGTGACCGCTGAGGGCGTCGCCGATTCCGGCTCCGGCATCGACTCCATCACCCTCTCGGGTGCGGGCGGCGGCGCCACCGGCGCGATCACCGGCTCGTCGGGCACGGTGGGGATGCTCCCCGACTTGCGCAGGTCCGCCGCCTCGATCTCCTCGCTCACCGCGTCAATGGCCAGGCTCGAACGGGTGACGTGCTCGAGGTGCATGACGCGCTCGGCGAGCCCCTGGTCGTCGGGATTCTGCGCAAGCAACTGGCGGTAGACGTTGAGCGCCTCGTCGCGGAAGCCCTGCTGCAGATAGAGCTCCGCCATCGTCTCCGTCACGAACGGGGACGGCGGCGTGGCGATCTCGGGCGCCGCGGCGAGCACCTCGTCGGTGGGCTCACGTCCAACGAATGAATCGGCATGGAACCCCGCCTCCTCCACGAGGGTGGGCGTCTCATCGCCGCCGACGCGCACGTCGGTGATGGGTGCACTGCCGAAGAGCGCGTCGAAGTCCGCCGGTGTGGCGGGGGCGGCATGCGCCGGCTTCGGGTCGGTCACCGACTCGCCGACCGGCACCGTGTCGCCCACATCCACCATCGCGAGCCCGTCGAGCGGCCCGGAACGTCTGGGCGGAGTCGCGTCGAAATCGACCGAGGCGCTGACGTCCAGCGAGTCGCCGAACTCGGGCTCGGCGTGCGCCGCGGCGAACATGGACTCGTCCTCTGGCGGCGGCGCGCCGAACGACGTGTCGAGCACCTGCACGGGTGGCTCGCCGGAGACGGTGACGCCGAGCGTCATGTCCTCGACGCCGGGCCTGCCGAAGCCCTCGATTTCGAGGGCCGGGGACGAGGTGTCGCTGAGCGCCAGTGAGTCGTCCACGGCGGGCCCAGGCTCATGCACTGCTGGGGCCGCTTCGGCCATCACCGGCGCCTCATCGAGTGGCTCCACCGGCAGCCTGGCTCTCGCGGCCGGCGTTGACGGCACGGCCGGAACGGCGCCGAGCAGGTCAACGGTGGGCGCTGTCGAGTCTGCCAGGTTGAGATCGAGATCCATCAGCCCGTAGTTAGGCGCCGGTGGCAGTTCATGTTGCCCGGCGAGGGCGACCGTGGACGATGGCGCAGCCTGGCCGAGGGCGTCGATGAGCGCGATGACCTCGTCGTTGCGCGGGTCGGCCTCCAGCACGCGGCCATACCAGTGCTTGGCGGCGGTCGCGTCCCCGCCAGCCTTGGCGATATCGCCGAGATGGCGCAGCGCGATGAGATTCTCGGGATCAAGCGTGAGCGCGGCCTCGAAGATGGCCTTGGCCTCAGCCGCGCGCGCCGACTCGTACAGTGCCTGTCCGAAGACGATATGCCCGCTCAGGTGCCCCGGCTGCTCCTCGAGATGCATGCGGCACAGGTCGATGGCCGCATCGAGGTCCCCCGCCTTGCGATACTCGTTGGCGAGCGGCGCGAAGAACCGGCGGGGGTTCTCCTCGTAGCGTTTCTTCAGCTCGTCAACGCGCGCAGCTGGTGCCATGAGACGGGGTACGGGGACGGAGTGCAGGGGCTTGGTGAGGGGGGACGAGTGGAGGAACGAGGGAGGAGTGTAGAGTAATTGAACAATGTACCACGGGGCGGGGAGAGGCGTCAATCAGAAGTGCGCGTGCGACTTGATCTTAGACGGCCTGTCCGGATAAGTTTATAGGCTAACGATGAGCTGCGTGCAGTGCCGTCCGGTCGGGTGCCGTGCTGGTGTTCGCCTGGGTGGTTGTCGCGTCATTTCTTCACTTCGTTCCTGGGAGTTGCTGCGCCGTGCTGCAAAACATGCGGAGCGCCGCGAAGTACATCTGGATATTCATCTTCATCGCCTTCGTGGGCGGCTTCTTGCTCGCCGAGACGTCGGGCCTGCTGGGTCGGGCGCCGGTCACGACCTCGACGGTCGTGGCGACGGTGAATGGTGAGGACATTCCGTACATGGTATGGGCAAACACGTCCACCGCCCTGGCGCAGCAGCAAGAGCAGCAAACGGGGCGCAGCCTTACGGGGGACGAGCGGGCTGAAATCGACCAGCGGGCCTTCGACCAACTGGTCAATGACGTCCTGCTCCGTCAGGAATACGAGAAGCGTGGCATCCGCGTCACGGATGACGAGGTCGTCGAGATCGCCAACAACTCCCCGCCCCCGCAGTTCCAGCAGAATCCGGAGTTCCGGACGGACGGGCAGTTCGATCTCGCGAAGTACCGCCGTTTCCTGGCGAGCCCCGCCGCGCGCCAGCAGGGCATCCTCGCGCAGCTCGAGCAGTACTACCGCACCGAGATCCCGAAGGAGAAGCTCTTCGCGCAGGTGGCGTCCGACGCGTACGTGAGCGACGCGCGCCTCTGGCAGATGTATCAGGACCGCCACGACTCCGTGGCCGTGTCGTTCCTGTCCTGGGTGCCGTCGGACGTGGAGAATTTTTCGAAGTCGGTGACCGAGTCCGATATCCAGAAGTACTACGCCGAGCACATGAAGGAGTTCGAGCGTCCCGGCCGCGCCGTGCTGTCGATGATGAGCATTCCCCGCATCCCGAACGCGGCCGACAGCGCCGACGCGCTGAAGCGCGCGCAGGAACTGCGCGATGAGGTGGCACGGGGGGCGAAGTTCGAGGACGTGGCGCGCCGCGCCTCCGACGACACGGTGAGCGGCGCCCTGGGCGGCGACCTTGGCATGGGCGGCAAGGGACGCTTCATCAAGGAGTTTGACGACGCGGCCTACCGGCTCCAGCCGGGCCAGCTGTCGTCACCGGTGCGCACGAGCTTCGGCTGGCACATCATCAGGGTGGACTCGCGCAAGGGCGACTCGCTGTCGCTGCGCCACATCCTGGTGAAGATCAAGCAGAGCGACACGTCGGCGGTGGCGACGGACCGCCGCGCCGACGAACTGGCGCGCATCGGCGCCGGCGCGCTGGAGGCAACCAGGTTTGATTCGGCCGCCAAGCAGATGAAGCTGCTCGTGACGCAGATCGAGGCGGTGGAGGGCCAGCCGGCCCAGTACCTCAACCAGTTGGCGCCGGGCATCAGCGCCTGGGCCTTCAGTGGCGTGCACCCCGGCGAATCGAGCGACCTGTTCGACGACGAGAACATGTACATGCTCGCGCGGCTCGACTCGCTCCACGAGGGCGGCGTGCAGCCGCTGAGCCTGGTGAAGAACGAGGTGCGCGAGCGCATCGCCGTCCGCAAGTCGCTGGATGACAAGATGGCGGCGGCCAAGCGTGCGGCGCAGGCCGCGGCGGCAACCTCGCTCGAGACCGCGGCCAAGGCGGCCGGGCGTTCGGTGCAGACTTCGCCGCTCATTACCCGCGTCGGGTTCGTCATGGGGATGGGCCAGCTCAACCAGGCCGTGGGCGCGGCGTTCGCGCTGCCGGTCGGCGCGATCAGCGAGCCGGTGCGCACGGATGACGGCGTCTTCGTGATCCGCGTGGACAAGAAGGTCGCGGCCGACCGTGCCGCGTTTGAGCAGCAGAAGAAGACGCAGCGCGAGCAGGCCATGAACGCGATGCAAGGCAGCCGCGTGCAGGCCTTCATTGGCGCGCTCCGCAAGGACGCGAAGATCGAGGACCGGCGGAAGAAGATACAGGCGTCTCTACGTCGCCAGGCGACGTAGAGACGCAGAGAGACAACAGAGAGACAACAGAAAGACAACAGACTCATGACTGAGCGGGGCGCTTCGGATTCCGAGGCGCCCCGCTCTGCTTTCCTACAGTTCCTCTGTGGTTTCTCTGCGCCTAAATCAACTTCTTCGGCTCGGGCCGATCTTCATCCGCAGCCCGATCCGTTGATGGCAACCGGTCCACGGGGCGCGATTCCGGCGCCTCGATCTCCTTCTGCACGTCGCTCATGTTCTTCTTGAATTCGCGGATGCCCTTGCCGAACGAGCCGGCGATCTCCGGAATGCGCTTGGCGCCAAACAGGAGCAGGATTGCCACCAGGGCCATCAGCATTTCGCCCGGGCCGAGTCCAAACATAGATGCCTCCTAGAAGAGCGAGCGCGCGATGAGGTAAGCGACGAGGACCCCGACGAGGCTCAGCAGCGAGACGTCGAGCGCGATTGGTCCGAGTCCAATAGTAACGATAATCAAGTTGATCGTCAGCGGCCCGATGGACGGCGTGACGCCGGTGGTGAGGAATTCCTTCACCGCCCCGGTCGGGAGCCCCATGCGGGCGAACTGCGTGAGGAACCCGCCAACGATAAAGCCGATGGCGAGCACCAGGGCATGGAACCCCGGCCGGTGCTTGGAAGATCCGGAGGGTGCCATCAGGACCGCCGGTCCATGACATAGCCGAGCGCATCGATGAGCGACTGGCGCGCCTCGGACGCGGGGACGTTGACGAGCGCGGCCTCGGCGTCGGCGGCGAACTCCTCACCCTTGCGGCGGGCGAAATCAATGCCCCCGCACTCGTGCACGATGGCCACCACGTCGGTGATCTCGACATCCGTGGGAACGGGCGCGGCGAAGAGCGCGTCCACGCGCGCGCGCTGCGCGCGCGACATCCGCGGCAGCGAGGCGATGAGCGGCAGCGTCACCTTGTGCTCCTTGAGGTCGTTGCCGCTCGGCTTGCCGGTCACTGATTCGGTCTCCGTGTAATCGAGCAGGTCGTCGGCGACCTGGAACGCCATGCCGAGGAGCGTGCCGAACTTGCCCATCTCGCGGCGGAAGCGCGGGGCGCCGCACAGCGCGCCCACCTCGGCGGCCGCGCCGAGCAGCGACGCGGTCTTGGCCTGCACGAGCAGCCAGTAATCGGACTCGCTGAACCCGAGCGCGTCGAACGACGCCAGCTGCCGCAACTCGCCGAGCGTCATGGCGCTCGCGGCATCCGTGAACACGCGCAGCAGCTCGAGGTCGCCCACCGCGGCGAGTTCGGCCAGCGCGCGCGTGTAGAGATAGTCGCCCGCGATGACCGCCACCTGGTGCGAAAAGAGCGCGTTGATGGTCGGCATGCCGCGGCGCAGCGGCGAGTGGTCCACCGAATCGTCGTGCACGACGCTGGCGAGGTGAATCAGCTCGGTGACGGCGGCCATGCTCACGGCGCGCCCCTCGGGCGTGTCCTCCAGCGACGACGCGAGGAGGAGGACGGTGGGGCGGAACATCTTCCCCTTCATGCCGGTGAGGTGCGCGTTCACCGACTCGATGATGGGCGCGTCGGCGCGCACGATGCGCCACATCTCGTCCGGGACACGGTCGAGACGGGCACGCACGGGCGCCTGGATGTCGAGGAGGGCCGGTGCGAGCGCCATGCGGACGGGGGGCGGAACGGCGGTCACGAGATGGACGCCTCCACCGCGCTCAACCGGTCGCCCACGTCGCGGAACTGGATGTCCACGGCGAAGACGCGCTCGTAGTACGCTTTGGCCTCGGCCGGCTTCTTGAGCCCTTCGGAGACGTAGCCCAGCAGGTAGAGCACGCCGACAAGCTGTTCGTCCCCCGCGCCCGGCTCGGCGAGCGCGCGCTGCAGGATCGTGAGCGCCACCGGGAGCTGCCCCTTCTCGAGGAAGCACATCCCGAGGGCCTCGTACGTGCGCACACGGAGATGCGCACCGCGCAGCGCCTTCTGGAACTCGGCGATGGCCTCGTCGAGCAGTCCCATCTCCTTGTACGCCACGCCGAGGTCGTAGTGCGACTCGTGGTCCTCCTCCTCGACGTTCTGCGCGACGCCCTGCTTGAACTTGCGCAGCATGTCCTGGAAGTCGGCATCCTCGTCGCCGGTCGGCTCCTTTTCCTCAACGACCATGCGCGTGGACTTGGGCTCCTCGTCCTCGCGCAGCCAGTCACCGAGCGACACGAAATCGTCTTCGGCCTTGGCGGCGGGCGCGGCGGCCGGCGGCGGCTCCGGGATGGCCGTGATCATGCCCGTGTAGCGCCTGCCCGCGGCGGGCGGCGGCCCGGCGGTCGTCGGACGCTTGTCGACGACCGGAGGCGGTGTCTCGAGCGCGGAGAGCGACTCGACAGCCGCGACCGCGCGGGCATCGGAGGGCGAGATCTCCAGCACGCGAAGGTATACGGCCTTCGCCTTGTCGGCATGGCCGTCGCGGAAGAGCGCATCGGCGAGGTCGAGGTAGGCCTGCGCGAGCCCCGCCTCGTCGTCGTCGCGGAACGCAAACTCGACGCGCTTCTGGTGGTGGCGCACGGAAGCGGGATTGAGCCGCACGATCTCGTCGGCCACCGATCGCGCGTCGTGGATCTGCCCGGCGCGCTCGAAGCCCGACATCGTCTCCTCGAGCATCGCGAGCCCCTCGTCGCGATGGCCCTCGTCGAGCATCGTCTCGGCGAGCTGACGGCGCAGCGTCCAGTTCTCGGGCTCCCTGGCGACCTGCTCACGCAGGGCGTCAAGGCTCACGGCGAGCATCGGGATGGCCATGGACGTCGTGCGCCGCACGGGCGGCGTGGGCGCCTCGACAATGTCCACGTCCACGTCGCCGAAGTCGGTGGGCGTATCCACCTCGGGCGCGGCGACGGCTTCGACCGGCGCGGCATCAAGGTCAATGAGCCCCAGATCGTCGGCCGCGGCGGGCGCGGCGTCGGCCGCCGGCGACGACGCGCCCACGTCGATCATCGGCAACTCGATATCGAGCGTCGGCGTCGGCACTGTCTCGGCCGGCCCTTCCGTGAGATCGAGCAGCGGAATGTCGGTGGGCGCTTCGGCCGCAGCCGGCGCGCCGGGTCCCATCGATGTGTCGATGATCGGCAGATCGCCCGAGCGCGCGAGGCCGCGCGCGGAATCCCGCGTTTGCGCCTTGACCTCCTCGACGACGGAGAGATCGAGCGCCGCGAACTCGCCGGCCGTCATGGGGGCCGATTCGTCGGCGTCGTCCGGGACGAGGGAGGTCGTCTCGAGGCCGAGCATCGAACCCGCGGCGATGCTTGGCGTGCCCGCGTCGTAGTGCGTCGCTTCGATCCCCTCGAGGGCCGAGGTCTCGAGGCGGGGCTCGGGCTCCGGCTCCTTGGGCAGCGGCGCCGCTGGCGGCGGCTCCACCGGCATGGGAATGACCGGGCTGACCGTGGACAGCCTCGTCTTGCGCGGCGGCGGCGGCGCGTCGAGGTCGAGGAAGATCAGGTCGTCCGTGGCCTTGGCCTCCACCGAGCGGCGCGCGGTGCGCGGCGTCGCGGATGGGTCGATGGCACGGATGCGCTCAAGCGTCGCCTCGGCTTCGGCGGACTGGCCACTCGCCTGGTACAGCTCGAGCAGGCTCGACAGCTGCTCGATGGCCTCGTCCTGCCGCTCGGCCTTCATCAACTGATCCGCCAGCATGAGGCGGATGTCGTCCTGATCGGGGCAGAGGTCGGCGAATTCCTTCAGCGCCCGGAACGCCTCGTCCTTCTTGCCGGCCTTCTGCATGCGGTCGGCATACTCGAGGAAGTTCTGCTTGGCGTCACCCTTGAAGCCCTTGGCCGCGGAGATCTTGCCGAGCTTGTAGTAGACCGACGCGCGCCCTGGCGAGGAACGCAGCACCTTGTTGCACAGCGCGATGGCGTTGTTGAAGAACCCGCCCTCGGCGTACAGGTCCACCGCGCGCTCGTACAGCGTGACCGCCTCGGCGGTCTCCCCGTGACGCATGAGCAGGTCGCCCACGCGGTTGTAGAGGGCGACCTCGATGTCGGCCGCGTCACCCGCGTCGTAGACGTCAAGAATCTCGCGATACGCCGCGATCGCCTTGTCGAACTTCTTCGCGTTCTCGAAGTCGGCAGCCTTCTTCTTGAGCTTGGCGAGATCAGCCATTGGGGTTCGCGCGCAATGCAGCCAGAGTTACAACCTTAGACGGCGTAGTCGTCCGGTTGGAAAGGTACGCCCCGGAAGGGGAGGATGACAACGGGGGCAGACGGCAGACGGCGGACGGCAGACGGCAGACGGCAGACGGCGGACGCTTGACCGCCCCCGGATCAGGCGCCGTGGGCCGGAACTCCGCGAACCCACGTCGCATGGCACCGCTGGTCGCCGTACCAGTACGGGAGTTCGCGCACGTCTTCGATGTCGAAGAGGGCCAGATCCGCGGAGAAGCCGGGCGCCACCTGCCCCGTTTCGGCGGCCAGTGCGAGGGCGGCCGCCCCATTGACCGTGGACGCCAGCACGGCCTCGCTGACACTCAGGCGCAACTGGCTGACAGCCAGCGTGAGGATGAGCGGGAAGTTGACGGTGGGTGAGGTGCCGGGATTGAAGTCGGAAGCGAGGGCGACGGCGGCCCCGGCGTCGAGCAGGGCTCGCGCGGGCGCCTGCCTGGGGCGGCCCAGGAAGAGCATCGTCCCCGGCAAGAGCGTGGCGACGGTCTGGCCGGCGGCGAGCGCCTTGATGCCCCCCTCCGAAACCGCGGCGAGGTGATCAGCGCTGACGGCGCCGATTCAGCGGCCAGCTCGGCCGCACCGGCCGTCTCGAGTTCGTCGGCGTGGAGCTTGAGCTGGAGGCCGTGACGCCGTGCGGCGCCGAGGATGACGCGCGCCTCGTCGGCGGTGTAGACGCCGGGCTCGCAAAAGATGTCGGCGAAGTCGGCCAGGCGCTCGGCGGCGACGTGCGGCAGCATCTCGTCCACGATGAGCGCGATGTACTCGTCGCGCGTGCGCGGCGCGGTGCGATACTCGATGGGGATCTCGTGCGCGCCGAGAAAAGTAGGGACGAGGCGCAGTGGAAGCGCCTGCTGGAGGCGGCGGATCACGCGGAGCGACTTGATTTCGTCGTCGGTGGTGAGGCCGTAGCCCGACTTCACCTCGACGGTGGTCGTCCCGTGCGCGGCGAGGCGCTTCAGGCGCGGCAGGGCGAGGGCGAAGAGTTCGTCCTCGGAGCGCGCGCGCAGGTCGCGCACCGAGCTATGGATGCCGCCGCCGCGCCGCGCGATCTCCATGTAGCCCACGCCGGCAGCGCGCAGTTCCTGCTCCTCGTGCCGCGGTTTGCCGAAGATGCCGTGGGTGTGCGAATCCACGAGTCCCGGCATGAGCACGCGCCCCCCGCAGTCCACGACCTCCGCGTCGGGGTGCGCGGCGCGGAGGGTGTCATGCGGTCCGACGGCGACGATGCGCTCGCCTTCGATGACAACGGCCGCGCCGGTGCGCGTTTCCAAAGCCTGCATCTCGGCGCCGCGGCGGGCGCGTGCGGGGCCGGCGGCGGTGACGAGCTGGGCGATGTTCTCGAAGCGCGTGCGCATCGCGACAAAGATAACGCGCCGCAATGACCCTTGTGCCGCGCGAACAGCAGGTTCACGGGACGCCACTTGCACTCCCTTTCATGTCACCCAAGCACTGGCTCGAGTCGCTGCCCGGGATTCGCTACATCGTGGACCTGCGCCGCGAAATCCAGGCGATGCGCGGCGATGTCGCCCGCCTGCGGCAGACGGTGGAGGAGCCGCGGAGCGCGACGGCACGGAGGACACACCCCACAGGGCCCGCTCGGCCAGCAGGCCCTGCTACGCCAGCAGGTCCTGGAATCT
>PNKL01000078.1 GCA_013822425.1 Gemmatimonas sp.
GAGCGGATCGTGGTGGATCTGGGTATCGACGAACGGCATCGTCACAATTGGCAACGCGCCGCGATATTCCGCCCCCAACAGCAGCCCGAACAGCCCGCCGCCGACGACGCCCATCAGCCACACGTCCCGGGCCCGTTCGAGCAGGAACGCGGCTTCGATGGTGATGACGAGGTAGACCGGCCAGAACCAGCTTGCGCCACCGCCGCTGAGGTAGACGAGGCACGTGGCGGCGAATAAGTCGGCGAACACCTGGGCATGGGCGAGCCACGCGCGACGCATATGCCGAGGCTGCACGAGGGCCAAGGCGCTGTTGTACCCCACCACCGCGAGGGTCGTCACTCCCATCGTGATTAACTGCCAGCGCATCAGCATCAACGGCTGGTGGTGCAGTCCGAACGAGGCGCCCGCGTAGACACCGTACAGTCCGAAGCAGATCAGCAGGAACCAGCGGGCTTTTACGACGAGGCGCGTGCGCGCAGCAAGATCGGCGAGTTGATCCTCGGCTTCCAACGCCGGTCCGTCGTCGCCGAAGGTGAGGCGCCGCGGCAGGCGCTCAAGCAGGGCGAATTGCTGACTGTCTCGAAGCATGGGAGAGTGCGTGCATGGTCAGTGATGGCGCGTCGCGCGGCAGCAGTAGCGCTCGGTCACCAGGGAGTGGGGTGCGAGAAACCGTGGCACGGCACCTCACCTCGCACGCACGGATGCGCCGGCATTCCACGATGGGTCTTCTCCGGGAGGCGGGGTGTTCGTGGCGCAGCGGCACGACGCATCGAACGCCCTTCACATGCGTATCCGCCGGTGCGGGGTAGACTCACATTATCTTACAGGTATGTAATCTTCGCGCTCGTCAGGCCGGCGGGAGTCAGTGAACGACCATTTCTTTGTCGGCATTTTCCTGCACAGAGCATCGGCATTTCAGGTGCCAATGCCGCTCACCCACGTGTCAAATCGGTGCCGCCCGAGGCGCGCACGTTGGACGCGCCGTGGACGCCCCTGCGGCCCCGCAGCGGTGTTGCGCACGCGCCGATCCCGAAGCAAGGTCCGCTCGCACGAATTGCCGGGCGCGGGCGGCCTTCCACGGATCCTCATGATCGCCCGGTCATTTCCTGACAGCAAAAACAGGCGTTGCCCGACTCCTCGTCTTGATCGCGAGGCCCATCTTACAGGTGCGTAAGCGGACAAGGGAGGTACGTGGGTGGACAGCACGCTGAGTGAGTCGTCGATGCGGCGTATGCCGACACGGTCGAGATCAGGCGCCCACGCGGCGCCAGCCGGATCGGCGGAGCGCGCCGTACGGTGCTTCCGTCGCGTGTTCGCACGCGGGCGGCACTACGCGCTTGCGGGACTCGTGGCGCTCGTCTCTGGTGCCGCGGCGCAGGCCCAGGTTCGCGCGACGCCGCGCGACATTGGGGCGCGGGCGGTCAAGTCGCGCGTGTGGCCGGCGCCGCCGGAGCAGCCGCGCATCGCCCTGACGTCGACGCTTGCAAGCGATCTTGACCTCAAGCGGGACGGCGGGGGGCTCGGCGGCTGGCGAAGACTGCTCGGCGGTACGCCGACCGGCGGCTTCGCCGTGATGCGGCCGCACGACGTGGCCGTGGACTCGCGCGGACGATTGTACGTGACTTGCGGCATCCCGACGGTGGTCCGCGTGTTCGATCCGGCGGTGAAAGACTCGCGGAGCGTCGGGGCGTCCGGGGACTATCGGCTGTCGAAGCCGATGGGCCTGGCGGTTGATGAGCAGGACAACGTCTACGTCGCCGACCAGGGGGCGAGGCGGGTGCTGGTGTTTGCGCCGTCTGGAGCGTTCGTCCGAATGTACGACGGCGGTGGAATCTTCCTGAACCCTGTGGATGTCGCCGTCGACACCGCCGCGGGGCTCGTCTACGTCGTGGACGCATACCGGCACCAAGTGCTGGTGCTGAACCGTGCGAGTGGCCAGGTGGTGCGCCGCCTCGGACGCACGGTGGGTGACGCGCAGCGGCAGCGTGCGGCGTCGAGCGCGCCGCTGACGGCGACGCACGGCGCCGACGCGCGTGATACGGCGGAGAAATCGCCGCCGATGGGACACGCGCGGCCGTCGGCTTCGCGCGATATCGACGCCAACCGCGGCACGCTGGCGGGGCAGTTCCGGTATCCGGCGTTCGCCACGGTGTCCGCGCGCGGTCAACTATTCGTCAGCGACGGGTTGAACGCGCGGGTGCAGGTCTTCGCGCGCGACGGCAGGTTCGTGCGCGCGATAGGGGGCCGTGGCGACGGCCCTGGTAGTTTTTCCCGACCGAAGGGCGTGGCAATCGACAGCGAAGATCACCTCTACGTGGTCGACGCCGCGTTTGGCAATGTGCAGCTGTTCGACGATCAAGGGCGCATGCTGATGGATTTCTCAGCCGGGGGGCAGGGGCCAGGCGACCTGCTCATGCCAAGCGGCATTGCCAGTGATCGCCACGACCGCCTGTTCGTCGCGGATCGCATCAATGACCGCGTGCAAGTCTACACGTACCTCGGCACGCGCCTGCCGGCGAAAGTCCCATCGGCGCCGGCCCGCCCGTAGCGTTCTCCGCTCTTTGTTCAACCGTTCCACTCTCAACCTGAGGAAGAAACCATGATGGGAAAGACCGTTCGATTCGCGCTGGCTGCGGCGATGCTGACGTTGGCGCTGCCGGCTGCCCTCCAGGCGCAAGCCACCGTCAAGCTCACCAAGCACAACCTCTCGGTCGGGACCCGTGACGCGAGCTTCACCGCGCTGACGGGCAAGGTGGCCGACTACGGCGAGGTCTGTGCCTACTGCCACACGCCGCACAGCGGCTCGTCGACCATTCCGCTCTGGAATCGCGCCAACAGCGCGGCGACATACACCATGTACACGTCGACCAACAGCGCGACAATGGACATGACGGTCGGCGCGGCCCCCGGGCCAGTATCGCTGGCCTGCGCCTCGTGCCACGACGGTACGGTGGGGTTGGACGTGATAACCAACAAGCCCAACGCGGCGTCGGCCGTAACGGCCCTCAATCAGACCTTTGGCACCGTCTTCACCGGCGCGGTCAACGCCCTCAAGATCCTGGGCGCGGACCTCACGAACGATCATCCGGTCGCGGTGACCTATGACAACACCAAGGACGTGGCGTTCGTCGCGAAGACGACCGTGGTCGCCGCCGGGCTGCCCTTCTACGGTGCGGCGAAGGACCAACTGGAATGCGGGACCTGCCACAATCCGCACAACAACACGAACGCGCCGTTCTTGCGCGTCTCGAACAGCGGCAGCGCGCTGTGCCTGACGTGCCACATCAAGTAGTTGTTCCCTTCGCCTCCCGGACGAGCCGGTGACGCTCGCCCGGGAGGGCCCCCCAACTTGCGTGAACGCGGGATGACCATGAGGACAGGATCGAGGCGGCAGCGAGTCGGGGTACTGGCCCTCCTCGCGTGCGTGCTTACAGGAACGACCGCCTGTAATCGCCGCATGCTGGCCGTGTTCTTTGACCTCCCCGTGGAGCGGGAAGGCGTGGTTGCCAAGGCACCGGCGCGCACGCGGCGCGACTCTGTGCCGTCCGCGGACGCGCTGGCGAGCGGTACCCCGAGCGCCGCCGTGTTTGTCCCGTTCGGCGGTACGCTGAAGGAAGACAGCGTGGTGCCACTCCTCCCCCGTGATCACGCGGGAAACGTGGACTGGACCGCCGCCCTGCGAACCGGCGTTGTGCGGCCGACGGTCTCTCCATCCGGCGTGGACTCGGCGACCGCGCGCCTGCTGCGTTTCGGGTTCGATTTCTTCTTGCCACCGGGTCAGGATACGAGCGTCACCACGTGGTTCCCCCACTCCGGGCACACCGAGTGGCTGGAGTGCAGTTCGTGCCACGTGCGCCTGTTCCCGTATCGACGCCCGGTCAAGCTGTCGATGGACGCACTGACGGATGGCAAGTACTGTGGCGCCTGCCACGGCCCGGTCGCCTTCCCCATCGAGACCGGATGCGAACGTTGTCACCCGAAGGAGGAGATGCCCGCGGGGGAAGCGCCCCCGGCATTGCTTGGAACGACCCGCCTGCGTCGGGTTGGTGGCGACACCCTGGAGCCGCCGCGGTCGGTCTTTCCGCATTGGGTACACCGCGCGCGATTCGTGTGCGCAACGTGCCACAACCAGCTCTTTGAAATGAAGGCGGGGCAGGCCGAAGTGAGCATGGATCTCATCTCGCAGGGGAAGTCGTGCGGCGTCTGCCATGACGGCAAACGTGCCTTCTCGGCGGACTTCGGCGCGTGCGATCGCTGCCATGTACCGCCGAAGCGTTCCGCGAAGTAGTGGCGGTCGCTCCATGTCGTCTCCCCGTCGCTTTCCGGTTCGCGTCGCCTGCCAGGCCGCCGTGCTCAGTGTGCTGTGCTGGCCAACGGCGGCGGCGGGGCAGTGGTTTCAGATGAGCCGAAGCGGGGGAGAACTCGGCGTCGAGGCCAGGCGCGAGCGTTCGCTGGGTGCGAACGGCGCCCCGTCCGCGATCTCGCTCTTCACCGAGTGGGTGGCCTTGCCGTTCCAGGGGACCCTCGGGTCGCCACGGCTGTTCGCGTACGCCCTCAACTTGCGCCCGACCTGGGCGCAGCAACGCGCCAACCAGGCCGCGGCGGCGATGCTGAATGGGCTCGGGGCGAGCGCGAGCGCGAACCTCCTCGCGGCATCGCCGTTGCCGATCTCGCTTCGCGGTGAACGGTCGACCGGCAGCGTGCGGGGCGAGTTTGGCTCCGAGACGCGTTATCGGTTGCTTTCCACCGGGGCGACGGTCCGGCTCCAGAACCGCGCCTTCCCGGTGTTCTTGGACTATTCAACGCGCGAATCGCTCTCGGACTGGGTGAGCGCATTCAGCGCCCCGACGGTCCGACGCGACGAGCACTGGCGCACGCTGCGGCTCTCTGGCCAGAGCACGAAGCTGATGGCGAATCTCGAGCGCACGCGGCTCGTCGACGGAGTCGGGGCGCTCAGTTACGATGCGACCATCGCCCGTGCGTCGCACGTGCTGCGCTGGGGCAAGGGGAGCGCCCTGGAATCGTCCGCCGATTGGCAGTGGCGGAGCGGGCACGAGCCGCAGCGACGGCGCCTGCTCGCGGGCTCACTCCGGCTCCGTCACGCCGAGACGGTGACGTCCGCGCTCGCATTGCAGCAGCAGATCGTACGCGCGCCGACGTTTTCTGCCAATACCCGCGGCGGGTCCTACGCGCTCACGTTCGACGGACCCCGCTGGCTCGGAGCCTCCGTGGACGTCGCGGGGTCCACGTCCATGTACCACAATGGTCACTCAAGCCTCCTGCAGGCGACGCCGACCCTGCGACTCAACGTTGCGCTGCCGTTCGGCGCGCGGTTGACGGGGGCTGTGTTTGCCGGCGCCCTGCGGCGCGGACAGGACTTCTTTGGCGATTCGTGGATCGTGGTCAGCGACGAACGGCACGCGACGCCACAGGCGCGCGAGTTTTCGCTGGACTTTGAGCGTGCCGATTCGGCGTCGATCGCGCTTGTGAACGAGGAGCGGTCGCTGACGTATGTGAGCGGCTTCGACTTCCGCGTGACGCGGCTAGGCGACGTTGTGCGCATCAGCATTCCCTTGAGTTCGCGCATCCGCGTCGGCGAAGTGGTGCTGGCCAGCTACCGATACGTCCTGCCGCCCGCGCCGGGCATTCGCACACGATCGGCAGGCGCCGACGCGTCGCTCGCCGTCGGCGGCGTCTCGCTGCAACACTCTGTCCGACGGCGCCGCTCCGAAGCGACGGGCGGTGCGGACGACGATGCGTTGGACAGCGCGGACGAGTACACCACCGCGGCGGCGGTGCGACGCGGGCTGCGGTTCGGCAGCATCCAGGGCGACCTCATGCATCGCGTGCGCCAACACTCCCGCAACGACTTCTCCTCCACGGAGGTGCGTGCGGCGGTGGCGTCGCCGACCGGGTATGCGATCCAGGGGGTGCTGGGCGCCTCAGGCACCCGATCGCGAATGAACGAACGCGACACGCGCATGGTCACGACCATGGCGTCGGTGGGATGGATCCTGAGCAGCACGTTCCAGCTGCAGGCGACGGCCGAGACCTGGCTGTGGTCCACGGACGAGCGAGCGCGGGAACGGCTGCGCAATCTGCACCTCGAGGTGGTCTGGTCGCTTGGGGCGCTGGAGACGGACTGGCGCTTTTCGAGCCAGCAGCGGCACGCGGCCACGGCCGGTACGCAGCACCAGTTCTTCGGTCGCGTGCGGCGGCGCTTCTGAACGTGAAGTCGCCTGCGGCCAGGGAACCCTCCCGTTGCACGTCCTGCGATCGCGCTCCGCGGGTGTTCGCCGTCGTCCTGCTCCTGACAGTGGCGGCGTGCGGGCATCCCGGAGCAGCAGGCGTGCGGGCGGGCAGCGAGGCCGTGGCGGAACCGGCCCTGGTGTGGCCGGCGGCGCCCGAGCGCCCTCGGATTCGGTATCGCGCGACGGTGGCGACGCCGACAGATATCGGGGTCCGGCCGCCCCTCTGGCGGCGCGTCGTTGATGCGTTCACTGGCGCGCCATCGCCACGGGTTCGGCAACCCTACGGGGTGGCCGTTGACAGCACGGGGCGGCTCTTCGTTGCTGACGTGGCGGCTCGCGGGGTGCACGTCTTCGACGCGGGGCGGGGTCGCTATGCGTTCCGCGATCGCGCCCGTCGGACGAGGTTTGATTCGCCGGTTGGCGTCGCCGTCAGCCCCGATGGCGGGAGCTTCATCACCGACGCGGCGTCAGGCGCGCTGTACCATCTGGACGCGGCGGGGCGCGAAGTGTGGCGCCGCGACCGAGCCGGCCGGCGACCGACAGGAATCGCACTGGATGCGGCGCGAGGCCAGCTCTACGTCGTCGACACGCCGGCGCACGAGGTGCTGGTGTACGACACGCTGGGCGCGTTGCGACGGCGACTCGGTGGCCGGGGTACGGCACTGGGGTTTTTTAACTACCCGACCAACATCGCGGTCGCCCGGGATGGGACCGTCTACATCACCGACTCGATGAACTTTCGCGTGCAATCCTTCGGGTGGGACGGCGCGCCGCGCGCGTCGTTCGGACGGCACGGCGACGGTCCGGGCGAGTTCGAGCGCGCGAAAGGCATCGCCGTCGACTCCGAGGGTCACCTGTACGTGGTCGACGGTCTGCGCGACATGGTGAATATCTACTCGCCTGCGGGACGGCTGCTCCTGACGTTTGGCTCGGAAGGGCATGGTCGCGGGCAATTCTGGCTCGCGACGGGTATCGCCATCGATCGCCACGACCGCATTTACGTCGCGGATTCGTTTAATAGCCGCGTGCAGGTGTTCCAGTATCTTCCGGGACCGCTGTGATGACGCGCCGTCCGCCAACCGACCGCGTGCGCCTCGGACGGAGCTGCCGCCGCTTGGCGACAGTGGGTGTCGGCCTCCTGGTCACGGCGCAAAGCCTGACGGCGCAGTCCGGTGTCCGGGCCACAAAGCACAACCTGTCGGCAACGGCCACGACCAACGTCGTTCGGGCGACGTCCGAAAACGAAGTCTGTGCATTCTGCCATACGCCACATTCCGGGAAGAGTGATGCCCCGCTCTGGAATCGTGGTTACTCAGCGGCGACGTACACGCCGTATAGCAGCGCGTCGCTGCAAGGGAGCGCCGGGCAACCGAACGGCGTGTCGAAGCTCTGCCTTTCGTGTCATGACGGCACGATTGCCCTGGGTATCGTGCTGAACGGACCGCTCGCCAACCCCTCTGGTTCCATCCAGATGACGGGTGTGACGGGCGGCGGCACCCTGGCGGCTGGCGCGACCAATCTCGGCACGGTGCTTTCGGCGGACCACCCCGTCTCCTTTACTTATGATGTGGCGCTCAGCACGGCGGACGGCGAGTTGCTCGCCCCCGCATCGCTGTCAAGCACGCCGCTGAAGCTCTTCGTCGGGACGACTGCGGGCGTGCAGAACGCCATGCAGTGCTCTACGTGCCACGACCCGCACACGAACGCCTTGCCGAAGTTCCTGCGGCAGGCGCTGCGGGGCCAGACCACGAACCTGTGCATCACCTGCCACACCAAGACGGGCTGGGCGGGCAGCACCCATCAGGCGTCCACGGCCTCGGTCGCGATCGGTGGTGTCACGGCGACTGTCGCAACGCATTCGTGCATGTCCTGCCACGCCCCGCACACCGTCGCTGGGGCGGAGCGCCTGTTGCGCGATGGTGCGGTGGCAAGCGTCTCGGCCATGGAGAATACCTGCTACACCTGCCATAAGTCCGGCGGCGTGGGGCAGAACATCCAGACCGAGGCGGCAAAAGTCAGCAAGCACCCCATCGCGAACTCCGCCACCGCGGGCCGGCATCGGCCGATGTTCATCACGCAGCCACCGACGGGACTGCCCGAGAACGTGCTGCTGCGGCCCGGTGTCGCCGCGCCGGATCCGCGCTTCACCGACGCACAGCACGTCGAGTGCGTGGACTGCCACAATCCGCATCGGGCGACGAAGGCGAATATGATCGCCGGCACGCGCGGCATCGACCTGAATGGCACCATACTGTCCAACCCACGAAACGACTCGTCCGCCGCGGGCATCTCGCAGCAGTATACCATCTGCATGCGATGCCACGGGGACAGCTACGCCACCGCGCTGCCCTCTCCCATGGCGAGCGGGCTCACTCCGAAGAACAAGCGAACCGAGTTTCAGACGACGAACAGTGCCGTGCACCCCATCGGGGCGCGCGGCCGGAACCTGTCCTCGAACCTGAACGCGCAGCTCACCGCCGCCGGGCTCAGCGTGAATTCTGTGCTGAAGTGCACCGACTGCCACAACAACAATGCCTATAGCGGGCTGGGGCGCGTGACGCGGGTGGCCGGGACGCCCTCCGGGCCGCACGGCTCGACGTTGAGTGTGCTGTTCCGCGCCAACTACCGGCTGACGCTGGGCGCGACGACGTATAGCAGCACCAATTTTACCCTCTGCTATCGCTGCCACAACGAGGCGGCGCTGTTCGGCACGTCGTCCAACTTCCGCCAGGGCACACGAAACCTGCATCGCGATCACCTCCAGTCGTGGGCCTCGAATGCGGGGGCGATCTGCGCGTCGTGCCATTACAACCAGCACTCCAACGTCGGCACGCCGAAGACATCGTATGTGATCAACGGCGTCACCTACACCACGCCCCCTTCCTCGACGCCCACGCGTCTGATCAACTTCCACCCCAACGTCTACGGCCAGAGCGGGGCCAGCTCCCGCCCCATCTGGACGCTCAACACAACCACCCGCGCGCGCAGCTGCAACCTGATTTGCCACGCGGCGAACGGAACGGCAGGCACCGGAAGGAATCACCCACCGAACAACGCCGATTTCACGTACACGCCCCCCGCGACGGGCGATGTGCCGTAGGTGAGCGGTTCGCCTGACGCCCGCGTGCGTCATATGCCGGCCTCGCACGCCGCCGACGGCGTGCCTTGCGAGGACACGCCGTCCGCTCTAACGTGGCAGTCTATGCGCGTACTACTCGTGGAAGACGACGCCCCGCTTGCCGATGCGTTGCAGCGCGGTTTCTCGGAGCAGGGTATCGAGCTGGTGCACACCACCGATCTTGCGGTTGCCCGGTCGCTGGTGATGCAGCCGGAGTGGAACGTGGTCGTGCTGGACGTCATGCTGCCGTCCGGAAGCGGGTTCGATCTGTGCCGGGACATGCGGCGTGCCGGGCTGTTGACGCCCGTCCTGCTGCTCACGGCGCGGGATGCCGTGGAGGATCGCGTGATGGGACTCGAACTTGGCGCCGACGACTACGTGACCAAGCCGTTCGCGTTTCGCGAGCTGGTCGCACGAGTGCGCGGCTTGGCCAGACGGCCGGAGGCCCGACGATTGCGCGATGTGCGGGTGGCCGATCTCACCGTCGATTTGGTGGGACGTCGGGCCACCCGCGCGGGACGGGTGCTTGATCTCACGCACAAGGAATTTGCCCTGCTGGAGCTCCTGGCGTCGCGTAGCGGCGAATTGGTTACGCGGGAGACGATCGCGGCGCACCTCTGGGGAAGTGAGGATGACTCCGCGAGCGGAGTGATGGATGTGCTCTTGCACCGTCTGCGCACCAAGGTGGATCACGGCTTCGACAAGCCGTTGCTCACCACGGTGCGAGGGCGAGGGTACCGGCTGCAGGCATGAAGCAGTCGTCCCAGCCGCTTGCCGCGCTGCAGCGGCGCCTCACCGCCTGGTATGCGGTGACGATGACCAGCATCATGCTGGTGCTCGGGATTTCGCTATTTGCTGTCCTGAGTCGCGACTTGTCGGACGAGCTGGACGAGTCCTTGAAACATGCGACCGAGGAGATAGTGCGTGCGGCACGCATCCGGGAGCAGGAAGCCAGCACATTTGGCTATGTGCTGGATGCAGTGCTTGAGCTTCGCATACCGAACTATGAATTGTACCTGCTGGATAGCTTGGCCGAACCGGTCGTGCCGCAGCAGGCGCCGGCGTGGGTGCGCGAGGCGGCACGAACGACTGCCACCGCGCGTATCGTGCACCACTATCTGGCCGAACCGGTTCCCCTGGATCATCGGCTTCGGGTGCAGCGCTTTCGCTCGGACGACGGCCTGCAGATGATTGCCGTGGCGGTCGCAGACGAAGCGCCGCTTGAGGTCCACTATCTGTGGCTGATCTCCGTCTTCGCGCTCGCCGGCGTGTCGGCCGCCGTGCTGCTGACGATCGGCGGCACGTTTCTCGTACGACAATCCATGTCGCCGGTCATGCGATCATTGGCCTATCTTCGGCAATTCAGTGCCGATGCGTCGCACGAGTTGCGCTCGCCACTCGCCGTGATTCGCAGCCAAGCCGACGTGGCCCTTCAGCGACAGCGCACGTCTGCGGAGTACGAGGAGACGCTGCAGCGCATTGAGCGCGAAAGTCGCCGCCTCAGCCGAATTGTGGATGAGATGCTGCAGCTGTCGCGGGTTGAGGCTGGCGAGCGCGTGCTCGACATGCGGCGAGTGTTCCTCGACGATCTTGTCGCCGATGCCGTCGAGTCGGTGAGTGAGGTCGCGCGCGCTCGTGACCAGCGCCTCGAGATCACCGAATTCGGAGAGGCATCGGTACAGGGTGATGAGGCGGCCCTGCGGCAGTTGGTGGTGATCCTGCTCGACAACGCGACGAAGTTCACGAAGAAAGGCGGACGTATCGACGTTCGCGTCGGTCGAGAGGACTCGACGGCACGGCTGGAAGTCGAGGACACGGGATGCGGCATAGCCCCCGATCAGCTGCCGTTCATCTTCGACCGCTTTTTCAAGGGTGACCAGTCACGCCGCCGTCACGAGTGCCCAGCCGGGGAGGGGGGTGCCGGGCTTGGACTTGCTATCGCGCGCGCGATCGCTGAGGCGCATGGGGCAACTATTGAAGTTCGGTCGACGATCGGTGTCGGAACCACCTTCACGGCGCGATTCCCCGCGTGCAAATAGATTACAGCTGACCAAGCCAACTGGCGCATCTGAGGTTCACCTGTGGCACAATCCTGCGCCGGCGGGACAGGTTCCCGAAGGTAGGAAGGGCGGCACAGGCCGCCGTCTCGCGTGTATCTTCAGCCATCGTGATGCTTCGTCCGCTGACGCTCGGTTCGCTCATCGCGCTCGCCCTCGCTTCGGCGGTGTCGAGCGTCGAGGTGTACGCGCAATCGACAGGCGCCGCAGGGCCGCCGCGCGAGGAGCGCCGGGCGGACGCGGCTCGCGCGCCGCAGCGCGGCCCGCGAATCACCGCCGACACGGGCATCGCCGTCCGCCCCCCGGTCACCCCGCGCCGCGCCTTCCTCTACTCGCTCGCCGTCCCCGGCGCCGGGCAGGCCGCGCTCGGCCGGCAGTTCTGGGGCGGGGCGTTCTTCCTCACCGAAGGGCTCTCGCTCGCGCTGGTCTACCGCGCCGCCGAGAACCTGCGCCTCGCGCGACAGTTCCGTGCCGACTCGGTGCCGCTCACGTATCAGGTGGACGCCGCCGGCCAGCCCGTTCTCGGTGGCGATGGACGCCCCGCCGTGGCCACCTGGTCGGTAAGTCGATACTCGGCCGCGCGCGTGCGCGCCCGCCGCACGCACTACGAAGACTGGGTGGCGGTGCTGATCTTCAACCACCTCATCGCCGGCGCCGACGCGTACGTCGCGGCACAGCTCTGGGACCTGCCGGCGCGTGTCGGTGTGCGCGCCGCGCCCGACGGGCGCCCCGCGGTGGCCGCCTCGATCGCGTTCCGCTAGCGCCCGCTCCGCTCGATCGACACTTCCTCGCGCTCGTTCACGCCGTCCCACCGGCAGAGCGACACGCGCTCGGGCGTCAGCTTCAGGAACCGCGGCTCATCGAGCCACGCCCCGGGGTTGGCGTAGATCCCGCCCTCGCGCGACTTGCGCTCGAGCATCGCGATGTGCGTGTGCCCGAAGATCACGACGTCCAGCGACGGGTCGGCCGCCAGCGTCTGGTGCGCCACCGTGCGCAGCCCCTCGCCGCCGTCGCGCGGGCGCACGTTGCGGCTCGTGTGGCTCGTGGCGCGCGCCAGTGCCGCTCCCCAGTCGGGATGCAGCAGCCTGAACGCGCGCACCGACCACGGATGTCGGATCACCGCGCGCAGCGCGCGATACCCCTTGTCGAGCTCGGGGCGCAGCCCGTCGCCGTGCGCGATGTGCGCGCGCCAGCCGGCCAGCTCGCCCTGCCACGGCCCGTCCACGTACGCCGCGCCGCTCCGGCCGCGCAGCACGTCGCCGCCCCAGCAGTCGTGGTTTCCCTTGATCCACAACACGGGCTTGCCGCGCTCGGTGATCGCCGCGCACGCCGCCAGCAGGCGCACCCCGATGTGCGGCACCACGTGC
>PNKL01000079.1 GCA_013822425.1 Gemmatimonas sp.
CTCACCGCCTCGTACCGCGTCCTTGCCAATACGAGTGCGCTTCAACCGCTTGCTACGGTCAAAGTGCTGGTCGACACGCTCGACCTGCTGGAGACCGTCCGGCAGACGCTGGATCCTGCGGCGGCTCCGACGCGGGAATTCGCACAGATCAGCGCACGCGCGAACGCCATTGGAGCCACACTGCAGGGTATCGGTCAGGAGCGTCAGGCAGGACTCGTTCGCCAGATCGCGGTCATCGAAACAACCGGGAAAGGTTCGACTCGAGAGCTCGCCGAATCGATTGACACCAACGCGGCGCGCGCTGCCCGAGACAGCACCCGCCGTGCCGTGACGCGTGCCGAATCGCTCTTGCAAGATGCCCGTCAATGGCATGCGCGTGTACAGGAACGCGCGGATTCCATTGCCCAGGCCAAGGCGGCACGAATCCTCGGCTCGCCTCCCTTCGTCGTAGCCATCAGCGCGCTGCTCGTCCTTTCCGTACTGGGCTTTTCTTTCGCCGTCGTGGCGGAAGCCAGGGAGCCGACCATCGCCCACGCCCGGGAGGTGGAACGCCTCACCGGGCTGCCGGTACTCGCTTCGGCCACCGCGTTTCGGGTGCCACGCGAAGGACGCGCCCGACTGCAACCTGGCACCGGCGTAGAGCCCTTTCGCATGGTGTATCTCTCACTCACCGCGAGCGGTACCCGGGAACGCGTGGTGTGCGTCACGGGAGATGACGTATGGCGCACGGTCGCCGTGGCAGGACGACTGGCGGTCAACGCCGCGGCGGACGAGCGAGCCACGTTGCTTGTGGATCTGGCGCCCGGTCTTCCGTCAACCTCGGCTTTCTTCGGCTGGAGAAATGAGCCCGGCTTTACGGAGGCCATCGCAGGTGTGCGACTGTGGCGGGAAGTCGCCCGGCCCATCGGAGCGAGCGAAGGGCTGGCGCTTGACGTCATTCCCGCGGGCGGACTTCGTCAGGATACCATGTCGTCGCTGCAGAACGAGATCACGCGTAGCGAGTTCATGGCATTCCTTGGGGATTATGATTTCACGGTGCTGGTGGCGCCAAACGCCGCCGCCGCTGGCTTGGCCTCGACCGCATGTGGAAGTCCGCCGACCATCGTCGTGGCACGAACCGCACAGACGCGGCTTCGAGCCCTCACGTCTAGCATTTCAGACCTGCGTGAAGCCGGAGTGACTCTCCACGGTATTCTGCTAGTCGACACATAGTGATCTAATAGTGTTGGTATGATGTCTCCATGGTGGTCTCGTGGATTGGCATCCGCCGTGGTAACTACCGGCATCGTCGTCAGCAGAACGTGGTGTGCTGCCGAGGTACGGAATGGTGCGGAAGGCAGTCCTTCCCGGTCGGGAGTATTCCGCCCAGAGAAGTCTCAGCGACTCTGTATCCTCACGCGTTTTCAGGGTGGGTGTGCTGGTTTCCGGGAATTTCGGAGCTTACGCGGCTCCATCTGGATTCCCCGACGAGCCGTCGAGTGGGGCGTCCGAATGCAGTGCTCGTTGCACGTCAGTATCTTTGTTTACGCATCTGCCGAGGCCCTTCCCACGCAATGAACGGCTACTCCGACCGCATCAACCACGCGCTAGCCTTCGCGGCCAAGCATCATGATCGTCAGGTGCGGAAGGGAACGCGGCTGCCGTACATCACCCATCCTGCGAATATCGCGATCATTCTGGCGCGCTATGGCCAAAGCGATGAAACGGTGATTGCCGGCATCCTGCACGACGTCGTGGAAGACTGTGTGGGTGAGAACTGGACGCGGGAAGAGCTCGAAGAGCGCATTGGCGACAAGTTCGGCGCGGACGTCCTCGAAACGGTGCTCATGGTCACGCACCGGAAGGTGGACGACGATGGCAACGAGATGGACAAGCAGGAGCGCACTGCGGATTATCTCGCCCGACTGGGGCAGGCCAACGAGGCTGCACGATGGGTCTGCGCCGCCGACAAGATCCACAACGCGAGTTCGATCGTTGCCGATCTTCGGCGGACGGTGGATCCGGAGTCGGTCTGGGGACGCTTCAATGCCGGCAAGGAGGGGACCATTCGCTGGTACCGTGCCGTCCATGACCGCCTGAAGGAACTCGACTTCTCAGGCGAGATCCTGACCGAGTTGCGCCAGGCCGCCGAAGCACTCGAGCGGTACTCCGACATCGGGGCGGGACAGTCGGGCGGATGATTGCCGGGCGGCACGTGAACTTCTTTACCACGGAGCACACGGATGGCAGCCGTCTATGACGCGCGATACGTCCGCTGCACGTAGTCGTTGAGAATCCCCAGGAACTCCTCGACAATCCGGTCGCCCTTGAGCGTCTTGAGCAACGCGCCATCCACGTAAACCGGCGCCTTGGGTTCCTCGAACGTTCCGGGGAGCGAAATGCCGATGTTGGCGTGCTTGCTCTCGCCGGGGCCATTCACGACGCACCCCATTACCGCGACCTTCATCTCTTCGACCCCGGGGTATGACTCGCGCCAGACGGGCATCTGGTCGCGCAGGTAGGTCTGGATGTCCTCGGCGAGCTTCTGGAAATAGGTGCTGGTGGTGCGGCCACACCCCGGACACGCAGTCACCTGTGGTGTAAACGAGCGCAGGCCCAGCGACTGCAGTATCTGCTGCGCGACGTGCACTTCCTCCGTGCGATCCCCACCCGGGCGCGGCGTCAGCGAGACGCGAATGGTGTCGCCAATCCCCTCAGCGAGCAGCAATGAGAGCGCCGCGGACGACGCGACGATCCCCTTCATTCCGAGTCCCGCCTCGGTCAGGCCGAGGTGTAGCGGGTAATCGCAGCGTGCGGCGAGGCGGCGGTAGGCGTCCACAAGATCCTGCACCTGCGAGATCTTGCACGAGATGAGGATCTGGTCGTGACGCAGCCCCGTTTCCTCGGCGAGCGCGGCACTGCGTAGCGCGCTTTCGAGCATCGCCTCGATGTAGACGTCCTTGGCGTCCGCCGGGTCAGCCAGCCGAGCGTTGGCATCCATCATCTCGGTGAGCAGGTCCTGGTCGAGGGAACCCCAGTTGACCCCGACGCGCACGGGCTTGCCGTTGTCCACGGCGATCTGGACGATGGTGCGGAAGTTCTCGTCGCGCCGCTTGCCGCCGACGTTGCCGGGATTGATGCGGTACTTGGCCAGCGTGCGAGCCGCCTCGGGATACTTGGCGAGGAGGAGATGGCCGTTGTAGTGGAAATCACCGATGATGGGGACATCCACGCCGGCATCGGCAACGCGACGCACCATTTCGGGCACAGCGGTGGCGGCCTCCTCGTTGTTCACCGTCACGCGTACGAGTTGCGATCCAGCGCGGGCGAGGGCGATCACCTGCTCCGCCGTGGAGGCGGGATCGGCCGTGTCGGTATTAGTCATGGACTGCACCACAACGGGATGCGCCGACCCGACGGCGACCTGGCCGACGTATGCGGTGACTGTCTTGCGGCGTGGAGAGAAGACCACGGGATTCGGGGCTGGGGTCGAGTGAAAACTAACGCGCGGTGGACGCGAGAGGTCCCCGGCGCGATAATCCATAAGGACTCCCCGTTGAGGATCGACGCACCATGCCTGACGAAACGCAGTCTTCCCCTCCCCCGGCTCCTGATACACCTCCTCCTCCCCGCCCCAGCCTGCTCCGCCGGCACTGGGGGAAGTTGACACTGCTGACCATCGTTCTGGTGCCGCTCATCGGCATGGCGCTGTGGGTGGGTGTGGCCTTCACGTACACGTATTCAGAGGGAACGCGCACGGGATATGTGCAGAAGCTTTCCCGCAAGGGATGGCTGTGCAAGACGTGGGAAGGTGAGCTGGCGATGACCACCGTGCCGGGAACCGCGCCCCAGATCTTCAACTTCTCCGTGCGCAACGATTCCGTGGCGCAGGAGATCCAGAAGATCGCCGGGAGCCAGGTGAGCTTGTTCTACAAGGAGCATCGCGGTGTTCCGACCAGCTGCTTTGGCGAGACCGCGTATTTCGTAGACGGCGTGCGAGGGACGAAATAGCCGGCATGCCCTACACGAACTGCAGTACCTGCGGTGCGAAAGCACTGGTCGGGGCCACCCGCTGTCCGCGGTGTCAGGCGCCGTTCGTGTCCTACGATCTTGGTGGCGAACGGGTCGCCACGGTCAACTGTCCCAACTGCGGCGTGCAGCGCCCCGTAGCCATTGGCGTCTGCCCCAACTGCCTCATGTCAACAGCGCCCTCTGGACGGCGTCTTGCGCGCGGGTTGATCCTGACTGGCTTGGCGATTGCTGCAATCCTGACAGTGGGCTACCTGATTTCGCGTGGCACCGAGCAGACGAAATCCGCGCAGGTTCCGGAGGTGAGCGCGGCGGACACGGGCGTGACAGTCGAGTTGCTACCGCCAGGCGATTCCACGACGCGGGCGGCTTCCGACACATCGGAGCGTGCGGCATCCGCGGCGGTGGCCCCCATACCGGCATCGGTTCCGACGACGGCACGCGCGGCGCTTCCTGCCGCGCCCCGGGCTGCGTCGTCTGCGAATTCCGCGAAGATCGCGTCGTCGAATCCAGCGGCCCGAAGGCCCGCACCGCTGCCGATTGTCGCCGATACCGGTCCATGGGAGTACGCGACGGCCAACACCTGGGTGCGCGTGCGCTCCGCCCCCACTCGCGAGAGCGACGTGCTGCGCACGGTGGACTCGGCGCAACGCGTCCGGCTGGGTCCGCCGATGAATGGCTGGCGACCCATTGGCGTCGGTGCTGACCGCGGATGGGTGGATTCGCACTTCTTCACCGTCGTGCGGGCACCGCGGCCCTGAGCGGTCGGCCTTCAGCGCGCCGCCCTGCGTGGGCGGTGCCGGACGCCTCGCAGAGCCTTCAAAAGCCCACTACTCCTCGAGCGTTCGTCCAAACTCGGCTCGAATCCGCACCGTCCGCGCGAGTTCATCACCAGGGGCGCTGTCGCGTGCCGTCACATCGAGCGCCAAGTCGTACCGGATGTCGGAAATGGTGCAGGCCCCGAGCCGTAGCAAGTGCCTGGGACACTCCGCGACCCATAAGGACCGAGTCGGGAATGGAAGCGGGTGAGAGAAACAGGGGAGCCCTTGCTAATTTGCCAGGAATCCATACGTTCAAGATGATGCGATCTAGAGACCTGGTTCGTCCGGGTCTTTTTTCGTGCCAGCCCAGCGCGGGGGGCTCTAGTGGTCCCGTGTACCGTTACGATCCGCTTCGACTCGGGACAGGCTCGAGCTGGCGATCAAGAAAAACAGGAGCAGGGAATGCGTACGACCGGTAAGGTGAAGTGGTTCAATGATGCGAAGGGCTTTGGTTTCATTACGCCAGACAACGGAACCAAGGACTGCTTCGTGCACTACAGCGCCATTCAGGGTTCGGGCTTCAAGTCGCTCGCCGAAGGCGATGCGGTGGAGTTCGAGATCGTGCAGGGCGCGAAGGGCCCGGCCGCGGAGAACGTGACCAAGGTCGGCGGCTGAGCTTCACTCTGCCGTTCGTCCGCCAGGAAGGGCCCCGGGAAACCGGGGCCCTTCTTCTGTCCTGCGGCACGGGCAGGCTCAGTCTCTGGTCGGCGGTCGCCCACGTCGAGGCGGGATGACGTGCTCGATGGCCTCCGCCAGTTTGGCCTGAAGGTCATGGCGAATTCGCCCAAGATCAGCATGGATGGCAAGGTGCCCGCCGGGCGATGCAATGATCCCCTCACGTGAACTCAGCGCCTCCTCTGCCAGAAGCAGCGCGGTTGGAGTGGGGATTGAAAAGTCCCGTGTAAGGTCGATTGCCAGGGCAACCTGTTCGATGCTTGCCTGAGATAGTCGTCGCGCGATTCCCTGTCGACCTCGCTCAAAGCCCCAGACGCTGTATCGCGAGAGGATGTTGTCGAGGTCCTTCTTTGGGATTCCGAGGGCGAAAGCGGCAGTGCCAGTCGTGACCGCGCGCATTTAAATATCCTCAACCACGATTGAAAATGAAACTCATAATTGATACATATATATTACTATGTGTAATGCATTGTCAATGAACAACTACCATGAGTTTCGAAAACAAACGAGTGATAGCGTTTGAGTTGGCTCGCTCCTAGAACTGATTGGTACGATGCGAAAGCGAAAATGGCACTTGGGTCAACTGACTTTTCCAGCCTCGCATCGTTGCCTCGTTCGCGCGCCTCGTTCGCGCGCCTCGTTCGCGCGCCTCGTTCGCGCGCCTCGTTCGCGCGCCTCGCGCGCGCCTCGCTTGCGCGGCGTGCTAGCCCGTCGCAGTCAGTGATGTTTTCGCCGCAGCAATCTGTCGCCTGACCGCATCGGGCCCGGTACCGCCATCCAGGTTCCGATGGGCCAGGGATGTCGACGGAGAGAGTTCGTCCAGCGCATCTGCCTCAAAGGACCCGCTCGCGGCCTTGAAGGAGCTGAAGGGGAGCTCAGTCATTTCGACACCCTTCTCCTCGGCTTCGCGAACGAGCTTCCCCACAGCCCCATGCGCCTCGCGGAAGGTGACCTGTTTGCGCACCAGATAGTCGGCCAGGTCGGTCGCCATCATGGTACTGGTCACCGCCGTCTTCATCCGCGCGCGATTGAACGTGAGCGATGCCAGAGACCCGGTGATGGCCGGAAGCAACAGGGACATGCCGTCGACGGCATCGAAGAGCGACCGCTTGTCCTCCTGAAGATCCTTGTTGTATCCGCTCGGCAATCCCTTGATGGTGCCAAGCAGCGCCACGAGGTCTCCGAGCATGCGCGCGCCGCTGCCGCGCGCCAGTTCCAACGCATCCGGGTTGCGTTTCTGCGGCATCATGGATGAGCCCGTGCTGTACGCGTCGCCGAAACGCACGAACGCGAACTCACTCGACCCGAACAGGATGAGATCCTCCGCCAGCCGAGAGAGGTGCGCGCCAAGCACGGCGAGGGTAAAGAGCACCTCCGCGATGAAATCGCGATCGCCGACCGCGTCAATGCTGTTCTGGGAGACGGCACGGAAGCCAAGCGCAACCTGAAGGGCGCTGCGATCCACCGGGAACGCTGAACCCGCGATGGCTCCGGAGCCCAGGGGGAGCACGGCGCACGCGTCGGCGGCAGCGGCCAGCCGCCGCCGGTCACGCGCGATGGGCCAGAAATGCGACAGCATCCAGTGGGCGCCGCTGACCGGCTGTGCCCGCTGCAGGTGCGTGTAGGCCGGCATCACATCGAGCTCCAGCGACTCGGCCTGCGCGATCAGCGCCTGCTGCAGCGCGAGCAACCGGGCATCAAGTCGCGCGCACGCGTCCTTGGTCCAGAGGCGCGTGGCCGTAGCCACCTGGTCGTTGCGCGACCGTCCGGTGTGCAGACGGGACGCCACGCCGCCCACCACATCGTGCAGGAGCCGGTCAATGAGCGTGTGCACATCCTCATCGCTGCCTTCGAGCGTGATGCCACCCGCGATCCTGCGTCCGACTTCATCGAGGCCTTGCTGCAGTTCGGTCGCTTCGGCGTTGGTCAGCACGCCGGCCTGCGCCAACGCAGCGGCCCAAGCCTTGGAGAGCTGGATGTCAAATGGCCAAAGCCGAAAATCGACGTCAATCGACCGGTTGACGGCCTCAAGTTCCGGGGCGGGTCCGCCAGTGAACCTGCCTCCCCAGAGCTTGTGCGACCTGGAGCCACCGGAGTGTGAATCAGTCATGAAAGAGGCAGATGCCGGAGCGAGAATACGACAGAATACGACAGAAACTACATATTTATGCCAAAATCTTCAATGATCGACGTGCAGGTGAACTAGCGCTCCTGCGCCTCAGCGTTCGGCGAGGGCGAGCAGGCGCTTGGTGACCCGTTCGCGCGCGGGGTCCGAGCGGCAGATGAGCAGCACCGTGTTCTCGCCTGCAATCGTTCCCATGATGTCGGGGTTGTTTTCGGCGTCAATGGCCTCCGCAATGGGTTGGGCACCGGCTGTGTGTGTCTTCACGACGATCAGTTCGCGCGCGAATTCCATCTTCTGGAAGAGCTGGGGCAGGAGGGCCGCCAACGTCGCGCGTCCCTCCTCGCCGCCGGAGCGCTCGCCGGCCGTGTACCGGACGCCCGTCGGTGTCGGGACGCGCGCGATGCGCAGGTCGCGCATGTCGCGCGACAGCGTGGACTGCGTGACGTCCCATCCGCGTTGGCACAACAGCTGGCGAAGCTCCTCCTGGCTGCCGATGACGCGGGTGGAGACGAACTCGAGAATGGCGTCCTGGCGGTCGCGTTTCGCGGCGGTCACAAGAATCCTTTGGTGGCTGCGAGAGGATAGCATGCGCAGACTGCGGCCGTAAGCCGGATTGACAACCGCGCACCGCAATATTATGCATTATTTGTGCATAAGATTCCAGTGGGTATCCTCGGCGCCAGTGGATATGCTGGTCGCGACCTCTGCGTGCTGGTGCAACGACATCCGCGCCTGGAACTGGCCTTTGCCACCGCCAATGGACGGCGTGGCGAAACGGTCGAGTTGCCGGGGGGCGGAAACGTGACATTCGTGGCGCCCGACGACGTGCCGCTGTCGAGCGCGGCGCTGGTGTTCAGCGCATTGCCGCATGGGACGAGCGCTGAATGGGTGCAGCGTGCGCGCGACGCAGGCGCACGCGTGGTGGACTTGTCGGCCGATCTGCGGATCGGCAACACCGACGCGGACATCGTCTACGGGCTCACCGAGGCGCGTCGCGACGAAGTGCGCGGTGCGGAGCTCGTGGCGAATCCCGGGTGCTATCCGACGAGCATCCTGATGGGTCTGCTGCCGCTGTTGGAGGACGGGCGCGTCGCGCACGGGGCGACGATCAGCGTGAGCGCGGCAAGTGGCGTGACCGGCGCGGGCTTGACGCCGCGGGCCGACCTGCTCTTTGGCGAGGTCACGGAGAACTTCCGCGCGTACGGCATCGGCAACACGCACCGACACCTCAATGAGATGCGCGCATTCGTGGCGGAGGAGGGCGTGGACGCCGACCTGATCTTCACGCCGCATCTGCTGCCAATGGCGCGCGGGATCCTTGCGTCCATGACGGTGCCGCTCACCGCGCCGATCGACGATCCGCTGGCGTTCTGGCAGCGTCGCTTTCACAACGAGCGCTTCATCGAGGTCGTGAAATCACCGCCCGAGACGCGCCACGTGGCGCACCGCAATGTGGTACGCATCACGGTGCACCCGCTCGCGCACGTGCGACAGCCGACGCTGTTGGTGCTGTCGGCCATCGACAATCTGATGAAGGGTGCGGCCGGCCAGGCGCTGCAGAATGCCAACCTGATGCTCGGCCTCGACGAGGCGCTGGGGCTTCCGGCGTGAGGCGGGTGGTGAAGATCGGCGGACGCGCACAGGGCGATCCGCAACTGATTGCGCAACTCGCCGCCGCGTCCGGCCGTGGCGAGTCGCTCGTCATCGTGCACGGCGGCGGCGACGAAGTGTCGGCGTTGCAACGGCGTCTCGGGGTTGAACCGCAATTCCGCGGCGGACGGCGCGTGACGAGCGTCGAGGACCTGGAGATCGTGCGCATGATCCTGTCGGGCGCCACCAACAAACGGCTCGTCGCACAGCTGCTAAGCGCCGGGGTGCGCGCGGTCGGCCTGTCGGGCGAGGACGCCGGCCTGCTGAAGGCGCACGTCACGGATCCCGAGTTGGGACGCGTGGGCGGTGCGATGACTGCGCACACGGAGCTGCTCACGCACCTGTGGAGCGGCGGATTCATCCCGGTGATTTCGCCGCTCGGACGCGACGCGGACGACCCGGAGGGTGGCGGCCTGAACGTCAACGGCGACGATGCAGCTGCGGCGATTGCCGCCGCCCTTGGCGCCGACGAACTGCTGCTGGTCGCTGATGTCGCCGGCGTCCTTGACGATGCCGGGGCCGTGATTGCTGAACTCGATGCACCTGCGGCGCGGTCACTTGTGGCGAGCGGCGTGGCGAAGGGCGGCATGGCCGCCAAGCTCGAAGCCGGCACGCTTGCCCTGCGTGGAGGCGTCCGGCGCGTGCGCATTGGCGACCTGCGCGCGATCACGGACGCAGCCGCTGGCACGCGTCTCAGTCTGTCACCAGTTTCTGCATGAGGCTTTCCCCATGACGACTGCACTTGCCGCTGCCACGGACGCCCTGCTGGGCACCTATCGCCGTCCACCGATGGAACTGGTGCGCGGCGCGGGCGTCGAGCTGTTCGATGCCGACGGCAAGGCCTACCTGGACTTCGTGGCTGGCATCGCGGTGAATGCGCTGGGCTATGGCGATGCCGGCCTGGAGCAGGCGATGCGCACCGCATTCGAGGACGGGCTGGTGCACGTCTCGAATCTGTACCGCACGTCTGCCGGCGAGCAGTTGTCGCTGAAGCTCACCGAAAGTTCGTTTGCCGATCGGGTCTTCTTCTGTAATTCAGGGGCGGAAGCCAACGAAGGCGCATTCAAAATGGCGCGGCGGTGGGGGCGTACGCAGTCGCCGGCCAAGCACGAGATCATCGCGCTGCGCGGCGCCTTCCACGGGCGTTTGTTCGGCACGCTCGCCGCGACGGATCGTCCGCAATACCGGATGCCGTTCCGTCCGCTGGCCGCCGGCATCTCCATCGCGGAACGCGACCTGGGCGAACTCGAGGGCGTGCTGAACCCGGAAACGGTGGCAGCGGTGATCGTGGAACCGGTGCAGGGGGAGGGAGGCGTGCGCGTGCTCGATCCCGAGTTCCTGCGCGGCCTCCGCGCGCTCACCAGCGAGCGGAACGTGCTGCTCATCCTCGACGAGATCCAGTGTGGATACGGACGCACGGGAACGTTCTGGGCGTACGAACACACGGGCATCACCCCCGACCTCCTGACGGTCGCCAAGCCGATGGCCGGCGGCCTCCCGATGGGTGCAGTGCTCATGACACAGGCTGTGGCGGATGCAATGCAGCCGGGAGACCACGGGACGACGTTTGGCGGCGGCCCGTTCGTGGCGGGCGTCGCGCTGCATGTCTTCGAGCGCCTGCACGACCCGGCCCTGCTGGGGCATGTCCGCGAGAACGGCGCATGGCTGGGTAACGCCCTGCGCGCGGTGGCCGAGCGTTCGATCAAGATCCGCGCCGTCCGCGGCATCGGTTACCTGTGGGGCGTTGACGTGACCGACGCGGCCAAGGACGTGGTGGCGCGTGCCCTGGACCTCGGCCTGCTGACCTGTTCGGCCGGCGAGCACACGGTCCGCCTGCTGCCGCCGCTCGTGATGCAGCGCGCCGATCTCGAACGCGGCGTGCGGCTGCTGGAGCAGGCGATCGGTTAAGCGGCGTGTGCGCTTCTGGCTTTGTGCTGGAACGCCGGGCTTTTTCACCACGGAGCTCACGGAGAACAACCTGAGGGCCACGGAGGGCTACAACAACTCTGGGTAAAGACATCACGCCACGCTGAAATCAGCGTGGCGTTCGCAGTTCCCCAAGAAGTTGTTTTCCTCCGTGGCCCTCCTGCAGTGCTCCGTGCGCTCCGTGGTGAAGGAGGTCAGCGTTGTCGCCGGCTAGTTGCCGATGGCGCAGGTGCGCTTGAACTCGGCTGCTGCGCGCCGGGGATTCTCGACCAGCGTCCAGAAGTCGGCGAAGTACTTCTGCATGCGCTCCTTCGCGGCAGGCGCCAGGGCGTCGATGGTCGTGACGGCCGAGTCGAGGGCAGCGCGCCGGGACTGGAAGTGCGCGATGGCGGGCGCGAGGTCCTGTGCCGGGCGGCAGTCGCCGCGCCACATGCGCTCTCGCACGGTGCGGATGGGAAGCGACTTGTCGGGGAAGGCATACCGGGCGTTCACGGCGCCCGACCAGTCGAAGTCGTACGGCACGGCATGCACGAGCCCCAGGGTGTCCTTCAGCAAGGTGATGTTGTGCAGCGCGCTGACGGACAGATCGGTGTTCCCAATCATGTACTCGAAGAGTTGTGTGTAGCCCCACTTCTCTGGTTCGAGATTCTCAAAGAACACGCCTTTCGTCTCGAACTTTCTGACCTTGCGCCGCTCGGCAAGCTCGCCGTCATCCTCGACGAAAAACGCCCAGCTCTTCACCGACTTGACCCTGCGGTTCGAGTCCTGGAAGGTGACGTACGCCAGGCGGACCCGGTAGCTCCACGGCGTGAGCGCCATGTACATGCGATAGAGCGCGGCTTCCAGCAGGATGTACTCCTCGTACTCGGGCCTGGTTGGTCGACAGCTGGAGGCGAGCTTAAGCGTGCGATTACCCTGTAAGAGGGTGTTGTTCGCCGCGACTCTCGTGGTCTCCAGTTTCAGTGGCGGAAAATCGCAGTTGCGAAACTGCCGGCGAAAATGCCCGCGGGTTCGCAGGGTAATGGGCACCGTCACCGCGATGCCGGTCGAGTCCTTATAGACGAGAACTGCCGGATGCAGCACGCGGTCGGTCGAGTCGCGGTCGTTGACCAGCTTCGCGAGTCCGGTGGTGATCGTGACCTCGAGCGGCTCCTGCGACATGAAAAGCCCCTGCGCGCCGGCGACAACCGGCCCGACAAGGCAGATGGCCGCGACAGGAACGCGGAATCCCGCGCCACAGCGCTTCACCGCAGCTCCACTCGACAGACCCCGGCGCCCGGCACGGCACGCAGGACATCGTTCACCACGCCACGGGTCACGGTGTCTGCGAGGTTCACACCATATTCGGCAATGCGACCGCC
>PNKL01000080.1 GCA_013822425.1 Gemmatimonas sp.
TTCTTCCCCTCAATCTCCGGATTGCGCCGGTACAGTGTCGTCGTCTTTCCGATGGTCTGGATCACCTCGGCACCCACCGACGCGGCGAGGTCGGCAGCGGCGGCCTTCGCGCTGACATCTACCGTGCGATTGAGCGCCACCTTCACCAGTTCACGTGTGCGGAGCGCATCGTCAAGCGACTGGATGAGGGCCGGTGTGAGGCCCTCCTTGCCAACGTGCACCGTCGCCGGCAGGCGATTGCATTCGGCGCGCAGCGAAGCGCGCATCTTTCCCGACATCGTCATGACTGCTCCTCGACTACTGGTTCGGCACGGCAGCGGCTGAAGGTAAGGTCCCGCCCCGCGTCCCCAACCGCGCCAGAAAGGGGCGCGGGTCGAGGGGCGGGCCGTTCCACCACGTTCGCTCGTCGACGAACCGCATCACCTGAAAGTGGAGGTGCGGCGTGTTCTTCGGCGCATTGCCCGTGCTGCCAACGTACCCGATCACTTCACCCTGCGCGATGGCCTTCCCTTCGCGGAGCCCCTCGGCGTACCGGTCAAGGTGCGCATAATAGAAAACAAACCGTCGCGCCGGGTCCGTGGTGTAGATCGTGATGCCGCCCAGCGTACTCCGGGATAGCCGCAGCACCGTGCCGCTGTCCACCGACAGGACCGGGGTGCCGCGCTTCGCGAGGATGTCCAGCGCCTGATGGGTGCGTGCGCCTCCGTCCCGCGCCTGCCAATACGTGTCGGGCACCTTCTCCGGACTGACGCCTTCCACGGGCACCATCAGGCCGCGCTCGGTCAGGTACTCCTCGTCGGTCAACGCCAGCGGTGCCTCGGGTGGCGGCGATTCCGAGGGTGGTTCCGGCAGTTCCGCCTGCGCGGCGTGCACGGGGACGAGCAGCCCGAGCGGCCGAATGGCCGGGCCGCACGCGGCCACGAGGACGGCCAGCGCGGGAAGGAACTGAAGCGGACGCATGACAATTGACTAACGATTTGCGACACTCGGAGTCACGGCTGGTCCTTGCGTCCTACTATATAGCTACCTAGTATTATAACCAGATGAAGCCCCTCTCCGACTACCACACGGGCGCCGCGTCCTTCGCGGACATGGCCACCGCCTCCACCGAGTACGGCGCCCTGTTCCAGGCGCAGCGCGAGCGCGCCCTTGTCCCCGCCGATCTCCTCGCCCGCACCGAGGCGCTCGGTGACGCATGGCACCTGCTCGTCATCTCCGAAGACTGGTGCATCGACTCCCAGAGCGCCGTGCCGGTCGTGAGCGCGCTCGCCGACGCCGCCGCCAACCTCTCGCTCCGCATCGTCAGCCGCGACGCGCACCCCGAGCTGATGGACACGCACCTGACCAACGGCACCTCCCGTTCCATCCCGGTCGTCATCGTCCTCGACGCCAACTTCGAGGAGCGCGGCTGGTGGGGCCCACGCCCCAGGGCGCTGCAGGAGCGCATGGCCACCGAGTGGAAGCAGCTCGACAAGCCCGAGCGCAGCAGGGAGATCCGCCGCTGGTACGCCGTGGACAAGGGCCGCACGATCCTCGAAGAGGTCGTTGCGCTCCTTGAGCGCGCGGCTGTCGCTCAGCCGGCGATCGCCACCGCTGGCAGGTAGACGAAGACCCGGTCGCGTCCGCGACCGGTGATCTCGCGCAGCAGGCCGGCGCCCACCAGCCGCTCCACGGCGGCACCCGCTGTTGGCGCCGAGAGATCGAGCGCCCGCGCCGCGTCCGCTACCGTCATCGCAGGCCGACTGGCCAGCAGTCTGGCCAGCGCAGCCGCTGAGGGCCCCCCTCGGCCGAACGCGCGACACTGCTCCGCCGCGTTCGCGCACGCTTCGCGGTAGACGGCCACGCACCGGCGCAAGGAGCGTGCGGTGTTCGCCAGGGAGTGGAGCGCGCTTGTCTTGTCATCGGCGCAGGGGGCGACGACGAACACGTCAGCCGTGAGTCCCCCGGCGAGCGGCACCGCCGCCCTGGCAATGAAAGCCGCGACGGTGCGCATCCGACCGCACGCCCCCGACGAGAGCGCCGCGACCAGGAGCAACGCCGGCCACGATTCGACCTCTGACGCGCACAATGTCTCCTCGAAGTCCCGGGGCATCACGGGCAGCACCATCTCGCCAGCGCGCATCGCCTCCTCAAGACGTCCCGGAGTCAGCGCGTGTCCGGCGCGCATCATCTCGGCGGCGGCGTCCAGCGCAACCGCGGTGCGACGCAGGTGCGGATCTTCCGCGATGAACTCTCGCCCCTCCGGCGCGTACCACCACGCGAGGAGCGCGGCAAAGGCCGCCTCGCCATCCAGCGCCGGGTCCGGTGGCCGATCGTTGGCGGCAACGATAGCTTGAGCGCTGCGTAGCTTGAGGAGCGTCGCGAGCCCGGGCGCCGCCCCCGCCACCTGCTCGTCGAGACGGGACAGTGCATCTACGGCATCCTCGGTAGCTCGGAGGAGTCCGACGTCCAGTACCAATGAACCTCCACCTATTTGGTTTTAGTAACTTATTCTTATTTTATTAGAAAGCTATCCCCAAACCACTGCAAACAGCCACCTGGCACTAATAATGTTTCTTGGATCATTTTTATTTTTTGCCCTGCAGGCGCCCGCGGCCCAAACCGCAACGATGCCTGACACTGCTGTCGCCCGGCATGTCGCTTCGGTGTCGTCATACACGCCCCACCGCGTCTACAAGTCCGGCAAGAAGCGCTTCGCCGACTTCGAGTCCATGCTCGCCGAGGTGGCCCAGCGGGACCTGGTCTTCCTCGGCGAACAGCACGACGACCCAGGAACGCACCGCCTTGAGCGTGCGGCCCTCGAGGGAATCGGGCGTCGCCGGGCCAAGGTCGTGCTCTCGCTCGAGATGTTCGAGCGCGACGCCCAGGCCAAGCTCGACGACTACCTCGCCGGCCAGACCGACGAGGCCGACTTCCTGAAGACCTCGCGCCCGTGGCCGAAGTACGCCACCGATTACCGCCCGCTCGTGGAGCTCGCCAAGGCCAAGGGGTGGCCGGTGATCGCCGCCAACGTGCCGCGCCGCCTGGCTTCGCTCGTCGGCCGAAAGGGCCTGATCGGCGTTGACTCGTTGCCCGCCGCTGACCGCGCGTTCATTGCCGTCCAGCTCGACTGTCCGCAGGACAAGTACTACGAGCGCTTCAAGGCCACGATGGGCGACATGACCGGCCACGGCCAGAAGATCACCACGGAAGAAGCCGCCGCGATGGTCCGGCGCTTCTACGACGCCCAGTGCGTGAAGGACGAGACAATGGGTGAGGCGATCGCCAACGCCCGCGCCAAGTATCCGGACGCCGTCATCGTGCACGTGAACGGCGCGTTCCACTCGGATTTCAGCATGGGCACGGTGGACCGCGCCGAACGGCGCATGCCCAGCGCGCGCTCGGCGGTGCTCAGCTTCGTGCCGGTCGAGAACCTCGACACCGCAGACGGCAAGAAGATCCGAAAGCAGGGCGACTTCATCGTCTTTACCCTGAAACCGCCCACACCTCCCAAGGCGCCGGCGCCGGCGGCAGTGCCGCCCGGAGCACCGACTGCGCCACCCACTGCGCCACCGACTGCGCCCAAACCGCCAGTCTCCATTCGCTAGCCTCTGCGCGGCGCGCCCCAAGGCGCGCCGCTGCTGCATTCACCTTTCGCCTCACTGAATGATGCGCCTCACCAGGTTCGGCGTCGTCGCCACTGCCCTTCTCGTCGTCGCCTCGCTCCCGCTCGCGGCGCAGGACCGGCTCAAGTCCATGCCGGGTTACGACCGCTACATGCAGATGCTCCCGAAAATCCAGGGCGCCATCAAGCCGGGCGTGGTCGCGGCGCAGTGGGCGGACGACGGCACGTCCTTCGACTTCCTGCGCGACGGCAAGCGCCTGCGCTTCGACCTGGCGACCAGGCAGATGGGCGATGCGCCGGCCGGTACCGCCAGTGCCGGTGACGCGCGCCGCTTCGGCGGCCCGGCCCGCGGCCGCCAGGCGACCGTGGCGTGGACCGCCGACTCGTCAAGGAAGGCGTTCTACCGGGACCGCAATCTCTATCTCGCCGCGAAGGACGGATCGAACGAGCGGCAGATCACGACCGACGGCAGCGAGAGCCTGCGCATCAAGTACGGCACCGCCAGCTGGGTGTACGGCGAGGAACTCGACCAGACCACCGCGATGTGGTGGTCGCCCGACGGCACCAAGCTCGCGTACTACCGCTTCGACGAGAAGCCGGTGAAGGACTACTACCTGCAGACCGACCAGACGACGGTGCAGGGCGCGCTCATGACCGAGGCATACCCGAAGGCCGGCACGCCAAACCCCATCGTGGACGTCTACGTCTACAACGACCGCACCGAGCAGACGCGTCGACTCGAGGTGCGCGACGGCGTCCCCTTCACCGACGCCGCCGTCGGTCACTACGTGTACGGCATCTCGTGGACCAGGGACGGCAGCGAACTGCTGATCCACCGCACCAACCGGCGGCAAAACGTCATGGAGCTCGCCGCGTGCCATCCGATCAGCGGCGTCTGCCGCGTGGTCGTCCGCGAGGAGTGGCTGCCGAGCTGGACCGAGAACCATCCGACGATGCGCTGGCTCGAGGATGGCAAGCGCTTCATCTGGGAGTCGGAGCGCACGGGCTTCAAGAACTACTATCTCTACGATCTCTCGGGAAAGCTGCTCACCACGCTGACGCAGCATCCCTTTGAGGTCGCCGGCATCGTGAAGGTGGACGAGAAGGCGAAACTGCTCTGGTACTACGCCCGCAGCGGCGACAACTACATGAAACTGCAGCTGCACCGCGTGGGAATCGACGGAAAGAAAGACACGCGCCTCACCGACCCGGCGTTCCATCACACGGTCAGCGTCTCTCCCGACGGGAAATACTTCACCGACGTCGCGCAGACGCACGCCATTGCGCCGGTGACCGTGCTGCGCGACGCGAAGGGCCAGGCGGTGGCAACGATCGCCGAGAGCGACCTCACCGGGTTCGGTGCGGCGGGACTCAAGCCCGTGGAGCAGTTCACGTACGTGGCCGGCGACGGCGTGACGAAGCACGTCGGCATGATCAACACGCCGTCGGACTTCGATCCGGCGAAGAAGTACCCGGTGCTGTTCTCGGTCTACAACGGCCCGGCGACGAATGGCGCCCGTGAGACCTTTGCCGCGCCGTCCCCGATGACGGAGTACGGCTTCCTCGTCGTCACGCTCGACACGCGCAGCGCCGCCGGGCTGGGCAAGCGCTCGCTCGACGCCATCTACCTGAAGCTCGGCGAGACGGAGATTGACGACCTCGCGGCCGCGGCCAAGTACCTCGCCACCCTCCCATATGTGGACGCCAAGCGCATCGGCATCTTCGGCACGTCGTACGGCGGCTATGCCGCGGCGATGGCGATCCTGCGGTACCCCGACCTGTTCGCGGCTGCTGCCGCGCAGTCGGCGGTGACGAGCTGGCACCACTACGACACGATCTACACCGAGCGGTACATGTACACGCCGCAGGAAAACGAGGCCGGCTACAAGAAAGGGAGCGCGATGGAGTACGCCGCGAACCTCAAGGGCCGGTTGATGATCTACTACGGCACCGCCGACGACAACGTGCATCCCAACAATGCCATGCAGCTCATCCGCGCGCTCCAGCGCGCCGGGAAGAGTTTCGAGGTGCAGGTGGGGCCCGACGCGGGGCACAGTGGGCTCAACCCGCAGCGGATGATGGAGTTCTTCATCCAGTCGCTGGTGCTGGAGCCGGGGCTGCGCACGGCGATGGAGCGCACGGCGATGGAGCGCACGGCGATGGAGCGCACGGCGATGGAGCGCACGGCGATGCCGCCCACCGCGATGTCGCGCGGCGGGCTACAAGGTCTCCCACACGAAGCCGGCGGCGAGCCGCTCGGCGCGCTTGTTCGCCAGATCCACGCGGAGAATCGTGGTGCCGCCGGCGCGGTGGGTGGTGCCCTTCACGGCGAGGTCATCCACGCCGTCGCCGTCCGCGTCGAGGGCGGCGAGCAGCTCGTGGGCGCGGAATCGCAGGTCGTCCACGCGCAGCGGCGTCACCGCGCCATCGGGCGCGATAAGCACGAGCCGCTCGCGCACCCACTCGGCGTCGCCGGCGCGCACGCTGACGACGAGCGCACGCCGCGCCGCGCCGAAGCAGCCGCGCACCTGGCTCGACGTCGTCTTCATGCGGCGCTGCAGCCGCTCGTAGGGCGGCGGGCTGGCGCGCAACTCGGCATCGAGCGAGTCACGCACGAACGCCACGCGCGCGGAGTAGGCGCTGTCGGCTGACTTGCCCGCGGCCGCTTGTGCCCGCTGTTCAGCGGGGGTGAGTGCCGCCACGGCCGCCTTCGCGGCGCTCTCGGGATTCACGCGCAGCTCACAGGTGGTGGCCACGGACGGCGCGGCGCGGTCGGCGCGGACGGCAAACGCCGTCGGTGAACCCTTGGCGTGCGCCGCACTGTCGAGCGCGGCCGACCCAAACACCCTCACGACGATGCGCCCGTTGTACACTGAGAACGAATCCACGACTACGTCCTCCGCCCCTCTGGCCCACCACAGGCGGAAGACCGCGCGCGGTGGAACCGGGCTCAACACGGGAGCCGCCTCGCGGAAGGCGCGCGCCTTGGCGCTGTCCTTGCGAACATCCAGGTCCATGCGCCCGACGTCGAGCAGCCACTGCGAGTTCCGCACCGCCGCCACGAACTGGCGCTCACCCGTGGGCGCGAAGACGAGGTAGGGCGCAACGGAGTCCGCCGACGGCGAGAGGTGATGCGCCGTCGCGGTGTCGCGGGCGGCGGCCATGGCGGCTGCGGAGTCGGCGGTGTGCTGCGCGGCACTGTCCGCGGGTGATGCCGCGCCTGCTCCCGCAGAGCCGCCGCCGCAGGCCGCCGTGACCATCGCCAAAACGGCGACCACCGCCAGTGCAGCGCGCCCCGCCACATGGTGGCGAGCGGACGCGCAATCGCTCAGCTTGTTCAGGAATCGTCTGGTCACGGTTGTGGAAGTTACGCTCGGCGTCCCCTCGTCCGACACCCTCTCACGATGCATCCCTTCACTTACCATCAGGCCGAAAGCACGGCAGACGCTGTGCGCGCCCTCGCCTCACCAGTGGCCGCGCCACTCGGCGGCGGCACGGACTTGCTGGTGCTGATGAAAGAAGATCTCGTGCGGCCCGCGACGCTGGTGGACCTGCGGCGCATCCCGGGAGCGCGCGACATCGCCCTGCACGACGATGGCTCGGCGCGCATCGGGTGCGTGGTGCGCCTTGAGGAGCTTGCCTCGCACGCCGGCATCGCCGAGCGGTACGCCGCGCTGGCGCAGGCGGCCGCCGCGGTGGGAACGCCACAGCTCCGCACGATGGGCACCATGGGCGGCAACCTCGCCCAGCGCCCACGCTGCTGGTACTTCCGCGGAGGGCTGCCCTGCTTCAAGAACGGCGCCACCGACTGCCTCGCCGAGACGGGTGAGACCCACTATCACGCGCTGTTCACGAATGGCACGTGCCACGCGGTGCACCCCAGCGATCCGCTCGTCGCGCTGACGGCGCTCGAGGCCACGGTGGAGGTCACGGGTGCCGGCGGCGTGCGCACGCTCACGCTGGCCGCCCTGTTCGAGGGCTCGGCGCGTCGCGCGGAAGGTGAGACCACGCTCGCCGCCGGCGAGTTCATCAGCGCGGTGCTCCTGCCGCCGTCAGCCGCGGGCGGTGTGCAGTTCTACGAGAAGCTCATGCAGCGCGGCGCCTGGGACTTCGCCACCGTGTCGCTGGCGGCGCATCGTGGCGCAGACGGCACCGTGCGCATGGCATTGGGCGGCGTGTTGCTGGGCCCGTGCCGCGTGAACCCGTCAGTGGAAGAGGACGTCACCACCGGCGGCCTCGACGACGACAGCATTGACGCGCTGGCCGAGCGCGCGATGCATGACGCGAAGCCGCTCGAGCACAACGGCTACAAGGTATGGCAGGCACAGGCCCTGCTGCGGCGCGCGATGCGCCGGCTGGACCCGCCATGAGCGCCGAGAAGAAGCACCCGTTCGCGGCCATCGTGCTGGCCGCTGGTGCGGGCACGCGATTCGGCGGGCCAAAGGCGGGAGCGACGCTCCCCGGTGGCCGGCGATTTCTCGAGGCGGTCGTCGAGGGGTGCCTCACCAGCGGTGCAGATCCCGTGATCGCGGTGGTGCCTCCCGGCACGGACGTGCCAGCCGGTGTGCGGAGCGTCGTCAATGCGAAGCCCACGGACGAGCAGGTGAAGAGCCTGCGACTCGGCCTCGCACAGCTCGCCAATGCGTCGGTCGGCGGCGTGCTCGTCTGGCCAGTCGATCATCCCTTTGCGCTCGCGCTCAGCGCGCTTGCCGTGGTGGATGCGGCGCGGCGCACCGGTGCGCCGATCGTGGTGCCGGTGCACGACGGCGCGCGTGGGCATCCTGTCTGGTTCGCCCGTGAGACATGGCGCGAACTGATGACCGTGGCGGATGGCGGCGCGCGTGCGGTGGTGCACGCCTATGGGGCGCGGGTGCATGAGGTGGCGGTGAGTGACCCCGGTGTGCGGCGCGACATTGATACCAAGGCTGATCTGGGTTGATCTGAGGGGCTGAGTTCTACTGCTTTGCCGCGCAGTACTGCAGTAAGACCCGCCGCGACGCGACGCAGCGAGAATCCGCTACGGCACCACCTGGATATCCACGCGTGATGGCTGCGTCGGCGTGCGCCAGACGCGGTGCGTCTGCGCCTTGAAGTCGCTCTCCTTCGCCTCGAAGATGTTGGGCACCCACGGCTGCGGGTTGCGGTCAATGAGCGGGAACCAGGTACCCTGCACCTGCACCATCACGCGGTGCCCCTTCTGAAAACGGTAGCTCTGCGTATGCAGGTCAATGGTTATCGGCGCGACCTGATTGGGGACCGTCATGAAGGTGAGCACGTCGGGGCGGTCCTTCACGAACCGGTGGTCGTCGGTGCCGTCAATGACAGCACGCCGTGGTTCCACGGGTCGACGACGAGGAAATTTCGCGACGTCGAATCGCGCTTCTCGAGCGTGCGGTAGATGTGCACGGGCCCATGGAAGTCCTCCTGGTCCCACCAGCCGGCGACGTTGAGCGTCGGCACGGTGACGCGCGTGAGGTACGACGGCATCGCCTGCCGCTGCCAAAAGCTGACTGGGCCGCTTGGGCCGACAGGGCCACATGCGCCGGCAGGACGAACGGAAGTGCGCCCCCAAGCAGAAGTGCAACGCTGGGGCGCAACGATGCCCCGGCGATTCGCACGGAACCTTCCAAAGAGCGAATGGCGACCGGGTCGAGCGGACGCCGACGTGGAGCCCGCTCGACCCCTACGCCAACGCTACATCGCCGTCCGTGATCCCGACACCTGCGCCCGACCGATGGTCCCGTTGTCGGTGCCGAACCAGATGAGCCCGGTCTTCTTGTCAAAAACCATGTGCCGCACCGTGCCGCCGCCGCTCTCGATGTCCGTACCGCCGAAGAACGCATTCGTCTTCGGGTCGAAGCCGACGAGTCGGTTGGGCTGCTCCCCAGTTTCCACGAACCAGATGCGGTCCTGGTCGTCCACCGCCATGGCGTACGGCAGCGACACCGGCCCACCGGGGAGCGGGAAGTCGGTCACTGCGCCGCTGCGCGGGTCGAGGCGGCCGAGTGCGCCGCGTGTGTAGTCCACATACCAGACGGTGCCGTCGCTCGTGAGCCCGATGCGGCGTGGGCGGGTCCGGTCGTTTGGCAGCGGATACGTCTTGAGCGTCATCGTTGCCGGGTCAATTGTCCCGATCTTGTTCGTGCCGAAGAGGTCGAAGACGGGACGGTTCGCCGCGTCAATCTCGATCCCGTACGGCCGCCAGCCGCGCTCCGGCATCTTCACCAGCGTGATCTTGCCGGTCTTCACTTCCAGCTTGCCGACGGCACCGGAGAACTGCGCGGTGAACCAGAGGTCGCCGCTGCGATCGAAGATCAACGTGTGCGGATCGCGCACCGTGGAGTCCGGCATCGGATAGCGCGTGATGGCGCCCGAGGTGGGGTCGAGGCGTCCGATCATGCCGTTGCGGTTGCCGGCGTACCAGACCTGTCCGCGCGCATCCACCACGCAGTTGTGCGGGTGCGTGCCGTCGTCAATGGTGTAGCGCCGGAACTGGCCCGAGCGCGGATCAAGCGAGGCGATGTAGTTCCCTTCCTGCCCCACGAAGAAGATACGGCCATCGGGATGCACGGCGGGGTCGCGGGGGCGCGTCTTCTCCCACGGCACCTTCCATTCGCGGGCGGGGACGGTGCCCGGCAACTGCGCGTCAATGCGAGCGACGGCCGTGACCAGCAGCGCGAGTGCGACGACGTGGCGCCGAGGGCGGAGCGCGCGGAACGATACGAGGAGCGGCATTGGGGGGCCTCCTTCCGTGTTGCGCTGGAAGCTATGCGGCCGAGCGCATGGCCGGAACCTCGCCGAAGCGCCCAAACCCTTGGCCAGCCCCCAGTGTCTAAAAACAAATGTGGTGAACGAGGCCCATCGAAGGGGAAACCGATGGACGGTGCCTCGCGTAGTGCCCGCAGCAGCCTGACTCTCCACCCGATGAGGAACACGTCGTATGCGTCCATGCTGCTCTGTTCTCCTCGCGCTGGTCGCTACGGCCGTTCCGCTCTTCGCGCAGACGCCGGGTGAGAAGCCGGTTCGCCATGGCGTCTCCATTGGCGACTATCCCAACGTCAAAGGCCTGCGCATCAATTTCCGCGACCGCACGCTTGGCGAGGTGCACGGAGCCAACGTCACCATCTGGACGCCATACGGCGACGAGCCGGGCGGCACCGTGCGTGGCATCGCGCTCGGCCTGCCGTTGACCGGTGCGGGAGCCATTCACGGCATCGCGACGGGCATCTTTGGCGCCGGCGCGTCACGGGAGATCACCGGCATTGCCATTGCGCCTGTCGGCATTGGCGCGGGCAGCCGACTCAAGGGCATCGCGATCGGCGGCGTGGGTGTCGGCGCCGGTGGTGACATGCAGGGCCTGGCCCTCGGCGGTGTGGGTGCGGGCGCGGGCGGCGATGTGCGCGGCATCCTGCTCGGGGGCGTCGGTGCTGGCGTGGGCGGCAACCTACGCGGCGCGGCTGCCGGGTTGATCGGCGTCGGCGCTGGCGGTCGCGTGAAGGGCCTTGTTGCGGGCGGCATCGGCGCGGCAGCAGGCGGCGATCTTGAGGGCCTCGCCTTCGGTGGCATTGGTGTCGGCACCGGTGGCGATGCGCGCGGCATCCTGGCGGGCGGCATTGGAGCAGGCGTGGGCGGCAACTTCCGGGGCGCTGCCCTTGGTGGCGTGGGCGTTGGCGCCGGCGGAAGCGGACAGGGCCTTCTCGTCGGCGGCATCGGCGCGGGCGTGGGCGGGAGCTTCCAGGGCATCGGCATCAGCGGCATCGGCTTCGGTGTGGGCGGGCGCCTGCGCGGCGTAGCGCTCAGCGGCATCGGCATCGGCGCGGGAAGCAGCATTGACGGCATCGCGATCGCCGGCCTGGGCATCGGCTCGCCGACGATCCGCAGGTTCGCCATGGCATCTTTCATTGGCGCCGATCGTATTGAAGGACTCGTCATCGCCCCGGGGATGGTGCGCCTGGAGAAGGGCGGCAGTATGCGCGGTGTCTCCGTGTCGAGCATCAATGCGATGCGCGGCCAGCAGACCGGTCTGACGATCGGCCTCGTCAACTACGCCCGTGAGCTCGACGGCATGCAGATCGGCGTAATCAACATCGCGCGGAACGCGAATGTGAAGTTCCTGCCGATCGTCAACTATCACAGACGATAGAGGATTCCAGGTCCTCTATCAGTCGTACAACAGATACGGACGTCGCCTCACGTCAAACGCCGCGACTTCATCAGCCCACGAGGCGAATATCTCAGATGGCGTGCGCCCCGCCACGAGCATCGTCTTGAGGCGCGGCGTCGCCACGAGTCGGTCGAGCGCGGCGTCG
>PNKL01000081.1 GCA_013822425.1 Gemmatimonas sp.
TGTCTGGCACGTTGCGGCGACACGTGGGCGAGGTGTTTCACCGGTTGGCCGGCCAGAAGGAGAGCCGGATTGAAGAGGGGCACTTGATGCCGGATCACGGGCACCTGTGGATCGCGATCCCGCCGAAGGATGCGGTGTCGCAGGTGATTGGGTACATCAAGGGGACGAGCGCCATGCACCTGGCCCGGGTGTACGGCGAGCGACAGCGAAACTTTGTGGGGCAGCACTTCTGGGCGCGGGGGTACTATGGGTCGACCGTCGGGCGCGACGAAGGGGTCATCCGCACGTATATCCAGGAGCAGGAAGAAGCCGATCGCCAGTTGGACCAGATGACCCTGTGGCGCCGATAGCCGGGCCACCGACCCGGTGGCCCATGAACCTGAGGGCGCGTGAGCGCCCTCATTCAGCGGACAGGTGGAGCGCACGCCACCTAGTTCCAGAAGTCCCAGCGGAGCCCGTAGTACTGGAGGCGGCGCGGCATCAGGTAGCCCGGGGCTGTTTCGTAGGCCTTGCCCACCGTGTTCTCCGCCTGGAAGAAGACCGTGCCGCTCTCGATCCGGATTTCCAGGCGGGCGCCGATAACATCAATGGGTCCAGTCGTTTGCCCGACCTGCCCGTTGGCGGTCGGGAAAAACATCGGCGTCCGGTGGTCGTACGTCCCCGCGGCCAGAACGTGGAAGTTGTTGCGCGGAAAGCGGCTCAACCACGCGGTGCTGAGGCCCAGCCGTCCATGCACTTCCATCTGCGGGCGATAGGCGCCGGACCCTTCCCACCGCACCCCGCTGACATCAAAGCCGATCGCCTTGTAGACCGGACCCCTGGCGGCGAAAACCACGCCCTTTACTTCCCCGCTGCCAACCCGGGCGAGGCTGCTGTCGAGCGCCACCGGCGGAGCGAGGGTGGTGAGTCCCCGTGACAGCACGCCCCCCGTCACGGTGAAGCCGAATAGCGTGGTTGCGACCTCGAGGCGCGACGCCGTAAACCCGGGCCCGCCCGTCGCCGCCGATTTCGGGACGTAGCGGCCATGCGCGCCCGAGACCACAAGCCACCGCCACGGCGTCACGCGTGCGGTCAGGTCCATGCGGCGCGTCGAGTCGGCGCCGCGCGTTTCGGCGTAGGCGGCGAGCGAGACGACGCGCCAGTCGTACCCGAGACGCAGCGAGGGAGAAAGATCCGTCCGTCCCTGCGACGCGCGAAGCCGGGCCGTGGCGCTGGCATTCAGGCCCCAGCGGGAAGCGCCGGCGGCAAGCACGTACTGAGACCGGGACGACGCGCCGTCCGCCGTGTCTTTCGGCACTGCCGTCGAATCGGTCGGCGGCGTTGTCGTCTCGGAAACCTTGCTGTTTTCGGCGCTCCGCTGTGTCGCGGCGATGAGCTGTACCCACGGGGCGCCCTTCGCGTCGGGATCACCCCACGCGATGCGCGCGAAGGCCGTTCCCATCGATCCCTTGAAGGCAGGGACGCCGTTCGCGTCGGTCAGCGCGGAATTGAGCGGCCAGCGAATGGCCGCCGCGCGATCGAGGCTGGCGCGTCGCCACGTGCCGTCCACGCTCCACTGCTTCCACGCCCACCCCAGGCGCCCGAAGACCTGCAGCGACGAGCCGTCGCCGCCCGTGCGAGGCGACGTGGTGCTGTACTGCTGTGCGGCCACCTGCACGGCGCCGCCGTTGTGGAGGCGCTTGCCGAAGTAGCCGCGGTACAGGTTGGTATTCTCGCTCCCCGTCGTGATGTCGGTGCGCGTGAACGGCATGGTGCGGGCCACCCGCCACGAACGCAGGTGCACGCGCAGTTCACCGGGGCCGCGCTCAATGCTGACTTCTTCGCACTGCCACAGTGGGATGACGCCGAGGTCGAGTACGGAGCCGTTGCGCGGGTCTATGGCGTCGAGCTCGACGCCGTCCTGGAAGACGCGCACGCGCCCGGCGTCGCCATTCCACGAGACGAACTGCGGCGCCGCGATCCAGTTGGCGCGGAAGCCGGTCGCGCCCGGCACCTGCGCGAGGAGGTCGGCGAGCGTCGCGGCGCCCGCGGCGCGCAGCGCCTCACCACTCCAGTGCCAGCGCCCGCCGCGCTCCACCGGCAGTTCGGCCCGCGCGAGCGGCGCTTTCACCGTATCCGCGGCCAGTCGCTGGCGGCGAAGCGCGGCGGAGTCCGGCTTGGTGGTGTCGACTGCGACTGCGGCCGCCATCGTGTCCTTGGGTGGGCGCGCGGCGCTGTCCCTCGGCGCAACGGGCACCGCCGCCGGCTTCGGCGCCGGCGCACGCGGCGGCGGCGTGGGCACCTGCGCCGCGAGCGCGGAGCCCCCCAGCAGCATGAGGGCCGCCAGCAGGCGGCCCCTCAGGCAACGGCCACCGTTCAGCGGGCCCTCCCTCGCGCAAACTCGACGAACGTTCGCACCGGCACGCCCGTGGGTCCCTTGGGAATCACCACGAGATCGGACTCGGAATAGGCCGTGCCGGCGATGTCGAGGTGCACCCACGGCACGCCCGCCGGCACGAACTCCCGCAGGAAGAGCGCCGCGGTGATCGTCCCGGCCCCGCGTCCGCCGATGTTCTTGATGTCGGCAATGTCACCCTTGATCATCTCGCGGTAGTCGTCCCACATCGGGAGCGGCCATCCCGGCTCGCCGCCGCGCTTGGCGGCCGCCAGCACCTCCGTCTGCAACTTCTCGTCGTTGCTCATCACGCCGGTCGCGGAATTGCCCAAGGCAATCACGCAGGCGCCGGTGAGCGTGGCGGCGTCAACGATGGCCGCCGGCTTGAATCGCGCGCTGTACGCCAGCACATCGGCCAGCACGAGCCGCCCTTCGGCGTCGGTGTTGAGAATCTCGATCGTCTTGCCGTTGGACGCGGTCACCACGTCGCCGGGGTTCATGGAGGTGCCTGACGGCATGTTGGTGGTGCTGCCGATCAGTCCCACGACGTTGATGCGCAGCTTCATGCGCGCGATCGCCTCGATGGCGCCGAGCACGCCGGCCGCGCCGGACATGTCGTATTTCATCAGCTCCATGCCCTGCGCCGGCTTGATGGAGATGCCACCCGAGTCGAAGCAGAGCCCCTTGCCGACCAGCGCGATGGGCGCCGCGCCGCGACGGCCGCCGCGATACTCGACGACGATCAGCTTGGGATCCTGCGGCGTGCCCGCGGCGACGGCGAGGAACGACTCCATCTTCAGGCGCTTGAGGTCCCGGCGTCCGTACACGGTCACGCGCAGTCGGTGCCGCTTGCCGATGTCGCGCGCCGTGCGCGCCAGGAACTCCGGCGTGCACACGTTGCCAGGAAGCTGTTGGAGCCGCCGCGCAAGGTGCTGTCCCTCGCCAAGCGCCACGCCGGCGGCGAGGGCGGCGTTCGACCCACGCGCATCAGCTGCGATGACCACGGCCTCGACGAGTGGCCTGGGGCGATCTTTCGCCGGCGGTTGCGTCTTGTAGTCCGTAAAATCCCACGCGCCGCGCGACAACCCGAAGGCGGCCGCTTCGACCGTGTCACCCGAGAGCTGCGGCGCCCAGAACGCCATCTTCCGCACGCCGAGTGCGTTGCCCTTGCGGCCGGCGAGTGTCGCGGCCCGCGTCACCGCGCCATACGTGTCCTCCGTCTCACCGAGACCGACGAGCAGGACGCGCGCCGGCCCACGCCCCGTTCCGACGAGGAGCAGCGACTCGTCGCGGGTCCCTTTGAAGTCGGCCTGACGGACGGCACGCGCGAGCGCGCCGCCGTACGCCCTGTCCAGTGCCGTGAGCACCCGCGGAAAGACGCCGCCGGAATGGAGGCCGACGGCGAGCAGCGGGGTCGCAACGCGCGACGGGTCCCCGCCGCGCAGGGAGATCGACAGGGCCATCTTAGGCTCCCTTCATGATGAGGTCCGACCCCTGCACGCGATCGCCGCATGGGCCATGGTTGAGAACATATACACAGACATTCCCGATTGGTGCGGAAAGAGTCAACGGAAACTAGGAACCGCTTGCGAGCGGAGCAAGGCGAGCGCGCGAATCAGCGGCGCGATGCGAAAGCGAGTAGAGTTGCGGCGGCCGCGCTGGTTCCACCGCGTAACGTTATCCTCGATGGCATGCCCAGCGCCAGAGCGCCTTCGCCGCGCACACGCATCGGCCGTGACCTGGCCCGATCCCTCATGGGAGCTGATGCAGTGGGCCGCCGCGGCTCACTCCCACTCGATCGTCCCCGGCGGCTTCGTCGTGACGTCGAGCGCGAGCCCGCTCACGCCCGGGAGCGCCAGGACGTGCGCGCGCAGTTCATCGCAGAGCGCAACCGGCAGCTGCGCGGGGGTCGCCGTCATCGCGCGTTCCGAGTGAATGGGCCGGATGATCACGAACTCGCTCCCCGCCCCGTCCACCTCGAGCGGCACCAGTACCGTGGGACACTGCCAGATGTCGTCGTAGATCCCGTGGCGCCGGAGGCCCTCCATCACCAGGTGATCCGCTTCCCGGAGCAGGGCGAGACGGTCCCGGGTCACCGTGGCCGCGAGCGGGCGTACGCGCGTTGGCGCGCGCGGGCCAAGACTCCAGATGCACCGGTTGATGCCCGCCACGTCCTTGAACAGATGACCAGCCGCCTCAACGAGCCGCTCCCACGGTGCGTCGCCCGAGATGAGCACGGGGTGTTCGTACGACCGCAGGTCGGCCTTCACCCCCACGGACTTGATGGGGAGCGCCATCGCCGACACGCCGTAGCGCGCGGCGACCTCCGCGACGGCCGGCTCGATGGTCTCGAAGCCGGCGCGGAGTTCCTCGCCCGTTGAGCAGAGCAGTCGCACGCCGAGGCCGGGGCCCGGGAACGGATGCCGCCAGATGAGGTCGTGCGGAATCCCCAGCTTCTCGCCGAGTTCGCGTACTTCCACCTTGTACAGGTCGGCGAGCGGCTCCACGACGCGCCCCTGCAACAGCATCTCCTCGATGATCGGCACGCGGTTGTGGTGCGTCTTGATGGTGTCGGCGCGCTTCGTGCCGCCCGTCTCGATGGTGTCGGGATAGATGGTGCCCTGGCCCAGCAGATGGCGCTCGATGCCGCGTGCGCGTGCCTCGCGTTCGAAGACCTCGATGAACGTGTTGCCGATGATCTGCCGCTTCGCCTCCGGTTCCACGGCGCCCGAAAGCGCGGACAGAAACGTGTCGGTGGCATCCACGAAGTGGAGGTTGCGGTCGAGGCCGAACGCACGGAACGCCTCGAGCACGTCGCGGCTCTCGTCCTTGCGCATGAGGCCGTTGTCCACGTGCAACAGGTGCAGGCGTTCCGGTCCGATGGCCATGCCGAGCAGTCGGGCGGCGACGGTGGAGTCCACGCCGCCCGAGGCGAGCAGGAAGACGGACTGGTCGCCCACCTGCCGGCGCACCTGCTCCACGCGCTCCTCGACGTACCGGTCCATCGTCCACGACGGCGCGCACCCGCAGATGCCGAGCACGAAGTTCGCGATCATCTCGTCGCCGTGGACCGTGTCGTCCACTTCCGGGTGGAACTGGAAGCCGTACCGGCGCAGCGCGTCCGACGCGATGGCCGCAAACCGATGCGAGGCGCTCGAAGTGCCAAGCGTGGTGAACCCGATCTCCTCAAAGCCGGGGCCGACGCTCGTCACCGAGTCGAAGTGGCTCATGAAGACACGCTCGACCGGGGCGAGTCCCTTGAACAGCGGCGAGTCGCCGACCACCTGCAGGTCGGCGGGCCCCCATTCGCTGGCCCCGTGCACCACCGTGCCGCCGTAGTGCTTGGCGATCTCCTGATGGCCGAAGCAGAAGCCGAGGATGGGAACGTCCAGGTCGTAGATGGCCTTGTTGTAGACCGAGTCCTCGCCGAAGGCGGAGAGGCTCGGGCTTCCCGACAGGATGATCCCCTTGTAGCCGCAGAACAGCTCGGTGGGGTCTTCGGGCTGGCGGATTTCCGCGAGCACGCGGAGTCGGCGAATCTTCGTGGCGATGAGGTGGGCGTACTGGCCCCCGAAGTCGATGACCGCTATGGCGTCGTGTGTCATTTCCCTACCCGGTGATCGGCCCTGCGCGCAGCATCCCCTCGCCGCCCGAACGGTGGTCACGCGCAGCGAGCGTGCCGGAAACTGCCCCGCGGCGCGAGGGCGGGCAACGCCCGTGCGGTGGCAGCGCGTGCGGTGGCAGCGCGATCGCGAGCGCGCCGTATCCCATTCCCTCGACGACCTACCCGCCGCCAACCGATATCGCCGGCACGTCAACCAGCCGATGCGCATGACCGGTGGCCGCCAGAAAGCGCTCGACGTCCTCGTGCCGCACCGAGAGCGTGGAGGTATTCACCAGCGGATGGCAGTGGATTGCGCCGGCTGCCCACAGGTCGCGGTCAATGAACACCTCGACCGCATGCCCGGGATCGTTCACCAGCGCGAGCAGCGAGACTGAACCGGGCTCGAGGCCGAGGCAGCGCTTCAGGCGGTCTGCCGAGCCGAAGCTCGGTCGTTCGAACCCGGTGCTCGCGGCGAGTGCCCGCAGGTCGACTGGCTTGCTGGCCGCCACCACCACCAGCGCCTGGCGCGTCCCCTTCTTGTCCCGCAGGAAGAGGTTCTTCGTTGCCGCACCGTCCAGCGGTGGCACGAGCCGCTCCACCTCATCCATCGTGAAGACGGGGGGATGGTCCACGCGCTGGCAGCTGATGCCGTGCGCCGAGAGGAAGTCCAAGAGGTCAGGCATCGGTGGCTACGCGTCTCGCGTGGGACCGGGCGGAGACGGTGTGCCAGTCCGCTTGGGCGCGCGCCCAAGCGTGACGATCTCGGGCTTCGGCTGCTTCCGCCGCTGCCGCCGCACGAGATAGGCGAGCGCCGCCGCCACCAGCGCCGCGACGATGACGTCCTGCAGGCCAATTCCCATCATGCGCCGTACCCCAGCAGACGGCCGCCCTGGTACACGGTGAAGGACGCGAGCCATGCCATCGCGTTCATCATCACCAGCATCGCGATGGGCCATCGCCACGAATTGGTCTCGCGGCGCACGACCGCCAGCGTGGACATGCACTGGCAGGCCAGCACGTAGAAGACCATCAGGCTGATGCCGGTGAGCGGCGTGTACGCGAGCTTGCCGGTGCGCGTGTCCACCGCCTCGCGCAGGATCTTGCGCAGCGGCTGCACGTCGCTCTCGCCGCTGCCAAGGTTGAACACCGTCGCCATTGTCGAGACCATCACCTCGCGCGCGGCCAGCGATGTGATGAGCCCGATGCCGATGCGCCAGTCGAACCCAAGCGGCTCGATGGCCGGTTCGATGAGGCGACCCGTGCGTCCGGCGAACGAGTGCGCGAGCGCCGCCGACGCGATCTGGTTGTCGAGTGCGCGCAGCCGGGTCGTGTCGCCCGCGGCCGCGACCTGTGTTCGCTCGGCCTCCAGCGCGCGCACCGCCTCGCCGCCCTTCGGGTACGAAGCGAGGAACCAGAGCACCACGGTGATGGCCAGGATCACCGTGCCGGCATTGCGCGTGAACAGCAGGCTGCGCTCGCGCACCGTGATGAACACGGACCGCCAGGCCGGCATGCGATACGGCGGCAGTTCCATCACATACAACGGCAGGCCGCCGGCGAGCACGGTGCGCTTGAGCGCCCACGCCACGACGACGGCCGCGAGGATGCCGAGGAAGTACATGGCGAAGAGCGTGATGCCCGGCAGCGTGACGAAGCCCACCCAGCGGTTGGGCACGAAGGCGCCGATGAGCAGGGCGTACACCGGCAATCGCGCGCTGCACGACATGAAGGGCGCAATCATGATCGTCGTGAACCGGTCGCGGCGGCTGTCGATGCTGCGCGTCGCCATGATGCCCGGAATCGCGCAGGCGAACGACGAGAGCAGCGGAATGAACGAGCGCCCCGAGAGCCCCACGCGCGACATCACGCGGTCCATGATGAACGCCGCGCGCGCCATGTAGCCGCTGTCCTCCAGCACGGAGAGGAACAGGAAGAGGATCGCGATCTGCGGCACGAAGGTGAGCGTCGTGCCGACACCGGCGATGATGCCGTCCACCACCAGCGAGCGCAGCGGCCCCTCGGGCATCGCGTGGCCGATGCCATTGCCCACCGCGCGCATGCCCCAGTCAATGAGGTCCATCAGCGGCTGGGCCCAGGCGAAGACCGACTGGAAGACCGCCCCCATCAGCACGACGAAGATGACCGGCCCGAAGATGCGGTGCGTCAGCACGCGATCAATCGCCGCGCGCCGCGCGTCCTTGTGGTCGCCGGCGGGAGCGTTGACCGCTTCCGCGACCAGCGCCGTGATGGCCTCGTAGCGCCCGGCGACGTCGCCCGACCGCCAGCCAGGCGAGAACTCGTCGAGGCGACGGGCGAGGAGATGCGCATCGGCGAGGGCCTCGGCCGACACGTGCTTCGCCAGCGCGTCGTCCTCGCCCTGATCCAGCAGCATGGCCACGGCGACGTCGCGGCGGGCACGGTCGGGCACGGACGGCAGGCGCGGCACCCGCTGCTCGAGCCGGTCAATGACGCGCTGCAGGTGCGAGGGCCACTCGCGGAAGTGCCGCGTGGATGGCTCGACATCGCGGGCCATGAGGTCGCGCAGGCGGTCGAGCCCCGTCCCTCTCACTGCCGAGATGCCGATGACCGGAACGCCCAGCTGCCGCTCGAGCACCGCCGCGTCAATGCGCAGCCCCTGCGCGTCGGCCGCGTCCATCATGTTCAGCGTGAGGATGATCGGCCGTCCCAGCTCGATCACCTGCAACGCGAGATACAGGTGACGCTCGAGATTGGTCGCGTCCACCACGAAGACGATGAGATCCGGCGGCGGCGTGTCCACCTGCAACCCGAGCAACACGTCGCGCACGACCATCTCGTCGGGCGACGCGGGCTGCAGGCTGTAGCTGCCTGGGAGGTCAATGATTTCCGCACGCCGGCCGTCGGGGAGGTCGCAGGAACCCGTCTTCTTCTCGACGGTCACGCCTGGGTAGTTCGCGACTTTCTGCCGCAGTCCCGTCAGGGCGTTGAAGAGCGTGGACTTCCCCGCGTTGGGGTTGCCCAGGATCGCGATGCGCCGCGGCGCGGCCTCAGGCGGGCGTGACATCAATGTGCCGGGCTTCGGACGTGCGCAGGGACAGGTGCACGCCGCGCAGGGCGATCTCCAGCGGGTCGCCAAGCGGCGCGCGACGAATGACCTGCACTTCGGTGCCGGGCAGGAGGCCCAGCTCCATGAGGCGCCGCGCGATGGCCGGCGGGCAATCCACGCTCGCGATCACGGCGCGCTCGCCGGCGGCGAGCTGGTCGAGCGTGCGTGCCGTGTGATGCCCCCGAGCGCGCGTCTTCATAGCGTGGGCAGCGCCCGGCCAAGCGGGGACTCGAGCGAGTCCCGCAGGCACGTGGAGCCGCACGAGTCACAGGCCCCCGGCGCGTGATCCTTGCACGACCGCGGGCTGTTGCGGTACGCCTCGCGAAACCTGGCGGCGGCCGGATGCCGCGAGCGCATGAACGTGGTGAGCCGCAGCAGTTCGATGGAAACCTCGGGGCTGACGAGGTGCTCGATCATGCACGCGTCCTCGGTGGCGACATCCTCGGGAATGCCGAGGATGTCGGTGAGGAACATCGAGAGGACGATGCGGCTCGACTCCGTGCGCGTGGCGAATCCGGCCCCTTCCTGCGTGAGTTCCACGCAGCCGTAGCGCTCGTGCCGCACGAGGCCGCGCTTTTCAAGCGAGCGCAGCATGGAGGTGACGCCGCTCTTCGAAACGCCCAGGTGCTCGGCGATGTCGCCCACGCGCGCGTGTCCCTTCTCCGCCTTCAACAGGGCCACCGTCTGGAGATAGTGCGCCATGGAGTGCGAGACTTCCTTTTCGCTGTATCGCTTCCAGATTTCCATGTGGGCGCCTTGGATGCGGTGGCCTCAATACTGTTAAGGTAACTTAACAGCTTGGGGGCACACGGCGCAAACCACTGAAATGCCTGAGCGCGGCGCCGCTACGCCGATGCACCGCACCAGAGGCCAGCCCACACGATGACTGCCCCCGAGATCGAGAATCGCTCCACCCAGGTCGTGATCGTCGGCAGCGGCTTTTCCGGCGTCGCGATGGCGACCGCCCTCCGGAAGGCGGGGATCACGGACGTGGTCATTCTCGAGCGCGCGGCCTCGCTGGGCGGGACGTGGCGCGACAATGCCTATCCGGGCTGCGCGTGCGACGTGGAGAGCGTGCTCTACTCGCTCTCCTTCGTGCCGAATCCCGATTGGTCGCGGGCCTTTTCGCCGCAGCCCGAGATCCGCGAGTATCTCGACCGCGTAGCCCGGGAGCACGATGTCGTCCGGCTGATCCGTTTCAACGAGAACGTCACCGGCGCGGTGTTCGACGAGCGCTCGGCGCGCTGGACCATCTCCTCCTCGTCGGGCGCTTGGACGGCCGCTGCCCTCGTGCTGGCGAACGGTGCGCTCAGCGACCCGCGCATCCCCGAACTGCCGGGGCTGCAGGAGTTCGCGGGGCCGGCGTTCCACACCGCCCAGTGGGATCATCGCGTCGCACTCGCCGGAAAGCGCGTCGCCGTCATCGGCACGGGCGCGTCGGCGATCCAGGTGATTCCCGCGATCCAGCCGCTGGTCTCGCAGCTCACGGTCTTCCAGCGCACGCCGTCGTGGGTAATGTGGCGTCATGACCGTCCCATTCCCGCGTGGCAGCGCGCCCTGTTCCGTCGGGTCCCGATCGTCCAGCGCGCGCTTCGCCTCGCGCAGTACCTCCGCCATGAGCTGCTGTTCCTGCCGTTCCGTCACCCGTGGGCGCGCCGGATTGCCGAAGCGGTGATCGGGCGCCATCTCACGCGCCAGGGGCGCGATCCGGCGCTGCGTGAGGCGCTGACGCCCCGCTACGCCATCGGCTGCAAGCGGCTGCTGCTGTCCGACGACTACTACCCGGCCATGGCGCAGCCGAACGTGTCGCTGGTCACCGGGGCGATCACGCGCATCGCGCCGCACGGCGTCGTGACGGCGGACGGGCGCACGCACGACGTGGACGTGCTCGTGCTCGCCACGGGCTTTCGCGTCACCGACTGGCTGCTCGCCCCGGTCATCCGCGGACGCGGCGGCCGCACGCTTGCCGACGCATGGCAAGGGAGCCCGAAGGCGTACATGGGAACGACGGTGGCCGGTTTTCCGAACCTGTTCACGCTGATGGGACCGAACACCGGACTCGGCCACTCATCCGTGTTGATGATGGTCGAGTCGCAAATCCGGCACGTCACGCAGCTGCTCGCGATGACGGCGCAGCGCGGTGCCCGTGTCGCGGAGCCAACCGCCGAGGCGCAAGCGCGGTTCGTGCGCTGGATGGACGAGAGCCTTGCCACCACCGTGTGGAACCGGGGCGGGTGCAGCAGCTGGTACCTCGACCGCACCGGGCGCAATTCGGCGCTCTGGCCGTTCGGCGTGGGGAAATTCCGGCGGACGGTG
>PNKL01000082.1 GCA_013822425.1 Gemmatimonas sp.
CAGGCGCGCACCGCCGAGCGCTCGCAGCTGGTGCACATGCTGCAGTTCCAGGCTGGGCTCATCCTGGTCGTCATGGCGGTCACCACGCTCCTCGTGGACACGTCGCCGCCGGGCGTGAACGAGGTGCGCTCCGAGGTCTTCCGCAGCGCTCCGAAGGGCTCGCACGAGTCGCGTGACCTGGACGTGCCGCGCTAGCCGCGGGCCAGGCGAGTCAGAACTCGATGTGCCGTCCACGCCATTTGTGCTTGGCGCGGGGGAAGTCGCGGCGAAAGTGACCGCCGCGCGATTCCTTGCGCAGCAGCGCCGCCCTGGCGATGATCTGCGCCGTCTCGATCATGTTGGCTTCTTCCGTGGCGCCATCCGGCAGGCGGGCTACGAGTGCATCGAGGCGCTCGATGCAGGTCCGCAGTCCCTTGGCCGTGCGGTCAATACCGGCGTAGTCCCACATGAGCATGCGCACGGTGTCGGCGGCTACCTGGGCGGCGCCTCGGTCGCGCAGAACGGGAACGTGCCAATCGGACTTGCGGGGCAGGCGCGGCAATTGTGGCACCGTTCCCATGTCGCGCGCCACGCGCTCGGCGAAGACGAGGCCTTCGAGCAGTGAATTCGAGGCCAGTCGATTCGCGCCATGTACGCCGGTGCACGAGACCTCACCGCAGGCGTACAGGCGGTCGAGCGAGGAACGGCCGGCGAGATCCGTGACGATGCCGCCCATCATGTAGTGCGCCGCGGGGGTGACCGGGATGCGGTCGCGCCGCGGGTCAATGCCACGCGCCACGCACAGCGCGAAGATTCCCGGGAACCGCTTGGCAAACGCGCGCTTGATGGCCCGGGCGTCGAGGAAGACCCGCCGCCCGGCCTGCTGTTCGCGGAAGATCGCTCGCGCCACGACGTCGCGCGGCGCCAGCTCCGCGCCGCGGTGGATCTTCACCATGAAGCGAACGCCGGCCTCGTTCACCAGTGTGGCCCCTTCGCCGCGCACGGCTTCGGAAACGAGCTGCAGCGGGGTTTCCGGCGTGTCGAGCGCCGTCGGGTGGAACTGCACGAACTCCATGTCCGCGAGCTTCACGCCCGCCCGGTGGGCGATCGCATACCCGTCGCCGGTCGCGACGACCGGATTGGTGGTGTACCGGAACAGCTGCCCGCATCCGCCCGCCGCGAGCACCGTGGCGTCGGCGATAATCTCCACGGCACCGCCAAGCAGGCTGGCGCGCACGCCGCAGCAGCGCCCCGCGTGGACGACGAGATCGAGCACGCGCGCACTCTCAAGGACGTGGATGTTCGGCGTCTCGCGCACGCGCTGGATCAGCGTTCGCGCCACCTCGGCGCCCGTCTGGTCGCCGTGCGCATGCACGATGCGGTGCCGCGAGTGCGCGGCTTCCTTGCCCAGGGAGAGGCGGCCCCGAAAATCCGTGTCGAAGCGTGCGCCGGCGCTCGCGAGCTCCCGGACCCGCGCCGGCCCCTCGGACGTGAGCACTTCGACCGCCTCGGCGTCGCACAGGGCCGCTCCGGCCGCAAGCGTGTCCCTGCGATGCAGGTCGGGCGAGTCGCCGGCGCCAAGGGCCGCCGCAATGCCCCCCTGGGCGTAGGCGGTGGCAGAGTCGAACAGCGTCCGCTTGGTCAGTACATAGACCTCGCCGTGCGCTGACGCCCGCCAGGCCGTGTGCAGGCCGGCAATGCCAGAGCCAATGACGAGGAATCGGGTCCGGATGCGCTGGGTCATCGCACTAATGGTCGCATGGATGCTGACGCAAGGACAGTGCATCGGTCCGCATCGGCGGCTATTTTCCGCGCATGATCGAAAGCGCCGGTGGCCTCTTCGCCATCGCCCTGCGGGGTGCGTCGCTGCTGGGCACGATCGCGGTCATTGGCGGTTGGGTCTTTTCGCAGTTCGTCGTCGTCCGCGCAGCCGGTCCGGCGGTGGAGCCCTACCGCGGATCACTCGCCCAGTTCGGCAACCGCCTCGCCATGGCAGGAGCGGCGCTCATTGCGGCACTGATGTTGCCGCGCGCCCTCGTGCAGGCCCTCGCGCCTGCGACTCCCACCGGTCCGACCGGCCCGCTCGTCCTGGCCGTGCTGCAGTCCGCATGGGGCATCGCGCTGATGCTCCAGGCGCTGGCCGCCGCCATGGTCTTTGCCGGCCTGCGTTTCGCCAACGTGTCGCGTCGGTACACGCGCCTCACCGAGGCCGGCATCGCCGTGCTGCTGGTCGCCCCGGCCTTCCTTGGGCATGCCGCGGCCGATCCGGACCGCGCGCTGACTTCCATCATCGTCAACACGCTGCACGTCGCGGCGGCCGGCGGCTGGATTGGCGCGCTGCTCGTGCTCACCCTCCTCGCGCGCACGCTGCGCTCGCGCGATCACGGCGGACCGCTGCTTGCGTCGCTCATCGTCGCCTTTCACCCGCTGGCGCTCGCCGGCGCGGGCACCGTCTTTGCCACCGGACTCGCCACCGCCTGGCTGCGCATGGGAGCGCCCGAGGGCATCGCCAACGCCACGTACAGTGGCCTGTTTGTCATCAAGGTGGTGCTGGTGTTCGTGACCGGGGCGGTGGGAGCGAGTCACGCGAAGCTGGCGAAGCGACGCGTGGCGACGGTGGATCGTGCCGCCATCGCACGCACTCTGCTCGGCGAAGCGCTGCTCGCCGTGCTGGTGCTGCTCGTTACCGCCGTGCTTACGGGCACCGCCCCCATTGCCTGACCGATGACCGACACCGGCGCGCCGCGCAACGACTCCCACGCCAGGGGCAAGCTCGTCGTCCTGATGGTCACCGCCTTCATGGACATGGTGGGGATCCTGATGGTCGTCCCGCTGCTCCCGTTCTACGCGCAGGACCTCAACGATTCCGGCCATGTGGCGCGGGCGCTCTCGGCGCTCCACATGAACGGCGACGGTGTGGTGGTGTCACTGCTCATCGCCACGTTTGCGGTCGTGCAGTTGATCAGCGCGCCGTACTGGGGACGCGTCTCCGACCGCTTCGGACGGCGCCCGGCGATGATGATCGGTCTTGGCGGTTCCGCGCTGGCGTACCTCGTCTTCGCCTACGCGCCCACACTCGACTGGCTCTTTCTCAGCCGCATCGTGCAGGGAGCCGGCGGCGGCACCGTGGGCGTGATCCAGGCGTACGTCGCGGACTCCACGCGCCCGGAAGACCGCGCGAAGGCGCTGGGCTGGCTGTCCGCGGCGACAAACGCCGGTGTCGCACTCGGCCCGGTGATTGGCGGCGGCGCCATGCACGTCCTGGGCAGGAGCGGCCCCGGGCTGTCTGCCGCGTTGATGTCGTGCATCACCATGCTCTTCGCGTACCACTACCTCACAGAGTCGCACGACGCGGCTGCAGTGAAGGCGGCCAGCAAAGTGGTCCGGAAGTCCAGCGAGGCCGTCTGGCGCGTCGTGTCGCACGGCGCCGAGCCGGCGTCGCGGCTCATCTGGATTTACGCGATCACGATGGGATCGTTCCAGGCGATGTCCACGACCCTGGCGCTCTTCCTGTCGTGGCGGTTCGGCGTGACCGCGTCCACCATCGGGTTCTTCTTCACCTACATCGGCACCATCTCGGTGATCACGCGCGCACTCGTGCTCGGCCAGATGGTGGACCGGTTCGGCGAGGCGCGGCTCTCGCGGCTGGGGATGGTCCTGCTCGCGTGCGGGCTTGCCGGCATGCCGATCGCGCCGAACATCCCCATGCTGGCCGTGGCGGTGGCGCTCGTGCCAGTGGGCACTGCGTTCACCTTCCCCTGCGTGACCGGCCTGTTGAGCCGCGTCGTCCCCTCACATGAGCGCGGGCTATACATGGGCGTGCAACAGACCTTTGGCGGTATCGCGCGCGTGGCGGGCCCGCTCTACTTCGGCTGGGCGTACGACCACCTCGGCCAGCGCGTCCCGTTCCTGACGGCTGCCGTGGTGGTGCTGCTGACCATCACGCTGGGGCTCAACATGGAGTCGTACGTCAAGCCGACGGAGCGACAGGCGGCGTGACCAGCCGCACGCCACGCTGGAACGTGAAGTAGGCGTACGCCCATTGCAGGAGGACGCTCAGCCGGTTGCGGAATCCCACGAGGTACATGATGTGGACGAAAAGCCAGAGGAACCAGGCAGGCCGTCCGGTGAAGGCAATGCGCGGACCGAAGACGGCCACGGCCTTGTTGCGTCCAATCGTCGCCAGCTCGCCCTTGTTGAGATAGCGAAACGGCGTCGTGGCCACACCGCCGAGCAGGCGCGACGCGTTGCTCCCGGCGAGACGGCCCATCTGCATCGCCGCCGGGGCGACGCCGGGCACCCACCGGTCGGCATCCCACCGCACCGCCGCCAGGTCGCCCGCGACGAAGATCTCGGGATGGCCGGGCACCGAGAGGTCGTCGGCCACGAGGACGCGACCAGCACGATCCAGCGGCACGCCGAGCGCACGACCGAGCGGTGATGCCACATTCCCCGCCGCCCAGAAGACCGTGCGCGCCGCGATGTGCTCGGAACCCATGGTCACGCCGTCGGCACTCACCTCGGTCACGGGCTTCCCGGTGCGCACCTCGACACCCAGCCGCTCGAGATCGCGGCGCGCCGTGGCGCTGACCCGCTCGGGGAAGGCGGGAAGCAGTCGCGCTCCCCCTTCAACGAGCACGACGTGCGCCGTGCCGGCGTCGAATCGCCGGAAGTCGGGACGCAGAGCGACGCGCGCAAACTCGGGAAGCGTGCCCGCGAGTTCCACGCCGGTCGGCCCGCCGCCGACGATCACGAACGTCAGCAGGGCGCGCCGCTCCGCGTCGTCAGCCGTCCACTCGGCGCGCTCGAATGCGAGCAGCATGCGCTGGCGCATGTCCAGCGCATCTTCGAGCGTCTTGAGACCCGGCGCGTGCGCTTCCCACGGGTCGTGCCCGAAATACGCGTGCCGCGCGCCCGTGGCGACGATCAGCGCGTCGTAGTCGATGGCGCCCTGCCCGGCCACCTCCACCGCGCGCGCCGCGGGAGCGACGCCAATGACGTCGCCGAGGAGCACCGTGGCGTTCCGCTGCGCGCGGAGAATCCACCGGATGGGGGCGGCGATGTCGCTCGGCGCCAGCGACGTGTTGGCCACCTGGTACAGCAGCGGCTGGAAGACGTGGTGGTTGGTGCGGTCCACCAGCGTGACCTCTACCGGCGCGTCGCGCAGCGCGCGCGCGGCATGCAGTCCCGCGAAGCCGCCGCCGATGATCACGACGTGCGGCCGCATCGTCAGGCCTCCGCGGCGCGCGGCGTTTGCCCGAACAGGACGCCCACCGACACCACCGTCACCGCGCCGATGACGTTGTACCAGAGAAAGGCCACGGACGGCGCCCCAAAATTGACCGCGCCCACGGCCGACATCCCGGCGATCAGTCCATAGAACGCACCGCTCCCGCGGGTGCGCGGAATCATCGCGAGCAGGAAGACGCCGAGAATGGAGCCATAGAAGTACGATCCGAAGCGGTTGACCACCTCGATGAGCGACCCGAGGTCGGCCGCGAACGTGGCAACGACGCACGCGAACACGCCCCACGCCCCGGTGGCGGCGCGCGAGACCTTCAGGAGATGCGCGTCGTCGGCCTCGCGCCGCACCCAGCGTCGGTAGAGGTCAATGACCGTGGTGCTCGACAGCGAGGCCAGCTCGCCCGCCACGGATGACATGGCGGCGGCGAAGACGGCCGCGATGAAGAGACCCGCCAGGCCGAGCGGCAGTTGGGTGAGCACGAAATGCGGAATGATGTAGTTGACGTCATTCGCGGTCTTGGCGCCCGGCACGGTCGCGGCCGCCATGGCCTCGGCGCGCACCGCGGCAACGGCCTGGTCGCCGTCACGCAACGCCTGCCGGGTCGCGGCGTCAGCGCCGCGCGATGTGGCGGCCAGTGCACGCGCCGCCTCCGTGCGTTGCGCCACGGCGGCCTCGTAGCGCTGGGACACGGCCGCGTACGCCGCCGGATCAGCCGCGCGCATACGCTCCGCCTGCGCCGGGTTGTAGTAGAGCGGCGGCGCCGTGAAGACGTAGAAAACGAAGACCAGCACACCGATCAGCAGGACGAGCGCCTGCAGGGGAATCTTCCAGTACGCGCTGATCAGGTGCGAACTGCGCGCCTCGTCCACCGACTTCGCCGTCAGGTAGCGCTGCACCTGGCTCTGGTCGGTGCCGAAGTACGACATCATCAGGAACGTGCCGCCGATGATCCCGCTCCAGAACGTGTACTGCCTGGTCAGCGTGAAGTCGAAGTCGAACACCTGCAGGCGGCCGGCGGCGCCGGCAATGCGCAGCGCGCTCTCCGGATCCACCGGAATGCGCACGAGCAGCACGATGATCACCGCCACGATCGCGGTGATGATGAGGAGCATCTGCTTCACGTCAGTCCACGCCACGGCCTGGATGCCGCCGATCATCGTGTACAGCACCGTCGGGACGCCGATGAGGGCCACCGCGTAGGGAATCGACAGCCCGAAGATCGACGAGAACACGACTGCCGGCGCCGCAATGATGGTGCCGCAGGCAAGGCCGCGCGAGAGCAGGAAGAGCATGGACGTAAGCGCCCGAGTGCGGGCGTCGAAGCGCCGCTCGAGGAACTCGTACGCGGTGTACACCTTGGCCCGGTGCAGGAACGGCACCAGCGTGACGCCGAGGATCACCATGGCCACTGGCAGGCCGAAGTAGAACTGCACGAAGCGCATGCCGTCGTTGGCGCCCTGCCCGGTGGTGCCGATCATCGTGATGGCCGACAGCTGCGTCGCCATGACCGACAGGCCCACCACCCACCACGGCAGGCTGCGGTTGCCCAGGAAGTACCCTTCCAGCTTCTTCGTTCCCTTGGCGCGCCGGATCCCGTCAATCGAGATGTACGCGAGATAGCCGAGGACGATCGCCCAGTTGATCCAGTGCATGTCGTCAGCCCGCGTAGCGGTATTGGAGCGCAAAGAGCAGCACCCAAACCACGAGTTCCGCGGCGAGGACGCGCACGAGCACCTTCCGGAACGGCGTGCTCATGGCTGCACCCGCGATGGCGCTTGTCGTGCCGGTGCCGGTCGGGTTGGCGCGCGGCCGGCGGACAGCAGGTTCACGAACAGCCGCGCGCTCCCCGGCACACCTGCCGGAAACTGGCGGAAGAGCGAGAGCGTGGTGTACACGTAGGTTCCCTTGCCGTAACGGGTCGTCAGGATCGCTCCGGTGTTTTCAGGCTCGCCCGGGTCGTGCATTTCAAGTGGCGCCGCGTAGTTCGTGTCGATCACGCTCGGCATGTACAGCGAGCGTTCCTGCACCCAATCGGCCCAGTCGCGCTCGCTGATGCGGTTCGGCCAGTTCAGCACCTGCGCCTTCGGATCCCGAACAGACACTGGCGCCTCCTCCAGCGTGACGCGCTGTGCGGAACGCGCGAACGACACAGGGTACGGCATCATTCCCGGGCGCGCCATCTCCTGCTGCCCGTACTGCACCAGCATGGTCCCGCCATCCTTCACGAACTGGAGCAGCCGCTGGTTGTACGCGCGCAGTTCCGGAGACGCCTGATACGCGCGGGGTCCCACGATCACCGTGGTGACCCGCGTGAGGTCGACGAGCGGCAGCTCCTGGGGCGTGACGACGGTGACCGGAACGCCAAGCTGGCGCAAGCCGGCCGCCGACAAATCGCCGACCCCCTGGACATAGACCGTCTGCAGCCCCGCTGGCACGGTGATCTTCACCGCCTGCAGCCAGAGCCCCGACGTCCGGTACAGCCGGATGGGGGGGATGTGCGAGTACTCGATGGTACGGAATCCCTCGGCGTACTGGCCCATCTCGCCCGTGGCGATCACCCCGAACTGGTAGCGACCTTCGGCGAGCGTTCCGCGAATTCGGAGAAAGAGCTCGCGCATCTCCAGCGGCTCGAGCGTGATCTTGCGCGTCGCCGAGTCGACGGTGAGCCCGTTCGGCGACACGACGTTCAACGAGTACCTGCGCGCCGTGGTGGAATACGACTGCAAGGTGAGGCGGAGCATCTTGTCCACCGACTTGCCCGCCTGCATCCACTCGAGGCCGCGGTCGAACGACAGTGATACCGCAGGGGCCCCGCCCACCGGACGGTTCTGCTCGCCGAGCACCGGATCAGCGAAGCGATAGACAAACGGCTCGCGCGGCGACTCCACCGTGACGTTGCCCACGGTCACCGCGACGGCCGCCTCCGATTCGCGGCGCGTATCCTCGCGGATCGCCACCCCGCGCAGCAATCCACTCGAGATGGCCGACACGCGTCCCAGGCCGTCGGCCGGCGAGCGCTTGTCTGCGAACAGATCGCCCTTCCTGCCGCCGAGCCACCACGGACGCGTATCGAGGAGTCCGACAAGCATGCGCGAGGTACGCCATGCGCTGTCGGGTGCGATGACCACCGGATTCGGCAGTTGCGAGGTGTGGCCGTTGAGCCTGACCGCCGAGACCGCCACGGGCTGTCGGCCACGGTTGTAGACGGTGATCATGGCTGGCATCGAGTCGCCAAAGGCAAGCAACTCGCGTTCGGCGGTCGCTTCCACCGCGACGCCGGCTGCCTCGAGCAGCGCCGCGGCGCTCCGCTCGTACATCTGTTCGACCGCGGCACCGGCGTCGAGCTGCGCCGGCGTGCAATTCACGAAGTCCTGTCGCCGACGGTAGCCGACAGGCAACTGGCAGGTCGGCATGCGCGAGCGCACCGCGGCCACGGCCGTGGCGACCATCGACAGGTGCGGGATCACCTGTTCCGGACGCCGGAAGTCCAGCGTCGCCCTCGCCGAATCGGCGTGCTCGAGCGCCGTGCGGAGCATGTGCCGTCCGTCGGAGGACAGGCCCGCATCGAGTCGCGCGATCGTGGTGTCGATGCCGTCGAAGATCGATGTCTCGCTCGTGGCGGGCGTCGCCTCGTTCACGCGGGTCGCCTGGCGCGAGACCGCAGCAACGATCACGCCGCGGCGCTGCAGCACGCCAAACCCCTGCGACCGGTGCTGGCTGCGGCTTTCGCCCGCGATTTCCGCGTAGCTGCGCCCGGCCACGGGGTCATACTCGCCCACGTTGAACGAGAGCGTCGCCTGCACGCCGGTGAACCGCGCGCCACGATAGAACTTCGGCACCTCCCACGCGGGCCCGTACGTGGCCGCGGGGAACCGCACCGTGTCGGCCGACAGGTCGTACGCTTCACGCGCCACGATCCCCGACACCTGATGATGGCCGTGGCCATCCCTCGCCGTTCCCGAGAAGACGGCCACGATCACGTGCGGCCGGAAGGCGCGCACGACCGTCACCACGTCGCGCAGCAACTCCTCGTGGCCCCAGTGCGTGAACGTCTCTTCGGCGGACTTGGAGAAGCCGAAGTCGTAGGCGCGCGTGAAATACTGATGGCCGCCGTCAATGCGGCGCGCCGCGAGCAGTTCCTGGGTACGGATGGCACCAAGCGCCTCGCCGAGCTCGTTGCCAATCAGGTTCTGTCCGCCGTCGCCGCGCGTCAATGACAGATAGGCGGTCTCGATGTGGCGCCCTCGGCTGAGCCACGCGATGAGCTGCGTGTCCTCGTCATCCGGATGCGCGGCAATCACCAGCACGCGCGGCGTGACGAGTAGTCCGTGCACGAGATGATCCAGCGCCGCCGCGCCGCGTTCCTGCCCGTGGGCAAATCGCGGCGCGGCCAGCAGGTACAGTACGGCGCACGCGACCAGCGTGCGCGGCGGGCGCATCGTCATTCAGCTTCCTCCGGATACTCCTGCTACTTGGCGAGCGCCGCGGAGCGCCGCATGCCCGCGCCGCCGCGCGGCGGCGGCACGTCCAGCGCTTCCTGCACGATGCGGCCTTGCTCGTCGGCATGCGCCTTCGAATACCCTTCCGCAGGGCTCGCGCGTTCCGGCCGCCCGATGTACCGGATGACCAGAGCATTCCCCGCCGCGCCCCGCAGCCGCGGGGCGATGTAGCTCCACGCGCCCATGTTCTTGGGTTCTTCCTGGATCCACGCCACCTCGTCGATGTTCGGGTAGCGGTCCACGAACCGCGCGACGTCGTCCAGCGGCCACGGATACAGCGCCTCGACGCGCACCACGGCCACGTGGGCGCCCGGTGCCTTTGCCGCCAGATCGTAGTACACCTTGCCCGTGCAGAAGACGAGGCGGCGCACCTGCTCGCGTTTTGCCTCGCCGGCCGGGTCGTCGATCACCAGCCGGAACGTGCCCGTCGTCAGGTCGGCCAGGCGCGACGCCGCCTGCGGCAGGCGCAGCAGCGACTTGGGCTGCATCAGGATGAGCGGGCGCCGCGGTTCGCGGCGTGCCTGCCACCGTAACAAGTGGAAGTACTGCGCCGGCGAAGACGGATAGGCCACCATCATGTTGTTCTCGGCGCAGAGCTGCAGGAAGCGCTCGAGGCGCGCGCTCGAGTGCTCGGGACCCTGCCCTTCATAGCCATGCGGCAGCAGCAGCACGAGACCGCTGTCCTGCCCCCACTTGGCGCGATCGGCGGCAATGAACTGGTCGATCATCGACTGCGCGACGTTCACGAAGTCGCCGAACTGCGCTTCCCACAGCGTCAAGGTGTCAGGGGCCGCCACGCTGAATCCGTACTCGAAACCAAGCACGGCCATCTCGCTGAGTGCGGAGTTGTGGATTTCCAGCGTCGCGCTCGCGCCGGGCAGGTGCTGCAGCGGCACGTACTTGCGCCCGGTCTTCACGTCGCTGAGCACCGCGTGCCGGTGCGAGAACGTACCGCGCTCGGCGTCCTGCCCGGTGAGACGCACGGAGATTCCCGTCGCGATCAGCGAACCGAATGCCAGCGCCTCCGCGTGTCCCCAGTCGATGCCGCCCGACTCGCCAAGCGCGTCGCGTCGGCGCTCGAGCTGCTTGGCCAGACGCGGGTGCGGCGCGAAGTCCGCGGGGTACTGCAGCAGCTGCTCGTTGATCGCCGCCAACAACTCGGCACGCACGGCGGTGCCGGCGACCGGCGGGAAGGCCGGCACTTCCTCCTCCGCACGCGTACCCGCGGCCTCGACCGCGTCGCGCGGTACCGCGGCATGCAACGCCTGCAGGCGTTCGGCCACCGCCCGTTCCGCGGCGTCCACGTCCGCCTGCGTCGCCACGCCCTCGGCGATGAGCCGGCGCCCCCACACCACGCGCGGCGTCGGGTGCGCCTTGATGCGCTCGTACAGCACGGGCTGCGTGTACGTGGGCTCGTCGCCCTCATTGTGCCCGTGCCGGCGGTAGCCGACGAGATCAACCAGGAAGTCGCGCCCGAACTGCTGACGGTACGCCACCGCGATTCGCATGGCGGCCACGCATGCCTCGGTGTCATCGGCGTTGACGTGGATCACCGGAATCTCGAAGCCCTTGGCAAGATCGCTGGCGTATCGGGTGGAGCGCGAGTCGGTGGGATCGGTGGTGAAGCCCACCTGGTTGTTG
>PNKL01000083.1 GCA_013822425.1 Gemmatimonas sp.
GGGCTCGATGCCGACGGCATTCGCTGGTTCTATTCCTCCATCGCGGGTTTAAGTGTATCAGAAGCAGGCGACAAACTCGCCCTGCTCAAATGCACTATCATCTTCGAGACTGCAATCGGCGATCTCTCCAGGGCCGAGGATGCCGCGCAGGCGCTGGTCGCGCAGGCCAGGAGACTTCAGGACACCGCCTCACTCATCAGCGCCCTGAAATTCGCGCACTATCCACCGAGACGACTCGGCCACCTGTCGCTCGCACGCGAGCGTCTGCAGAATGCCATGCAACTCGCCGAGCGATACAGACGGCCGCACGCCCGTGCGACAATCGTCGACTTTCTCGGAGGGCTCAATCTCGACTACGGGTACTATGACGAGGCAATACGGCTGACGCATGACGTGACTGATCAGCCAAAGCCGCTCGGAGGCGCATTCCGACAACAATCCGCGGTGGATACCCGAGCAATCGCGCTGTGCCTGGCAGGCAGGTGTGATGCGGCGCGACAACTCGTTTCGGCACCCAGCGCAGTCATGGCGAGAGGTCGTCAACGCAGTAAGTACTTCAGCCTCGCCGCCACGCTGATGGTTGCGACCTGTGACGGCGACACCAGGCGCATCGACGAATGTCTTTCAGAATTCGACTCGGTGCGCGACCGACTGTTCCGGCACTCAGGCCTGGACGTAATCGCTGTCGCATACGCTACCGCGCTATTGAGGGCTCGAGGCCGACATCCGGCCGTGGAGTTTGCCCACTGGTATGCATGTGTAGCGCGTCGAGATAGACTGCCCCTGCCCGCTCAACTGGCAGCGCTGCTTGAAGCCTAGGGCGCGCGCAACTGCATCGAGCGCTGTGTAGCCGGCGCGTTCTCTGGATCGACGTGGCTCCCGTCCGCTGGATACTCACGCGAAGCAATCTCGACTTCCAAGCACAACTCCGCCCACTTTTCGTCCGTCAGAAGGACGGCACAAAGACGTGGGTCAAACTGGTTCCCAGCGACGCGCGCAATCTCCTCACGTACTTCGTCGAGGGAGCGAGGCGGACGGTATGGTCTGACCGTAGTCATCGCATCGAGCGTATCTGCGATCGTGATCACCCGTGCACCGAGCGGGATAGCATCGCCTGCAAGCGAGTCCGGATAGCCCCTTCCAGACCACCGCTCGTGGTGTCCTCGTACCATCGGCACCAATTCTGCGAACTGCGTGACCTTCCCAACAAGAGCCGCACTCTTCGCCGAGTGCGTCTTCATGACCTCGAACTCCGGATCTGTGAGACGGCCGGGTTTCCGAAGAATGGGCGCAAACTCCTCGTGGATCTTGCCAACGTCGTGCAAAAGTGCAGCCGTGCCAATTTGATCGACTTTGCGTGCACTTAGGCCAGTCAACCTCGCGATCACCCGACTGTACCGAGCAACTCGCTGCGAATGACCGGAGGTGTACGGATCACGGGCTTCAATGGCCGCGACCATCAACTGCAACAGCTCCTCATTGATGCGCTCAAGCTCAAAGACGGTCTTGTATAACTGGCGCACACCAAGCATCGGGAACGCCAAGATACCTGTCCAAACCGGGCCGAATCGCTCGTACGCGAGCGCAATCACCAGCACCAGCGGGAGCGCGAGGACGTCGTTCAGTAGCGCCCCTTTGAATCCACGTGCCAACTCGCTAGCGAACGAGGTTCGATTCGCGAGCGCGAGAACGAGCGCTACGACCGCCTTGTTCGTGACCATGTAGACCACGAAGAGAGCGGCGGATGGCAGGAAGAGCGCCGAACCATCGAGAAGCAGGGCCTGGCCTCCAAGCCCTTTATAAGCGATGATGCCGACGGTGACCGCCAGGACCTGCTGCGAGATGTTAAACTGCGCCTTAAGCAACTCGCGACGCATGATGATCTCGCCAATCAACATCGCGAAGAAGACCGATGCCACCGCGGCGCCATTTGGCGAGATCAGTGCGATAGAGAGAAATGGTAGGAAGCCGATCGTGCCTGGGCTGCCTTTCGCCCGCTGGTACTGCAGCACCTCCGCGAGAATCCCGAACCCGGTGAAGAAAGCTGCGGCCGTCAGTTCCTTTGCGCCCCACGCACCCCCAAGCACAGACACCACCGCCGCGCCAACAAGCGCGGCGGTGCTGACCAGCAGGACGTAGACCTTGATACCGTTCAGAAGTCACCTCGCAACATGGGGAATCCCGTTCCCTTCTTCCCGCGTGCTAGCCCCAAATCAACGTATCCGCCAGAGCTCCCAAGAATCTCATAACTGTCAGCATTAGAGTGTCACCTCCCTTTCGCAGAGTCACAGCTTGCGCTCGCAAGACCGTGCTGCCGCTTGGGTCGGCTCCGCTCGTGGTGCACAAGTGCACCGGTACCGCTCAGCTCACTTTCGCTCTCTCGGGAACGGGAACCCCACTACAGTTGTCCGCCGCGCGGCGCGCCGGCTACCCAGCTCGGCCTGCCACCCAACGGTTCGTTGCGTCCAGCACCGCCAGCACCGCGGCGGTCTCCGCACTGTCCTTCACCTCGGCGCTGCCGGTCATCAGCGCACTCTCACGCCCCTGCCGCACCGTCACACCCACAAACACGAACTCGCGGTCGAACGCCTCCACCAGCTTGCACCCCTCGAGACTCAACCGCCGCTCGTCGCCCTCGCTCTTCGCAATCGTCGCCAGCGCCGCGCGCGCCGCCACGTCCACCCGACTGCGGTCGCTTTCGACACCCTCGGACTCGCCGACATACACGTCGTCGCCACGGCGCAGCGTCACCTTGCACGTCACCCCCCTGGCCCGAGACCCGCGGATTTCCACGTCCTCGAACAGCATCGTCCGCCCGGGCGTCCCGACCGACGACGATGATGCAGCCGCCGATGCCGATGCCGCCGCCCCAGACACCCCGGCGACCGAAATCACCGCGGTCGGCGTGCCGCGTGCCACCGTCGTCGCCACGCTCACCTTGCGATGGTCCACACGCATCCCGAGGTGCGCCATCAGCGCACTCTCGACGTTGCGCACCGTCTGCTTGGGCTGCGTCTCTCCCGTCGTCAGGACGTGGATCGTGTCTACCAGGCCGCTTTCCGTCGGCACAATCCGCACGCTCACCACGCCCGGCAGCGTCGCTATCAGCTCCTCGGCGCGCTGCAGCGGCAGCACCGAACCGGCAATCGCCTGTTGATCATCAGAATGCGCAGAATGGCTCACGAGTTCCGCCAAGGGATGAGACTGCAATGAAATGATACACTAACAGGTGCAATTAGCCCGACTCTTTGATGACTCGTCTTCAAAACACCCAGCCGGATGACATAAGCTGTACAATTCTTGGGCAGTCGCAAGCCCGGCGGGCGATCAATCGTCCGAAGTCCCCAGATCGTCTGGAACCCCGTACTCCTTCAGCTTGCGGTACAGCGTCCGCTCGCCGATGTCGAGGATTTCCGCTGCTTTTCGACGATTACCGCGCGTCTCACGCAACGCGGCCTCAATGGCCAACCGCTCGATCTCGGCCATCGTCATCCCCGGATTGATCATCACGCTATTGCTGGGACGGGCGATCCCGGGGGGCTCGATGCCCACCGCGCCGAGGTTGGGCAGCAGCCGCGGGTCAGCCGCATTCAGCTGGTGTAGCACCCCGCGGTCCTCGTCCACGCGGCGGCGCAGCTCCTCCACCTGCATCTTGAGTTCCAGCAGCGAACGCACGATGAACTCGAGCTCGCGCCCGTCGGCCTTGGCCCCCTCGCGCAGCAGCGCCCCTACCGGGATGGGGAGCAGCCGGTCGGCGCCCCCCTCACGGATGCCCGGCGGGATGTCGCCCAGCCCGATTTCGCGGCCGTGCGCCAGCACCACCATGCTCTCCATCAGGTTGCGCAGCTCGCGCACGTTCCCCGGCCAGTTGTAGTTCACCAGCGCGTCCATCGCCTCGCCGCTGATGCCGTGGAACTCGCGCTCGTGCATCGTGGCGAACTCGTGCACGAAGCGGCGCACCAGCAGCCCGATGTCGCTGCGCCGCTCGCGCAGCGGCGGCAGGTAGATGCGCAGCACGTTGAGGCGGTAGAACAGGTCGGCGCGAAACTCGCCCGCCGCCACGTGCTCCTTGAGGCTGCGATTCGTCGCCGCGACTACGCGCACATCCACGGGAATCGCCTGCGTGCCGCCTACGCGCGTCACCTGCCGCTCCTCGAGCACGCGCAACAGCTTCACCTGCGTGCTCTGCGGGATCTCGCCGATCTCGTCGAGGAAGATGGTGCCGCCGTGCGCCAGCTCGAACCGCCCGATGCGCCGCTCGGCCGCCCCGGTGAATGCCCCCTTCTCGTGCCCGAAGAGCTCGCTCTCGAGCAGCGTCTCGGGGAGCGCCCCGACGTTGACGGCGATGAACGGCTTGTTGCGCCGCGGGCTCAGCAGGTGGACGGCGCGCGCCACCAGTTCCTTGCCCGTGCCGCTTTCACCCTCCACGAGCACCGTGCTCGTGACCGGCGCCATCTGCTCCACCTGCACCAGCACTTCGCGCACGGCGTCGCTCTCGCCCCACAGCCCGGTGAGGATGGCCAGGCGATGCCGGTCGAGCAGGCGCCGCACCGTCTGCGCCACTTCCTCCGGCGGCACCGGCTTGGTGATGACCTCGCTGAATCCGATCTGCTTCAGGCGCAGTTCGAGCCCCGCGTCCCCCACGTCGGCGAGCCCCACCATCGCCGTCCCCAGCCAGAGCTGGTCGCGCACGATGGCCACCGTCTGCGCGTCGAGCAGCGCCCCGGAAAAGACGATCACGTCGGGGCGGTGCCGCTGCACCGCGCCGGGGAGGTCGTCCATCGGCGAGACGACAAACGTCTCGACGTCGGGGACGCCCTCGAGGATCGCATTCAGGCGGACGGCGGGCTCGACGTCCGTGAGAGTGATTAGGACTCGCATGGGGGGTTGGTGACGGCAGACGGCAGACGGCAGAGGGCAGAGGGCAGAGGGCAGACGGCGAAGGGGAGGCTATCCGCCGTCCGCGGTCCGCCGTCTGCCGTCTGCTACTTATGACTTCCATGCTTCCAGAACGGCATCTCCGTGATCGTCGCGGTCACCCGCTTGCCGCGCTGGTCGATCTCGACGTGGTTCCCCACCACCGCGTGCGCCGTGGGCACGTAGCACGTCCCGATGGGAAGCCCCAGCGACGGGCTCACCGTGCCGCTGCACACCTTGCCGCCGGGCTGGCCGTTCACGAAGACGGGGTAGCCGTGCCGCGGGAACGCCTTGTCGGCGATGGTGAAGCCCACGAGCTTGCGCGGCACGCCGGCCGCCTTCTGCGCCTCGAGCGCCGCCTTCCCCACGAAGTCGCCCTTCTTGAACTTCACGAGCCAGCCGAGGTTGGCCTCGAGCGGCGTGACCGTATCGTCGATGTCGTTGCCGTAGAGCGCCATCCCCATCTCGAGGCGCAGCGAATCGCGGCAGCCGAGCCCCACGGCCTGCACCTGGCCGGTGGCCATGATCGCGTCCCAGATCGTGATGGCGTCCTTCACGTCGTGGTAGAGCTCGAAGCCGTCCTCGCCCGTGTAGCCCGTGCGCGAGATGATCATCGGCCCTACGCCGGCGACCGTGCCGTCCGTAAAGTGGTAGTACTTGATCGCGTCGAGGTCGGCGTCGGTGAGCCTGGCGAGGATTTCCTGCGCCCTGGGCCCCTGCAGCGCGAGCAGCGCGATCTTGTCGCTGATGTCCTCGAGCGTGCAGTCGAACTTGCCCGCGTACGTGCTGATGTGGGCGAAATCCTTGTCCTTGTTTGACGCGTTCACGACCATCATCACGTGGTCGTTGCTGCGGAAGTAGACCAGGCAGTCGTCCACGAACGTGCCGTTCTCGTAGAGGATTCCGGAGTAGTGCACCTGGCCGCTGGCCAGCGCGGCCACGTTGTTGCTCGTGACGTAGTTCACGAACTCCATCGCCTGCGGGCCGGTGATCTTGAACTCGCCCATGTGGCTGACGTCGAACAGGCCGCAGCCGGTGCGCACGATGTTGTGCTCGCTGGTGATGCCGCTGGGGTACTGGACCGGCATTTCGAAGCCGGCGAAGGGAACCATCTTGGCGCCAAGGGCAACGTGCTGTGCGAAGAATGGCGTCTTGAGCAGCGTGGCGTTTTCGGCAGACACGGCTGGGTACTCGCATCGGGCGCGGAGCCCGCGGTATGGGTCGGGAAGTGCGCGGAGGAAGGCCCCCGTGCGTGGTCTCAATATGCCGAAGTGGCAGACGACGAGAAAGGGCGCAACAGTGTTATGATTCGCGTCGCGTTACCGCGCCCGGCAGGGTGGTCGCGTCGGACGCGCGTCGTCATCCGATCTTCCTTCGTCCTGATCACTTGTGGCAATACCGCATCTTCTGCTCGTCAATCTCGGCACGCCGCGCCTCCCGGAGACGGAGGCCGTGCGCGAGTTTCTTCTCGAGTTCCTCTCGGATGAGGCGGTGGTGGACCTGCCCGCATGGTTCTGGCAGCCCTTTCTGAAGCATGTGGTCCTCCGTCGGCGACCGGCGCGCGTGGCCGAGCTCTACCGTTCCATATGGACCGCGGAGGGATCGCCGCTGCGGATCGAGACCGAGCGGATGGTCGAGGGGGTGCGTTCCCTGTCGAAGGGCCGCTTCACCGTGAGCTCCGCCTACCGCTACGGCGAACCGTCCCTTGACCGCGAGATGCAACGGCTCGCGCGCGAGGGGGCGGGGCGGGTGGTGGCAGTGCCGCTGTTCCCGCAGCGCACCGACGCGACAACCGGCACGGCAATCCAGCGCGCCAGGGAGGCCGCGGCCCGCGCTGGTATCGCGTCGCGCCTGGTGAATGTGTGCATCGCGCCCAACGATGCGGGCTACGTCGAGGCGATGACCGTGCGGTGCCGCGAGGCGCTGGCCGGCAACGACGTCGACCACCTGGTCGTTTCATTCCACGGTATTCCCGTGCGGTACGACCGCCGAGAGGGCCACCAATACACGGATGACTGTGCTGCCACCACGCAGGCGCTGCTGAAAGCCATCAGATGGCCGGCCGAGCGCACGACGCTCACGTATCAGTCGAAATTCGGCTTCGAGCAATGGCTGACCCCCGCCACGGCGGACGTCCTCGAGGATATGCCGCGTCGTGGGGTCAAGCGGGTGGCCGTGATCACCCCGGGATTCCTGACCGAGGGCCTCGAGACGCTCGAGGAGATCGGAATCCAGGGACGCGAGTCGTTCGTGCATTCCGGTGGTGTTCATTTCATCCGGATCGGCGCCGTCGAGGCGCATCCGGCGATGTTGCGTTCGCTCGCGGAGCTGGCGCTGCGCTCCGCCTGACCTCTGCCTGCCAGCGTGCCTGGACGGTCCCGAACCGTCCATGACACAACCGTGACACAGCCGGTTGCCGACGCCTGTAGACTTCGCGTCCGAGCACTTTCCTGGACGTTCGACGGAGCAACAATCCGTGCGTACAATCGGAGTCGTCGGGCTCTCATGGCGCAACCGACGCGCGCAGTTGATGAACGAGATGACGATTGCACGTGACGATCGCGTCGAAAGGCTGCCGCGACTCGCCGAGGCGCTGGGGGTCACGGAACTCGTCTACCTCGCCACCTGCAATCGCATCGAGGTGGCCTTCACGGGTGACAACCGCGTGCCGATTGCCACCTATCGGCGGCGCGTCTTCGCGGCGCTCACGGCTCGCGAGCCGGCAGCGGCAGAAGCGGAGCATGCGCTCAAGGCCTGGCAGGGCGAGGGCGCCGTCGAGCACCTCCTGCTCGTCGCGGCGGGGCTCGATTCGGCGCGCATCGGCGAACAGGAGATCACCAGCCAACTGCACGACGCCTTCAACCTGTCGCAGTCGCTCGGCCTCGTGGGACCCGGCCTGGAGCCGGCCTTCACCGAAGCGTTCCGCGTGGCCAAGCGCGTGCGTCCGCTGACCGAGGGCAGGATTGGCAAGGTGTCGCTGTCGCACGTCGCCGCCCGTCTGGTGCTCGCGCACCTCGAACGCCGCCAAGGGACCGTCGCCCTCGTGGGGATCTCGCCCATGACGATGCAATGCGCCGAGGAACTGCGCGCGGCCAGCATGGCGCTGGTCGTGGTCAATCGATCGGTCGAGCGCGGCGCCGCGTACGCGCGGAGCATCGGCGCCCGGTTCCAGCCGCTCGATGAGTTCCGCGCCGCGCCGGCGGCCGTCGATGCGGTGGTACTCGCAACCGGGGCGCGTGAGCCGGTGCTGCGGCTGGGCGAGCTCGAGCGGCTCGCGGCCCGCGCGCCAGGCGGGCACTCGCCACTCCTCATCGACCTTGGCATCCCGCCCAACGTGACCGCGGAAGATGCGCTGGCCGCGGATGTGCCGCGCATGGGCATGGACGACGTGACTGACGCCGCGACCGCGGACCGCGCTGACGTGCTCATGGAGTTCTCCGACGCCCGCGCGATCGTCGACGAAGCGCTCACGGATCTGCGGCGCCATACGGCAGACCGATTGGTGGGACCGATGATCGCCGAGTTGCGGGTTCGGTACCGCCACACGGCGGTGGAGGGCGTGGACCGGTTGTTTCAGAAGGAGCTCGCGGGGCTCGGCGAGCCCCAGCGTGAGGCGGTCGTGCGCTGGGCCGAGACACTGTCGCGTCGGTTCGCGCACCTTCCTGCGATTGGCCTGAGGGAGCTGGCCTTCAGGGTGGGACCTTCCGCGGTGGAGGCGTTCTTCGACGGCGTCGACCCGCAGTTGGCGCGCGCCCTGCACGACGCCGTGGAGCGCTCGGGCACGGACGCCACCTTCGACGTCGAACCGGAGTTGCGATGACCCTGCGCATCGGAACGCGCGGCTCGGCCCTGGCGCTCGCGCAGGCCCATGACGTGGCGCGGCGACTCAACGCGCGGGGAATCGCCACCGCCATCGAGATCATCAGCACGTCGGGCGACCGCGTGACCGACCGGTCGTTCGCGGAGATCGGCGCCTTCGGCATCTTCGTGCGCGAAATCGAATCGGCGCTGCTCGACGCTCGCGTGGACGTCGCCGTGCACTCGTACAAGGACCTGCCCTCCACCGGTCCCGCCGAACTGGCCATCGCCGCCGTACCGGAGCGCGTCGACGTGGCCGATGTGCTCCTCGCGCCGGCTGACGCGCTGGTGGGCGATGACCTCCTGCCGCTGCGGGAGGGAGCACGGGTCGGCACCTCGTCCGCGCGCCGTCGGGCCTTGCTCCAGCACTTCCGCCCGGACCTGCAGGTTGAACTCCTGCGCGGCAACGTGCCAACGCGCGTGCGCGCGATCGTCGAGGGCCGGTTTGACGCCATCGTGCTCGCGGCCGCCGGACTGCTGCGGCTGCAGCGCGGCGGCGACGCCCTGCCATCGCTCGACGCGGCCGGCATCGCCGTGCGCCGCCTCGACCCGGCGCAGTTTGTGCCGGCCCCGTCACAGGGCGCCGTCGCCGTACAGGCGCGGCGCGACGATGCCGCGGCGAACGCCGCCGTCGCGTCGATCGACGACGTCGGCGTGCGGCGTGCCCTCGCCGCCGAACGCGGCGCGCTCGCGCGCGCCGAGGCGGGATGTTCGCTCCCGTTCGGCGCCTGGTGCCGGCCGGTTGACGACGATACGCTCAAGCTGACTGCCGTACTGGCGGACGCGGCGGGCACGGTCATTCGCGCCGAGGCCGTGGGCGCGGATCCCGATGCGCTGGCGGCGACGGTCTGGGAGCAGCTCGCTCCCGCCCGCGCAACGCGGAGCAACCAATGATGAACCACTCGCTGATTGGGCGGCGCGTACTCGTGACGCGTGCGCTGGACGACGCGATGGCTTGGGCGACCGAGCTCGCCCATGTGGGCGCCGTACCGGTGGTCTTTCCCTGCCTCAGTACGCGTCCCATCACCGACGCCGTCACGGCAGAGCGACTGCGGACGGCGGTGGCGGACGCGGACTGGATCGGCGTGACTTCGCGTCGCGGCGTACGGTCCGCGGCCGCCTTGCTCGGCGCGCCGCTGCCGGAGCGCGTCCGCGTGGCAGCGGTGGGTCCGGCCACGGCGCGCACGGCGTCGGATCTCTGGGGGCGCAGTGACCTCGTGGCGACGCACCCGACACTCGAAGGACTGACGGCGGATCTCCTCGTCACCACGGATTCCGCTGACGCATCCCACGGGACGCATCTGGTGCTCGCGGGCGCCCGAACCGGCCGACGCGAGGGCATGCAGGCACTCCTCGCGCGCGGCTGGCGCGTCACCACGGTGGCGGTGTACGAGACCGTGCCGGCCCCACCCACGGGCCGGCGCATCGACCTCGGGACGGAGCGCCTCGACGACATCCTGCTCGCCAGTCCCTCTGCCGTGACGGGACTTCGGAATCTCGCAAGCGTTCCCAAAGCAGTGCGAATCTTCACCATCGGGCCGACGACGACGGCCGCCGCGCGCGCGGCGGGCCTCGTCGTCACCGCGGAAGCGCGGCGCCCGGGACTCGACGGCCTGCTGGAGGCCATGCAATGACCGATATTGTGACTCCCGGGCGTGTGCGCCCGCGTCGCCTGCGCCGCGGTGCTGCCCTTCGCGAACTCGTCGCCGAGACGCGCGTTAGTCCCTCGCAACTCATGATGCCGCACTTCGTGCTCCCGGCACGTCAGGGGCAGGAAGCGATTGCGTCCATGCCCGGCATTTCGCGCTATGGCACCGACGATCTGGTGCGTGCCGTCGCGACCGACCTGAAGCTGGGCATTCGTTCGGTGCTGCTGTTCGGCATGGCCGCACCCGGCTCCAAGAACGCCACAGGGAGCGGAGCAGCCGATCCGGAGGGCGCGGTGCCCGTGGCCGTGCGCGCACTGAAGCAGGCGTTCGGCGACGACCTCGTCGTCGCCACCGATGTCTGCCTCTGCGCCTACACCGACCACGGGCACTGCGGGGTGATTGAACACGGCTACGTGCAGAACGATGCCTCGCTCGCACCGCTCACGGCGATGGCCGTGGCGCACGCGCAGGCCGGCGCCGATCTCGTCGGGCCGTCGGACATGATGGACGGACGCGTTGGCGCGCTGCGCGACGGACTCGACACGGCCGGCTTTACCGAGACGGGGATCATGTCCTACTCGGTGAAGTACGCCTCGGCGTACTACGGCCCCTTCCGCGACGCCGCCGATTCGGCGCCGCAGCACGGCGACCGCCGCAGCTACCAGATGGACCTGCGCAA
>PNKL01000084.1 GCA_013822425.1 Gemmatimonas sp.
CCCCACCATGCCCCTGCCCGCCCTCTACTCAATACGATGATGTCCATTCGCCATACGCTGCTCGTTGCCGCGCTGATCTCGCTAGCCGCCTGCGGCCGCAAGCCCGCCGCCGCCCCCACCGCGGCAACCGTCGTGCTGGTCGGCCCCGAAGCCGTGACCGTGACCGAGCTCTCGATGCTCTCCACCGGTCCGGCGCTGAGCGGCACCCTGGTCGCCGAACGCACGGCCGCCATTCGCGCCGAAGTCAACGGGCAGGTGATGGCGGTCCTGCACGAACCGGGCGATCGTGTGGGTGCGGGTGAGGCGCTGGCGCGCATTGATGACCGCGCCATCGTCGACGCCTGGCTGGGCGCGCGCAGCGGCGTGACGCAAGCCGAGCTGGCGGCCGACATCGCCAAGCGCGAGCTCGAGCGTGCGATGAAGCTGAGTGCCGTGGGCGCGATCGCCGACCGCGACACCGAGAACGCCCGCCGCGCGAACCTCGCGTCGCAGGCCCAGTTCGAGGATGCAAAGGCGCGGCTCGCACAAGCCCAGAAGCAGAAGGATGCCACGGTGGTGAAGGCGCCGTACGCCGGCGTCGTCGCCGAGCGCACGGTGAATGCGGGGGACATCGTCGCCCCTGGCGCACCGCTCTTCACGGTGGTGGATCCCGCCACGATGCGGCTCGAGGCAAACATCCCGGCGTCGCAACTGGGTGCCGTGCGGCGCGGGGCGCCGGTGACGTTCTCGGTCACGGGCTACCCGGACCGCCGCTTCACGGGCACCATCTCGCACATCGCGCCGAGCGCCGACGCGACCACGCGTCAGGTGCGCGTGATTGCGCGCATTCCCAACGCGGGATCGGGGCTGGTGGCCGGACTCTTCGCCGAAGGGCGCGTAAGCAGCATGGTGCGCGAGGCGCTCACCGCGCCGCTGGCAGCGGTGGACCTGCGCGGTATCCGCCCGGTGGTGGCGCGGCTCAAGGGGGGCAAGGTGGAGCGCGTGGAGGTCACGCTCGGCGCGCGCGACGACGCCACCGAGCGCGTGGAGATCACGGCGGGCGTTGCCCGCGGCGATACGTTGCTGGTGGGCGCCGCGCTGGGCATCACGCCGGGGACGCCGCTCAAGGTGAGCGTGCCGTCCGACACCGCCAAGCGCTAACGGAGCCGCCCCGTGTTCATTTCCGATTTCGCGATCAAGCGCCCCATCGTCACCATCGTCTCGATGGTGGCGCTGGTGGTGTTCGGGCTGTTCTCGCTCTGGCAGATCGACACCGACGAGTTCCCGGACATCGCCCAGCCGATCATCAACGTCGCCATCGCCTACCCGGGCGCCTCGCCGGACGTCGTCGAGCGCGAAGTGCTCGATCGCGTCGAGGAGGCGGTCAGCGGCATCAGCGGCGTGGACAAGATCAACGGCACGGCGCAGGACGGCTTCGCCAACATCACGGTGATGTTCGTCTTCGAGAAGGACCTCCAGCAGGCGTCGCAGGACATCCGCGACAAGATATCGACCATCCGCAGCGACCTCCCGCTGGAGATGAAGGAGCCGGTGCTCAGCCGGTTCGACCCGCAGGACCTGCCCATCGTGCAGCTCTCGCTCAACTCGACGGTGCTGAGCGTGCCCGAGCTGACGCGCATCGCCGACCCGGGGATCACGCGCGAGCTGCGCGGCATCAGCGGCGTGGCCGAGGCGAACGTGCTGGGCGGCGTGCAGCGCGAACTGACGGTGGAGATCCGTCCGGACGCCATGAAGCAGATGAACGTCAGCGTGGGGCAACTGCTCATGGCGCTGCAGCAGCAGAACCTCGCCGTACCGGTGGGTTCCGTGCGCGGCGCGCTCGAGGACCGGTCCATCAGGCTGAAGGGCAAGCTGGAGGCGCCCGAGGACTTCATGAACATCGTGGTCGCCCAGCGCGGCGGCCGCGCGATCCGGCTCGGTGAAGTGGCAACCGCCCGCGACGGCACGGCTGAGCCCACCACGGCCGCGCTCTTCAACGGCAAGGATGCCGTGGGCATCCTCGTGAAGAAGGCCAAGGGCTACAGCACCACCGCCGTGAGCGAAAAGGTGCTCTCGGCGGTGGACCGCATCAAGGAGACCCTGCCGAAGGGGACGACGATTGACGTCGTGCAGAACAGCGGCGATCGCGTGGAGCGCAGCGTGGCGAACGTGCAGGCCGCGCTCATCGAGGGGGCGGCGCTCACGGTGCTCGTCGTCTTCCTGTTCCTCAACTCATGGCGCTCGACGGTGATCACCGGCCTCGCGCTGCCGGTATCGGTGCTCGCGTCGTTCATCGCGGTCTGGGCGTTCGGCTTCACGCTCAACACGATGTCGCTGCTCGGCCTGTCGCTGGCCATCGGCATTCTGATAGATGACGCAATCGTGGTTCGAGAAAACATCGTGCGGCACATCGAAATGGGGAAAGACCATTTCCGGGCGTCGCACGAGGGGACCAACGAGATCGGGCTCGCAGTGGCGGCGACGACCTTCTCGATCGTCGCGGTCTTCGTGCCGATCGCGTTCATGCCTGGCATGGCGGGGCAGTGGTTCAAGCCGTTCGCACTGACCATCGCGTGCGCCGTGCTTGTGTCGCTCTTCGTGTCGTTCTCGCTCGACCCGATGCTGAGTGCCTACTGGCCCGATCCGCAGACCGAGTCGCACGAGCGGCGCAACCCGATCGCCCGCGCGCTCGAGCGGTTCAACCGCTGGTTCGACCGGATGGCGGAGAAGTACACGCGCGTCATCGGGTGGGCGCTCGACCACCGGCTGGGGATGGTGGCGATCGCCACCGCGTCGTTCTTCCTCGCCGTCTGGCTGCAGGCGACATTCGGCGGCTTCGGCTTCACCCCGCAGTCGGACCGGTCGGAGCTCATTATGACGGTGCAGACGCGGCCGGGATCGAACGTTGAGTACACCAAGATGAAGACCGAGGAAGCGGCGCGCGTGGCACGCAGCCGCACCGACCTGGTGCGCTACACGTTCACCACCATCGGCAGCGGCACCGCATCCATGGACGCCGCCAGCTCGGCGGCGGGCGGGGCCGACATGGGACAGGTGTATGTGCGCATGACGCCCAAGAAGGACCGTGACATGTCGCAGGAGATGTTCGGCGAATACCTGCGACGCGAGGTGAAGGCGATTGGCGGCGCCAAGGTGGCCGTCTTCACGGGCGGCATGGGTGGCGCGCGCAAGCAGATTCAACTGGAAATCCGCGGCGGCGACGCCAAGCTGCTGGCCGCAGTGGCCGACACGGTCATGAAGCTCGTGCAGACGGTGCCGGGCGCGGTAGACGTGGATCTCAGCACCAAGGGACAGAAGCCGGAGCTCGAGGTGCAGATCAACCGCGGTCTCGCCGGTTCCCTGGGCGTCACGGTGGGACAGGTGGCACAGGCGATGCGCCCCGCCTTCGCCGGCATTGACGCCGGTGACTGGGTGGACCCGTCGGGAGAGAACCGCAAGGTGCGCCTGCGCCTGTCGCCGGAATCGCGTCGGCGCGCGGCTGACATCGAGCAGCTGCCGATCTCGGTCGGCGAGCAGGGACGTTCCGTCACGATGCCGCTCGGCCAGATCGCCACGGTCAGGCAGGGGCTCGGCCCGGCGATCATCAGCCACCTCAACCGCGACAACGTGGTGGTGGTGCAGGCCAACGCCGAAGGACGCAGCCTCGGCGAGGTGAACGGCGACATCACGACGGCGCTCGAGGATTACACGCCGCCTCCTGGCGTGCGCTTCTCGACGGGCGGCGAGGTGGAACAGCAACAGGAAGTGTTCGGCCGCGTGCTGGCGGCACTCGGGCTCGCGGTCCTGCTGATGTATCTGATCCTCGTGATGCAGTTCGGCTCGTTCCTCGATCCCATCGCGATCCTGATGTCGCTGCCGCTCTCGCTCATCGGCGTCGTGCTCGCGCTGCTGATCACCGGCGACACGCTGAACATCATGTCCATGATCGGCGTCATCCTGCTGATGGGCATCGTGGCGAAGAACGCCATCCTGCTCATTGATTTCGCTAAGTGGGAGCAGGAGCAGGGGATGGAGCGGCGCGCGGCGATCATCGAGGCCGGGCGCGTGCGCCTGCGGCCGATCATGATGACCACGATGGCGCTCATCGCCGGCATGATCCCGGTGGCGCTCGGCACCGGCGAAGGGGCGGATTTTCGTTCACCGCTGGGGCGCGCGATCATCGGTGGCACGATCACGTCCACCCTGCTGACGCTGCTCGTGATCCCCACGATGTACGAGATCCTCGACGACTTCCGCCGGAAGGTCGTTGGGATGTTCAATGTCCCCAAGCGGCCGCCTACGGATGAGTACATGGTGCCGGAGAGTTTCAGGAAACGGTAAGGGTGCAGGGTGGGGTGAAGAGGCAGGGTGCACGGTGGGGTGCAGGGTGCACGGTGGGGTGCAGGGTGCACGGGAATAAGGAAGGGCCGGGATTTCTCCCGGCCCTTCGTCATCTACTGCCCACTCGAGTGCCGATGATTACGGTCGACGGCCACCCATTGGACCCATGGGTCCCATCGGACCACCGCGGGCGCCGAGTGCGGGGCCGCCCATGGGGCCACCGCTCTGGCGGCGGTGCGCGGCAGCCCACGCCTGCTGCTCGGGCGTGAGAATGGCCGCGACCGCGGCGCGCAGCGCCTCGAAGTCGGCCTTCATGGATTCCATGATCGGCCGGCCCTTCTCAAGGATTGCCCGTACTTGCTCGCGCGTCTTGCCCGCCTGAATGGCGGCGCGGGCCTCCTCGCGAATGGCCTTGAGCTGGTCGAACTGCGTCTTGTGCGCGGCAGCGAAGGCATCGTGCAGCGCCTTGATGGCCGCCTTCTGCGCGTCGGTCAGCTTGAGCGCATCGGGCGGACCTTCGTTCTCGTACGCGGGGCCGCGCGGGACCAGCGTCGCCGAGTCCATCGTCGCCTGCGCGTCGAACTGCAGCAGGGCGGTTTCACGAGACGCATTCGGGCCGGTAGCGGCGTTGTCGCAGGCGCTGGCGAAAGCGGCGGCGGCAAGAAGGGCGGCAATCCTGAGCTTCATATGCAAGGTTCTCCTGAGTTCCCGACCGACCCCGGGGAAGGTTGCAGGCTGCTGTCGGGTGGGGGAGTGCCTGCGCCCCTAACTGACGTCCGGATTCCTCAAATGTTAACCCCGCGACGTCCAGGGGGTTCAGGGGGGCCTGCAGGGCTACCCGGCGGCGGCCCTCAACAGCGCCCAGGCCCGCTCGAGGGTGGCCTCCGTAGTGCGGAGGTTGCCGATGGCCACCCGCAGGACGTACTGGTTGCCGAGCTTGGTGTGCGAAATAAAGACGTCGCCGCTCTCGTTAACACGGGACATAATGACCGAATTATGGCTGGCGATCTCGTCCTCGTTCGTCTCGCCAGGTGGGACGTGACGGAAGCAGACCGTGGAGAAGGGGACCGGCGCACAGACTGCCCAGCCATCGCCCGCCGCGCGCACCCACTCGGCAAACGTCTGCGCCAGCCGGCAGTGATGCCGGATTCGCTCGGCGATGCCGTCGCTGCCGAAGGCGCGGATCACCATCCAGAGCTTGAGCGCGCGGAATCGACGCCCGAGCTGGAGGCCGTAATCCATGTAGTTGATCGCGTCGTCGCCTTCGGACGTGGTCAGGTACTCGGCCACCAGCGAGAAGGCACGGCGCAACACCTTGGGGTGCCGGATGAAGAGCACCGAGCAATCCATGGGCGTGAAGAGCCATTTGTGCGGGTTCACTACGAACGAATCGGCCTTCTCAAGGCCTGCGAACAGCGGCCGCATCTCGGGAACGGCCATTGCCGAGCCGCCGTAGGCGCCGTCCACATGCAGCCAGAGGCTCTCGCGCTGGCAAATGGCGGCGATGTCGGCGATGGGGTCCACGCTGGTCATGCTCGTCGTGCCGGCGGTGGCGACGACGGCAAGAGGGCGGAATCCCTGCGTGCGATCGGCCTGGATGGCGCGGGCGAGCATGTCGGGGCGCAGGCGGAAGTTCGCATCGCTCGCGACGTGCACGACGTTTTCCAGGCCCAGGCCCAGGGTCATCGCCGCCTTGTCCACGGACGAATGCGCGTGCTCGCTGCAGTAGATGCGCAGGCGCGGGAGGTCGGAGCGTCCGGCCATGCCGCGCTGGCGGATGCCAAGCGCGGGGTCGCGTTCACGCGCGGCGGCGAGCGCGTACATGGTGGAAATGGACGCCGTGTCGGTGATCATGCCGAACCAGCCGTCCCCCATGCCGAAGAGCTGGCGGAGCCAGTCGGTGACCACCTGCTCGAGCTCGGTGGCCACCGGCGAGGTGCGCCACAACATGCCGTTGAGATTCAGCGCGGCGGTGACCATCTCGCCCAGGATGCCCGGTACGGAAGCCGTGTTGGCGAAATAGGCGAGGAAGCCCGGGTGGTTCCAGTGGGTGGCGCCCGGCATGACGACCCGGTCAATGTCGGCAATGATGTCGTCGAGCGACTCCGCGGCGGCAGGCGGCGACTTCGGGAGCTGCGCGCGAATCGCCCCGGGCTTCACGCCGGAGAGCACATCGTAGTTTCCGACGTTGCCTAAATACGTCGCGATCCAATCGGAGAGTCTATGCGCGTGGCGGCGATATTCGTCTGGCGAAAGATCCATAGGTGTGAAAGAGAGACAACAGAGAGACAACAGAGAGACAACAGAGAGACAACAGAGGAGAAATAGCTCATTCTCGCCCGGATTGCACGGTGCGCATAGCCAAGCGCGCACCAAGGCAGTAAGTCTGTTGTCTCTCTGTTGTCTTTCTGTTGTTTCTCTGTTGTTTCTCTGCCTTCGAGGGCTTCATGACTATCTCTTCGCTCCTCGACACAGGGGTGGACAAAGGCATCATTACCCCAGATCAACGCACCGCACTCCTCGCGCTCGCCAGCGCGACTGAACCGCAGGCGAGCGAGCGTCGTGAGGCAGAACGCGCCTTCAACGGCATCACCATCGCCTACGGCATCGGCGCCCTTGTCGTGCTGTTCGCCTTCGGGTGGTTCATGGTGGATCGCTGGACGGTGCTTGGCGACAGCGGCGTGTTCACACTGTCGGTGGCGTATGCCGGCATCTTCCTGGTGGTCGCCTATTTCCTGAAGCGCGAGGGGTTTGACACGGCGCGCGGCGTCGGCACGCTGCTGGCGGTAGCCATGGCGCCGCTCGCCATGTATGCGCTCCTGCGGTGGACCGGGGTGTGGACGCCGGAGCTCGAGAATCTCTGCCGGCAGCGCGAGCACCCGTTCGCCGTCTGCCAGGGTCAGCCGCTCGCGATCGAGTTGGCGGCCGTGGCGGCCGTGCTGCTCGCGATGCGCACCATGGCGTTTGCGCCGTTCATGATCCCGATTGCCGTGGTCGGCGTCACCCTGCCCGAGCGGCTGCTGCGGGAATGGGCGCCGGGGCCAGGCATTGACGGAGCTGGCATGGGCTGGCGGTGGGTGATGGTGGCCAGTGTACTGGCGGCCGCGGCGTACCTGATTGACCGGCGCCAGCGCGGGGAGGACTACGGCTACTGGCTCTGGATCTCGGTGGCGGTGGCGACGTGGTGGGGCTGCATGATGCTGTTCCAGTTCGACCGATCGCTGCGATGGTTTCTCGCGCCGGCGTCACTGCTCGTCATCACGGCGTCGGTGATCCTGCGACGTCGGGTGCTGCTCGTGGTGGGACTGTTCGGCGTCTTCGGGTTCCTCGCCTGGCTGGCGTTCGACGTCTTCAAGCTGACAACCGCCTTTCCGCTGGTGCTCGCGACCATTGGCATCTCGATCATCGTCCTCACCGTCTGGGTGCAGAAGCGGTTCCCGGAGGCCATCCGACGGATGGGCGGCGATCCGTCAAAGCCGGCGCGCTTCCCGGGGGGCGTGGCGGTCCTGCTCGCCCCGGCCGTGCTGGGGCTGGTGCTGATGCAGGACTCCGCGCGCATGGATCGCGAGGAGGCCGCTGACCGTCGAAGCGCAAATCGAGTGCGGGAAGCACGTCAGCGCATGCGGCGCGATTCGATTGACGCGGTCAAGCGTAGGCGGCAACCCGCCACGGCGCAACCGGTCCCGGGAACACCGGTCCTGGGAAATCCGAAAAGCGCGCAGCCAAGAACGCAGCCGAACTAGGGCTCCCTGTGGCGGGTATGCACGATGACGGGGTGGACCTGGATTCGCCCCGTCTCCGAAACCGCCATCGGGCCGTGCGCGTACCAATTGTTAGTCCTCCACGCCGGCCATCTCCGGGAGCTTTCGCATGCTGCTGCACGTCCTTCCGCTCGTTTTCGTCACCGCTCTCCAGGTGAAGGTGCAAGCGGGGGTGCAGAAGCGCCCCGTTGCCGACAGCACCAAGGCGAAGGCAGCAGCCGACACCACCAAGCGATACGAGCGTGAAGTCAGCTTCGGCATCCAGATTGGCGGCAGCGGTGGGTCGGACGACGACGACAAGGCAGCGCCACGGAGGATTCCCGTCACCGATGAGCATCGCCACACGGCGTTCAAGGACGCCACCGCGCGCGAGCTGCTGCTGCGCGCCCGCGCCGCCCGCCTGAAACAGGACTCGCTGCTCGTCAGCTACGAAGCCCGCACCTACCAGCGCTTTTCCGTGGGCATGGGGCTGCGCGCCTTTGGTCGCGAGCGCGTGATCATGCGCCATGAGGATATCGCCAATGTGCGGTGGCACCGCACGCGCGGCGTCTGGGCGGACGTCAAAGGGTCGCGCACGGCACTTCCCGTCGATCCGAAGGAACAGGAAGCCGAGAACGTAAGCATGGGGAACGACCCGCCCATCCCGTACTACCCGGGGCGCGAGCAGCTCTGGATCGGGAGCGGGATGGCCAAGACCGAGGTAGACGAGCGCGAGCTGGTGCACCCCATCGCCGAGGGCTCCGAGGCGTACTACACGTACTCCACGGGCGATTCGATTATCATGACGCTGCCCGACCAGAGCCAAATCACCCTGCGCGAGATCCATGTGGAGGCGCGCGCCCCCAAGTGGAACCTCACCGTCGGCTCGTTCTGGTTTGACCAGTCCACCGCGCATCTCGTGCGCGCCGTCTATCGGCTGAGCGTGCCGATGGACGTGTGGAGCATGGACGAGACAAAGGAGGGCATGAAGGAAGTCCCGCGCCTGGTGCGACCGATCATATCGCCGCTCAAGGTAGGCGTGGACGCCATCAGCATCGAGTACGGGCTGTACAACGGGCGCTTCTGGATGCCCAAGCTGCAGGTGCTCGAAGCCGGCGCGCAGGTGGGAATGATGCGCGTGCCGGTGCAGGTGGAGCAGAAGTTCCGCTATGCCTCGGTCAACGGACTCGACTCACTGCCGGCCTTCCCGCGTCCCGCGGTGCGCTACGCCACCGTGCGCGACTCGCTGCGCAAGGCGGGGGTGGACTCGACGACGCGCGACTCGCTGATGCGCACCTTCCGCCTGGCGCGCGACTCGACGGCGAAAGCCCAGCGGTTACAGGACTGCGCGACGAGCAGCACCTACACACGCATGCAGACGCGGTACAACGGCGCGCTGCAGATGGCGGTGCAGATGCCGTGCGACAGCACCAAGCTCGCGTCGTCGCCCGAGTTCGTCGGGTCGCTCCTTGGCTCCGGAGAGTCGGTCTTTGCCACGAGCGACATCGAAGACCTGAAGAAGGCGCTGAACTTTGACCTGCAGGCGGCGTGGATGCCGCAGGCGCCGGTGATCACGTGGGGGCTGCCGCTGACGCGCTACAACCGTGTCGAGGGGTTCAGCACTGGCGCGCAGGCGTCCATGACGCTCGGACGCGGCTACACCGCCATCGTGGGGGCGCGCGGTTCGTGGGCGGACCGCCAGCTGAATGGCGACCTGAATCTCGAGCGCACCAACGGACGGTCCACCGTGCGCGGCACCGTCTTCCGCCGGCTGGCGGTGGCCAGCGACTTTGGGGCGCCGCTCTCGTTCGGCGCTGGGCTGGCCTCGCTGCTCTATGCGGGCGACCAGGGCTTCTACTACCGCGCGTGGGGCACCGAGTTGTCGGGAACGACGCCGCGCTTCGGACGCACGGAATGGCGGCTATTCGCCGAGCAGCAGTGGAACGCACCCATGACCACGCGTTTCACGCTCTTCCGCGGCGCGCAGGACGACCGCGTGTTGCCCAACGTGACGGCCGACAAGGCGGTGCAGTACGGCGCTGCCGTGCGGACGCAGAAGGGCTGGGGACTGGATCCGCGAGGCTTCCGCGCCAACGTCGACCTGCGCGCCGAGGGAGCGGCCGGTGACTTCGAGTATGGGAGAGGCCTCATCGATCTCACGGTGTCGCACGGGTTGCCGTACGGAGCGGAGATGGCGGTCACGGCCTCCGCGGGCGGCATCACCGGCACGGCGCCCACGCAGCGGGCCTTCCAGCTCGGCGGCCTGCATACGGTGCGTGGCATTCGTCCCGGGACGATGAGCGGCAGCGCCTTCTGGATGGGACGTGGCGAACTGGCCTTGTCGCGCCGGGTGGTGAAACCCGTGCTCTTCGGCGACGTCGGCTGGGCCGGCGACCGGAAGAACTTCGGTGCGCCGGGGCGCCTGATGAGCGGTGTCGGCGTCGGGGCCTCGGTGATGGACGGGATGATCCGACTTGACGTGGCGCGCGGGCTCTGGCCGCAGAAGGCGGTTCGGGTAGACCTCAGCGTCGAGGCGCGGTTCTAGCCGACCCATGACCGTACCCACGCTGATCGCGATGCCGCCGCCTGTGCCGACTCGGGAGCGTGGCCATCTCGTACTCAACCATCGTCGCGGTGGCAGCGCAGAGCGTCATGCTGAACGAACCCACCGGGCAGATCTGGACGTTCTCGCTGTTCGCCGCGGGGTCGCTGACGTACGCCTGGATGCTGGGGCACCAAGGCGTGCGCATGCAGCGGCTGACGCACCTGTTCGAACGCGCGAGCGAGGGTGACTTCGACCAGCCGTATGAGGACGGGCGTGACCAAGGGGTGCTTTGGCAGACGGGAATGCGAGCGTTCGACACGGGGGGCAGCCGGCTGTCACGCGAGATTGAGCGCATGCCGTAAATGCAACGCGGGCCTTTTTCACCACGACGGCAACGCTAGCC
>PNKL01000085.1 GCA_013822425.1 Gemmatimonas sp.
TGGCGGGGCGGGATGGCCCGGTCTTCGCCTGCGCCCGGACATCGTCGGCACCGCGGACGGATTCGCGATGTACCCGTACATCCGGGAGAGCCGTCGCATGCAGGCGGAGTTCACCGTGCTTGAACAGCACGTGACCGAGGCGGCCCATGGAGGTGACCGGGCTTGGGCGCGCTGATTCGGCGACGCATGGAGAACCTGCTGCCGGCGTGCAGGAACCTCGGGGTCACGCACCTGACCAATGGCTGCTACCGTCTGCACCCGATCGAGTGGAACCTTGGCGAAAGTGTTGGTACTCTCGTGAACCGGCGGTTACTTCTTGAGCGCCCCGATCACCGAATCCACCGCGGCCAGGTACGCGTCGATCAGCGGGCGGCGCGCCGTGAACACGATCTCGGCGCCGCTGCTCGTGATGAACTTCACTTCGACGTTCTCCGTGGCCTTGCGCAGCGGGTCGTCGGGGATGCGTGCGCCGACCGTCGACGTGGGTGCGCACTTGCCGCCGTGGCAGTTCTGGTCGTCCCGTGCGCTGCTCACCTGCAGCGGCCGGTTGAGTCCCTGCGCCTTCGCGGCATCGCCGATGGCTGGATAGGCGCTGTTGACCCACAGTCGGTGATAGCGATCGGCCGAGCCATTGCGCTTGACGAAGGTGCGCAGCCCATACTGCGGCTCCGCGCCGTTCCAGGCGATGATCTCGACGATGGACGCCGCCGGGAAGTCGCGGATCTGGATGATCGCGCCGCCCTGCGGCGCCGGATGGCCCGCGCTCGGCCGGGCGGCGATCGCCAAGGCGGAGGCGGCGGCGACGACGGCAACGCCGCGCAGGAGGGAGCGACGAGCAACGAGGTTCGTGAGCATGGTTCAGGTTTCCGTGTTGGCATGGCGCAGGACCGCGCGCACCGGTGCGGCGTCGAGTCCGCCGTACTTCACCGGTGCGGCCATGAGATCGTACGGTCCTGCGGCGACGAGCGAAAGGTCCAGGTTCTCCAAGATGTACGCACCGCCGTTGAACAGCGCGTGATGCACCAGCAGCTCTTTCGAGTCACGAAGGTCAACGCTCGGGCAATCCACGCCAAGCAATAGCAACCCTTCGGGGACCAGGGACGCCGCGCAGGCCGCGCTGAGCGCCGGCCAGGCCTCCGGAAAGGCGCCCCAGGCGATGGATCGTTCCGTCTTGAGCAGCAGTCGCGCCGGCGTCACGCCAAGACCGGCGGCGCGCAGCACCTCACGATCGAGCTCGCCAACCCGACCGGTCACGTCGAGCACCACCGCGGCGCCGATGAACGCCTCCAGTGGCAGCTGATCAGTCGGCGCCGCGTCGTCGCGCACATGCAACGGTGCATCCGCGTGCGTCCCCACGTGCGGACTCGACGTGATCGCCGAGAGATTCACGCTCGCCCCGTCTGATACTCGCCACGTCCATCCGCACGAAAACGGCGTGTCCCCCGGCCACTCGGGCGTGTGAGGAGCAAGCGTGACGGAAATGTCGATGAGGTCGTCGGAGCCCACTGGTGTCTCTCTGTTGTCTCTCTGTTGTCTTTCTGTTGTTTCTCTGTTGTTTCTCTGACGCTAAAACGTCTCTACCGCCAAGCTCATGATATCGTCCACTCTCATGGTTTCGCTGGTCCAGTAGGGCTCACCGTAGGCACAACGAATCAACGATCCGTAGTGCGCCGACTGGTGGCGAATCACTTCGGCCAAGGGCTCCCCTGTTGGATACACCTCGCCCGCCTGAATGACTCCCTCAAACTGCGATTCGTAGCAGGCGATGGCCGCCAGCTTCGTCTCGAAGTCGGCCGAGATGTCCACGACGAACGTCGGCTTCACGTGGTCTTCCCGGAACGTGATGGCGTGGAGCAGCTTGCGCGGACGATGCGGCTCCGTGCCGGGGTCGGTCTTGCGAACGCCCGCCAGGAAACAGGCGTCGCGTACCAGTTGCGCCGTGACGCGATGATCGGGATGGCGCCCGCGCGGCGCCATGGTGATAACCACCTGCGGACGCAGGCGGCGAATCACCACGGCGAGCTGTCGGCGCGCTGCCGGCTGGTTCTCGAGCCCAGAGTCGGGAAGGCCGAGGTTCTCGCGCACGGCCACGCCGAGCACCTGTGCCGCGCGGGCCGCCTCGGCGGCGCGAATCTCCACGGAACCGCGCGTCCCCATCTCGCCGCGCGTCAGGTCGATGATTCCCGTCCGTCGTCCCTCACGGGCGAGCCTGGCGAGCGTGCCGCCGCACAGGAGTTCAGCGTCGTCAGGATGGGGAACAATGGCGAGGACGTCAATGATGCTCATCGGAGTTCTGACCGGAAGGCGCTGACGGTAGATGGTAGGTATCCGTCGCGGGAGGCGGTGCTCGCGCTGATGCTATAAGCTACAGACGCGCCATGCCCTCCGTCATCTACCATCCACCATCCACCATCCACCATCTACCATCTACCATCAGCCAGCTCTCACAATGCACTCAATATCCACGCCCGAGGCTCCCACCCCCGCCGGCCATTACTCCCAGGCCATCGTGCACAACGGCTGCGTCTACGTCGCCGGCCAGCTTCCCATCGTTCCGGGCCAGACGGAACATCGCGTCGGGTCCATCGAGGAACAGACGGCGCAGGTGTTTGCGAACATCGCCGCCGTGCTGCGGGCGGCCGGCAGCGACCTCTCGCGGATGCTGCAGGTGACCGTCTACGTCTCCGACATGGGACTCTGGGGACGCTTCAATGCCGCCTATGCGAAATTGATGGGCAATCATCGGCCGGCGCGCGCCGTCGTCCCGGTGAATGCGCTGCACTACGGCTACCACATCGAAGTGCAGGTGATCGCCGCCCTCAACGAACTCGTGGCATGAGCGTGTGGCGCGGCCAGGTCGTGGTGCTCACCGGCGCCTCGCTCGGCATTGGCGCCGAGGTGGCGCACGTCCTCGCCGCCGAGAGTGCCCGGTTGGTGCTCGCCGCACGCGATGTCGAACGGCTTCAGGAGGTCGCCGAAAGGTGCCGCCGCCATGGCGCCGACGTCGAGCTGGTCTCCTGCGACGTGACGGTCGAGGCGGACTGCCGGGCGCTCATCACCCGCGCGCTCGCGCGGTTCGGCCGCATCGACACGCTCATCTGCAATGCCGGGCAGGCGATGTGGGCGCGCGCCGAGGACGTGGCCGACTGGTCGGTCTACGAACGGCTCGTGCGCGTGAACTACCTCGGTGCGGTCTACTGCGCGCTGGCCGCGCTGCCGCACCTGCGTGCGTCGAAGGGGCGGCTGGTCGTGGTGTCGAGCCTCGCCGGAAAGACGGGCGTTCCCATGCGGTCCGGCTACGCGGCGGCGAAGGCGGCGCTCAACGGGTTCTTCGACTCGCTGCGCATCGAGCTGCTGGGGTCTGGCGTGTCGGTCACGATCGTCTGTCCCGGCTTCGTGGGCACGGGATCGCGTGCCCGCAACCTCGGGCCTGACGGTGAGCCGCTCGGTCGCAGCCCGGTCAACGAGGCGGCGATGATGCCGGTCGGCGAGTGCGTGCGACAACTCCTCGATGCGGCGGAGCATCGCGACCGCGAACTGGTGATGACGGCGCGCGCGCGGTTCGGGATGTGGCTCAAGCTGCTTTTCCCGTCACTGGTGGATCGGATGGCGGCGACAGCGATGCAGCGGGGGCGATAGACTGCGGGAAGAGTGCAGGGTGGGGTACAGGGGCACAGGCACGGTGGGGTGCAGGGGACCAAGGAAGCGGGCCACGGTGATGGTTCACCGTGGCCCGCTTTCGAGCGCGTGACGCTGTTGCTTAGCGCGGTGGGCGGCCGCGCTGCGGCATGTTGGCGAGGTTCTTCTCGAAGATCACCTTCTGCTCGTCCGTGAGCACGGCCTTGATGGCGTCGTTCCGCTTGGTGGTGACGGCACGCATCTTTTCCATCAGTTCTGGCCCCGGGGGACCACCGGCGGCTTGCGCCTCCTGGCGGAGCTTCATGCTCTCTTCGCGCGAAGCGGCGACGATCGAGTCCACCTTGGCCTTCTGCGCGTCCGTCAGGGTGATGCCCTGCATCATCGCTTCCATCGCGCGCTGGGCGCCGCCCTGGCCACCGCCCTGCGGCGCGCCCTGCGGCGCGGCCTGCGCCATCGCCGTCGTCGCCGTCAGCACGATTGCCGCTGCGGCAAGAAACTGAATCACCTTCATCCTTCCTCCGAGTGGGATTGTCCGGGCGCCCATCGCCTGGGCATCAAAGCAGTAACGCGCAGCGCCGTCGGAGCGTTAGTCAGGCCCGCCCGAATTCCGACACACCCGCTCGCGGAGGCTGAAACATGGGGGTGATGACCACTGTATAATTGGTGGTCGGCACGACGAGATCGGCCGGCTGCTTCGCGCATCCACCCGAACCCGCCGCCCTCATGCGCGTCCTCGCCTCCGCCGTGGCCCTTACCCTCGCCATGGCGGCCAGTTCCGCCCCGGCCCAGCGGCTCCCGGTCAAGCGTCAGGCCAAGCCCACACGGACGGCCATCACGGCCGAAGACCTGATGTCGCGCCTCTACGTCTACGCCGACGACTCCCTGGCCGGGCGCGCCTCGGGGACGCCGGAGCACGACAGGGCGACCGACATCATCGCCGGATGGGCGAAGCAGATGGGGCTCAAGCCCATGGGCGACAGCGGCACGTTCTTCCAGGCTGTGCCGCTGACGCGCCGCGCCTGGGCGACGTCCCCGGTTGTCGTCGGGGAGCAGACGTTCGCCTATCAGAAGGACTACGGCGTCTTTGCGCAGTGGGCCACCAAGCCGTTCGACGGCGCCGAGGTGGTGTTCGGCGGGTTGATTGGCGACACCTCCGTGCACCTGACGGCGGACCAGACGCGGGACAAGGTGGTGGTCTTCGGCTACACGCCCGACATGGCCGCCAAGGGGTTGCAGGCGCAGTTCACGTCGGCGCTGAGCAAGCCCGTGGGCGCCGCCAAGGCGATCGTGCTGCCGATGCTCGACGATGCGCCGGCCGCCGTTCGCGGATTCCTGATGCAGAGTGAGATGGTCACCGTCCCGCCCTCGGGGCCGGCCATGGTCATGCCGCCGGTAATTGTGGCGTCCAACGCCATGACGCAGGCGCTCGTGGGTGCCCCGCTGAACTTCGCCAGGTGGGGCACCGTCACCGGGCGGTACACCGGGAAGATCGAACTGAGGGACACGCCCACGTCCGGGCGCAATGTGGTGGCGATGCTCGAGGGCAGCGACCCGGCGCTCAAGCACCAGTACGTCGCCATCGGGGCGCACAGCGACCACGTCGGCGTCCAGCCCGGCGCCGTGGACCACGACTCGTTGCGCGCGTACAACATCGAGGTCGAGCGGATCAAGGCCGCGCTGGGCGACGGCAAGACGCCGACGCCGGCCCAGCTCGCCGCCATCAAGGTGAACGTGGATTCGATCCGCGTGATCCGCCGTCCGCGCCTCGACTCCATCTCCAACGGCGCCGATGACGACGGCTCGGGAACCGTCGCGATGGCCGAGGTCGCCGAGGCGCTCGCCGGGGCGAAGGCCAAGCCGAAGCGGTCCGTGCTCTTCGTCTGGCACATGGGCGAGGAGATCGGGCTGGTCGGCTCCGACTGGTACACGAAGCACCCGACGGTGCCGCGCGATTCGATCGTGGCGCAGCTCAACATGGACATGGTGGGCCGCGGCGGTGCCGGCGACATCAAGGGCGGCGGACCGACGTACTTGCAACTGGTGGGGACGCGCCGGCTCTCCACCGAACTCGGCGATCTCATCGAGACGGTGAACAGGATGCAGAAGGCCCCGTTCACGTTCGACTACACGTTCGACGCGCCCGGGCATCCGGAGAACATCTACTGCCGGTCCGACCACGCGAGCTACGCGCGCTTCGGCATCCCCGTGGCCTTCTTTACCACCGGCCTGCACGCCGACTACCACACGGTGACCGACGAGCCGAGCTACATCGACTACCCGCACATGGCGGCGGTGAGCCAATTGGTGCACGACGTCGCCCTGGCGGTGGCGAACGCCGACCGGCGGCCGCTCGTGGACAAGCCGAAGCCGTCACCCAACGCCGTCTGCCGCCAGTAAGCGGCCGCCCTCCTTCACAGGGAGCCTGCCCTATGCGACCACTCCTCTTCGCCGTGCTGCTCATCGCCTGCGGTTCGTCCGGCACCGAACCGCAACTCGGCGAGAACATCGAGATCCGGCTTGGCGCGACCATCGAGATTCCCGACGACACAACCCGCGTGCAGTTCACCGACGTGACGTCCGACTCGCGTTGTCCCACCGGGGCGCAGTGCGTCTGGGCGGGAGAGGCCGTGGCGCTGTTCACCGTGGGCGGCAGCCAGCAGGTCTCGCTGACGCTCGGCGCCGATGCATCCAGGGCGACGGTCATCGTGCGCGACAAGCAGTTCACGATCGTGGCGCTCAAGCCATATCCCAAGCTCAACGAGACGATCGCGAAGGGCGACTACATCGCGACCATCCGGTTCACCAGCGCCAAGAATTAGCCGGCGCTACTCGTACCGCAGCGCCTCGATCGGATCGAGCCGAAAGGCGCGGCGCGCGGGCAGTTGTCGCCGCGTGCTACGCGCCGCGGACGAGCCCGTCGAGGCCGAACTCCGTGCGCCGGGCCGAGTCCCCGCGGTGGCGCGCGGGCGCAGGTGCGCGAGGATCTGGGCAATCACGGCCGCCTGCGTGATGCACGCCACGATCCGCATCGGACCGGCCAGCGGCCTGGAAGCGCTGTCTCAACCGTTGCGCGCTACGTCGCTCGACGAGGCGTCTGAGCTACGCGCCGACGGACCGCACCCCGCGCATCGAGTAGAGGAAGTACGCCGCAGCCGCCCACAGCAGCGCCACGGTCGTCCATCCCACCGTCGACGCGTGGAGGCTCATCGCGTCCGTCGCGCCCTCGAGCCGCGACGGCACGATGTTGGCCGTGTTGTTGATCGCCGCGTGAAAGAGCATGACGAGGAGCAGGCTCCCCTGCGTGCGCCAGTAGAGCCACCCCATCGCGATTGAGATAGCCACGACCTGGAGCAGGTACAGGGGAAACGACTGACCGTAGGTGTTGCTGTATGGCGCGTAGAAGAGCGGCAGATGCCAGACTGCCCAGATGACGCCGATGACGATACTCGCCGGCCCGAGTCCCATGCGCGTGGCAAGCGGCGGGAGTGCATACGCGCGCCAGCCCAGTTCTTCGCCCGCCTGCGTCCACGTCGAGACGAAGAGCGTACCGATGATGATGGCAATGGGCTCCGTGCCGAACGCTGGCCACGCGCCGGTCGACAGGCGAATGAGCACCGCGGCGGTCAGCTTGACCGCCGCCAGAAACGCCACGGCGAAGGCGTAGTACCGCGCCGGTACGCGGAATCGGCCGATCTGGCCGAAGAGCGCCTTCGCTTCCGCGCTCCCGCCCTTCATCGCGGAGAGCAACATCGCGGAGATGCCCGGGCCGAAAACGCCGATCAGCAGGATGATCTGTCCGGTTGCCGAGAGCGCCGCCCCGTCCGTGAACCGGCCGGCCAGCGCCCACATCGACCAGGCGATCGCGAAGGCGAGCAAGAAGAAGGCGATCATTTCACAGCCCGCGTCGACCTGCTCATGAGCCGCAAGCCGTACCAACTGGCGGCGAGCCAGATCGCAGTCGTGAGGAGGGCGACGAGCAGCACATATTGCTGCAGGACGGCACCAAGGACGGTCCCCGCGAAGAGGACGCCGAACAGCGCGAGGGTGATCGGGAGGTGGCAGGGGCAGAAAAGGAAGCCACCAACCAGCCAGGCCACCGCGCGACGGTTGCCTCTCCTCATTTCGGCGCCGCCGACTTCGAGCGCCTTCGATTCATCTTCACCACCGCAAAGACCGTCACGGCAATCACTGCGAGACAGACCAGGGCCAGTCCGTTCATCGTCACTCCTGTGCTGTGAGTTGGGAATCGATCGCATGCTGATTGATACGCAGCTTCGGCAGCCGGATCAACAGGGCCGCGACGAACGACAGCAAAACAACGACGATCAGCGACGAATCAGCCGCTGCACCTGCTCGCGATAGCGCCGCCCGGATCTGACGCGGGTGCCGTCACGCAGCACAACGAAGTAATTGCCTTTCTCGATCGACTCGACCGATCGCACGGCGTCGGTGCTGATGATCGCCGAGCGATGCACGCGCACGAAGCGGAATGGCGCAAGCCGGATCTCCAGCGCCGACATCGTCTCGCGCAGCGTCACCGCCTTCGCACCAACGTGTAGCCGGGCGAGATCGCCGTCAGCCTCGACCCACGTGATGTCCGCGACGTTGACGAGGTCCACGCCGCCGTCGCCCCGCACCGGGATGCGCGCTCCCTCAACCGGCGTTGCGGGCATCTCCGACAGCAGTCCCTCCAGTCCGCGCGCCTCCTCCTTCTGCGTAACGCTTCGTGCGCGCTCCACGGCTCTGCGTACGGCCTCCTTCAATCGCACCGTGGTGACGGGCTTCAATAGATAGTCGGCCGCGTGCACCTCGAATGCACGAATGGCGTGCGCGTCGTGCGCGGTGACGAAGATGACGACTGGCCGATGCGCGCCGGCGGTGCATCGCAGCACGCCGAATCCATCGAGGCCCGGCATTTGCACGTCGAGGAAGACGATGTCGGGCCGTTCGCGCGCGATCGCCTCTACCGCCGTCGAACCGGCATCCGCCTCGCCGACAATCGTCAGGTCGTTGAACTCCGCGAGCATCGCGGCGAGTCGTCGGCGCGCGAGCGCCTCATCGTCCACGATGAGCGTGCGGAGCGGCGCCGGAGTCGCCATCAGGCGTGCGCCGTACGGTATGGAAGCTCGATCGTCACGGTCGTGCCGGACGGGGAGCGCGGGCTCACATGGAATCGCTGCCCCGCCCCATACAGGTGTGAGAGCAGTGATCGCACCGAGCTGAGGCCGAGTCCTGTGCTGGCGCAACTCGCCGGTGCCTTGCCGAATCCGATGCCGTCGTCGTCGACAGTGATACGCAGCGTCTCATTCTCAACGAACGCGACGACATGGACCGATCCCCCCGACTCGAGGGGCGCGATGCCATGCCGCACCGCGTTCTCGACGAGCGGCTGGAGGATCAGCTGCGGAACGCGGCCCTTTCGCGCCGCAGCCGTGGCGTCGAAGGTCGCGCGAAGGCGATCCTGAAACCGCACCTGCTCGATGGCGAGGTACTGCTCCGCCAGCCGCAGCGCTTCGTCGAGCGGCACTTCCTGCATTGGATTCGTGCGAAGCGTGGCGCGTAGCAGGTCGCTCAGCTGCTCGAGCATCGTCTCCGCCTGACGCGCATCCTCGCGCACGAGCGCCGCGATGGAGTTCAGCGTATTGAACAGGAAATGCGGGTGCAGCTGCCCTTCGACGATCGTGAGCTTCGCTTCGGCCAGGTCTGCTCGCAGCCGCGTTGCCACGGTTTCCCGCTCGCGCGCTATCCGGCGGGAGGCAGCCGCCTGGTAGCCGATCGTGGTCAACGCATAGATAAGGAGCCCGGTGGCAACTCGCGAGACGAGCACCGGTCCGAGGGCAAACTCGGCGCCGATCTCGTCCGGCACCTGCATGAGTGTGGCGGCGCTGACGCGGAGCGACGCCGCCACGGCTAGGCTCGCGGAGGAGATGCCGAGTCCGATGAGCAGATGCCGCCCCATCCACGAAAACGGAGAGCCGTCGCTCAGCGGATACTTGCGGGCGAAGACGAACACGGTTGGCGAGAGCACGAGCCAGGCGATCCACGAGGCGACCTGGTGATTGTGCAGCACGGAGAACGGCGGCGCACCGGGACGCCCCCAGTTCGCGAGTGTGACGAGGCAGGTGACGACGAGAGTCGCCACGATGGCGAATCTCCAGTTGAACCGGCGGCCGGGAGGCATGCCGGAATCTGCTCCAGGCGCTGGACTGACGCGAGCCCGGAGGTTCGGAGACCCGTTCGTCGGACTGGGGCTGTCGTTCGTCGCGCCGACGATGATCGGAGGAGTCGCGCACCGAATCTCCGGCCGCCAATCCCGGCGCCGTCAGATGATCACCTGCTTTCTCGTCCTTGCCGCTTGCAGCTTGATGCGCCCCCGGTGACCCCGCGCCCAATCCACGCGCGAAGACCCGGTTCGCGTCGCGGAGCAGGCTCACGCCGGTCTGTTGCAAGTCGGCCCACGCTGGCGGTCGTCTGATCAGCCCCGCTCCCCGACCGTCGAGCGTCGAGCATACGGGCAGCCGACACGAGGGCTGTCATCATGGTATTCCGGCGCAGGCTATTCTGACGCTACGTCCGCGTGCGAACCTCCCTTGCGACCATCCGGTTCACCAGCGCCAAGGATTAGCCC
>PNKL01000086.1 GCA_013822425.1 Gemmatimonas sp.
GTCGCGCTGGGCTGGGCATTCGCGTCGGAACCACTGACCCTGCGCACGGTGGGCGCGATGGTCGTGATCGTGGGTGCCGTCGTCACCATCACGCTGCGGCCGCGCCACGCGGTGCTGGCCGACCCCGCCGAGTAGCCCGGATGGTGGGGGCCCGGAGGGGCGCGCACGGCGGGCACGGCGTATCTTTGCGCTCGATGATGGAGCATGGATTGCGCGGAATGGCCGGCGGCGGCGCCGGGACGGCTTCGCCGGTGTCACCCTCGGTGGCGCCGTCGCGCACGATGCTGCCCGAGACCGACGCCCCGCTGTGGGCGATCCTCTTCGCCGGCGGCATCGGGTCGCGCTTCTGGCCGCTGAGCACGCCGACGCGGCCCAAGCCGCTGCTGCGCCTCGTCAGCGAACAGCCCCTGCTGGTGGACACGGTGCAGCATCTCGCGCCCGCCATCCCGGCCGACCGCGTGCTGGTGCTCACGAGCCGCGACATCGCCCCGGCGATCCGCGCCGCGCTCGTCACGGTACCGGAGATGAACATCCTCGTCGAACCGCGTCCGCTGGGGACGGCGGCCGCGCTCGCGTGGGGGGCGCAGGAAGTAGCACGGCGCGCGGGCCCGCACACGCTCTGCTGCGCGATGCACGCCGACCTCGCGGTCGGGTTCCCCGACGAGTTCCGCCGGGTGTTGCGCCGCGCCGGCGCGGTGGCGGAGCGGGAGGACGCCCTCGTCGCGGTGGGCGTGCGCCCGTCCCGCGTGGAACCCGCCTTCGGCTACATCCGCCCCGGGGACCCGCTGGATGAGCAGCACGCGCTGGCCGATGGCGGCGTGCACGAAGTGGCGGCATTCATCGAGAAGCCGAGCGAGGCCGAGGCGATGCTGCACATCTCCGCCGGCGCGCTCTGGCACTCGGGAATCCTCGTCGGGACGGCGACGGGCTTTCTGACGCAACTGGACGAGAAGACCGTGGAATTGCGCGATGGCTTCGACGCACTGCGCGCGGGCAACCTCCCGGCGTTCGTCGGCAGCATCCGGTCGGTGGGCATCGAGCGGGGGCTTCTCGAGCGCGGGCCGCGCCTGCTGGTCATCCCGGGCGATTTCGAGTGGGACGACGTGGGGACGTGGGCATCGCTGCGACGCGCCCGTTCGCTCGACGACGACGGCAATGGCGTGGTGGGGTCGGCGCACTTCGTGGACGCCGATTCCAATATCGTGCACGGCGAGGCCGGCGTGGTGGTGCTGTATGGCGTCTCGAAGATGCTGGTGGTGACGCTGCCGGGGCTGACGTTCGTCACGCCGCTCGACCGCGCGGCGGACCTCAAGCCGCTGCTCGACGCGCTGCCGGGGTCGATGCGGATCGATCCGACGGGCGGGGGCGGCTGAGGCCAACGTTTCGGGCGCGCGGCGAGTATTTTCACAGCGGGCATGAACGCGCGCGCCGTGCCCCCTTCACCTTCCCCCGTCCCATGCGATTGATCCGCCGGTCGGCCGTTTTGCTGCTCGTTGGCGCCACGCTGCCAGCCGCCGCGCAGGACGTGCCCGCGAAGGACACCTCGTCGAGCCTCCCGACGGTTACGGTGACCGCGAGCCGGTATGCGCGCTCGCTCTTCGAGACGCCGCTCAGCGTGTCGCGCGTGATCGCCGACCAATGGCGCGGCGGCAGCGGCACGGGGCTCGATCAGGCGCTCGCACTCGTGCCCGGGGTGCTCGCGCAGTCGCGTTCCGGCGGCAGCGACATCCGACTCGTCATTCGCGGCTTCGGCGCGCGCGGCGCCGGCGACCGCTCAAACGCAGGCACGTCGCGCGGCGTCCGCGTGCTGCTCGACGGCATCCCGGAGACGGAGCCCGATGGCCGCACCTCGTTCGACGGCATCGACCTTGCGGCGACGACGTCGATTGATGTGATCCGTTCCAACGCCTCCGCGGTCTACGGCAACGCAGCCGGCGGCGTGGTGAGCGTCTCGACGGTTCCCGAGTTCGACCGTGCGTATCAGCGCGGCGAGATGGCGGCGGGCGGGTTCGGGCTGCTGCGCTTCGCCCTCTCGGGCGGAATCCCGTTCGGCGACGCGCGGGTGCACTGGACCGCCACGCAGTCGGACTTCGACGGGTGGCGCGGCAACTCGGGGAGCACCCGCTCCCTGCTCAATGCCGGGCTTGTCTCGCCGCTCGGCGACGCCACGCGGCTGGGCGTCGCCCTGTACGTGACGCATGACCAGTTCTTCATCCCCGGTCCGCTCACGCAGGCGCAGGTGGACGCGGACCCTTCGCAGGCCAACGCGACCTACCGCGCGCGCTTCGAGCGCCGCGACAACCGCGTGGGTCGGCTGGGCTTCACGCTGGAGCACAGGCTCTCCGCATCGCAGGACCTGAACACGATGTTCTTCGTGCAGCCCAAGGTCCTGCATCGCAGCGAGCGCGGGACGTTCCGCGACTTCACGCGCCTGCACCTTGGCGGCAGCGCCGTCTATCTCGCACGGAGCGCGTTGTCAGCGACGGTGAAGGGCACGTTTTCCGCCGGCGTCGACATGGCCGGCCAGGACGGCTCGATTCAGTTCTATGGTTTGACCGCCGCTGGCACGCGGGGCACCGACCTGCGGGACAACAAGCGCGAGGGGGCGTCAAACGTCGGCGTGTTTGTCAGTGAGGATCTCGCCCTCGGCGAAAAGTTCGGCATTTCCGTGGGCGCGCGCTACGACGACATCACGTACGACTATCAGAGCCGCATCAACCCGCGGCTCAACGACGTAAAGAGTTTCACGCGGGTCACGCCCAAGCTCGGGCTCAACTACCGGGTGTCACTCACGCAAAGCCTCTACGCCAGCGTCGGTGGCGGCATCGAGGCACCGGCCGGCAACGAGACCGATCCGGCGAGCACCTTCGGGCAGGACACGGTGACGGCGCTCAATCCGCTGCTCGACGCCATCCGGTCGACCACGTATGAGCTGGGAATGCGGCACCTGCTGGCGCGCGGGGAGGGCCTCGTGCGCGAGCTGTCATACGACATCGCCGGATACTTCACGGCGGTCGCCAACGAGATCGTCCCGTACCGGGGCGGGCGCTTCTACTTCACGGCCGGGCGGGTGCATCGCATGGGCGCCGAACTGGGCGTCAACGCGCGGCTCGCACATGGGTGGCACGTGACGGGCGCTCTGACGACGTCCCGAAACACGTACGAGGAGTATGTGGTGGATTCCGTGCACTACGGAAGGCCCGGCAAGCGCGCCGACTACGCCGGCAACGACGTCGTGGGCGTGCCGGGACTCCATTTCAACGGTAGCCTGTCGTGGACGCCGGCCCGCGCGCGCGGGATGCGCGTGCAACTCGGCGTGCAGAAGACGGGGAGCTACTTCGCCGATGACGCGAACCGGATCACTGTCCCCGCCTCGACGATTCTGAGCGCCGGGCTTCACGCCGATCGCGTGATCGCGATGAGCGGTGGAATCGGTGTCCGCGGCTCGCTGACGGTGCAGAATATGACGGACCGGCGGTACATCGCGTCGGCCTTCCTGAACCCGGACGTGGTCAGCAATGCGCCGGTGGCGTTCGAGCCGGGGCTTCCGCGGCAGGTGATCCTGACGTTTTCACTGGCCCGAGCGAAGTAGACGACGATTGAGGATCTGGACCCAGGATTCCGATTGAGGATTCCGACAGCGGACGGCGACTGGCGATTGGCCGATGCAACACTGGGTAGCCATCGCCAATCGCGATCCGCGTTCGCGATCCTCAATCGGATTCCTGGGTCCAGATCCTCGATCGGTTGTACCTTCCCTGCGTGCCCGCCCCCTTCTTCTACAAGCTCTCCAACGGCTTCCGCATCACGGTGCGGCCCGCCTTCCTGCCCGATCAGTCGTCCATCGCGCAGGGCCAATTCGTCTTCGCGTATTTCGTGCGCATCGAGAACGTCGGCACGCGGACGGCGCAACTGCTGTCACGCCGCTGGCTCATTCATGACGATGCCGGCGATGACACTGAGGTGGTGGGCGACGGCGTGGTGGGAGAACAGCCGGTGCTGGCACCCGGTGGCGTTCATGAGTACCAGAGTTTCTGCGTGCTCAAGGGACGGGGCGGCTTCATGGAAGGCGAATACTGCTTCGAGGCCGGAGACGGCGAGCGATTCGCGTGCGAGATCCCGCGGTTTGCGCTCGTCGCGGAAGGATAAGCCGTGCGCAGGCCGCGCCCGGCGGACCCGCTGGCCACCGGCACCGGCGGCCGGCCCCTAACGAGATGGCCGGCCGGTCCGTATGCTAGACCCCATGGTTGAAGGCGTCGGCCGGTACGCGCGCGAGGCGGTCGCGGGCATGGGCTCCGCCGGGCGCATGGTCTTCGGAGCGGTCAGGGCCTCCCGTGACGTGCGCACGTGGGGACCCCACGCCACCGAGCAGATGATGAAGCTCGGGGTGGGGTCGCTGCCGATCGGCATCCTCATCGCCTGCTTCACCGGCATCGTGCTTGCCCTGCTGGCGAGCTATGCGTTCACCAACGCCGTGCCGCGCTATCTCGTCGGCACGCTGGTGCAGAAGACGGTGATGATGGAGCTGGCGCCGGTGCTCACGGGCCTCGCGCTCGCCGGTCGGGTGGGCGCGAACATCGCCGCCGAGATCGGGACGATGCGCGTCACTGAGCAGGTGGACGCGCTCGAGACGCTCGCGTACGACCCCATCGCCTACCTCGTGACGCCGCGCATTCTCGCCGGCCTCGTGATGTTCCCCGTGGTCGTCGGCGTCGCGATGATGGTCGGCCTCGGCGCGGGCTGGCTGGCGTCCATGGGCCTGCTCGACCTGTCGTCGGAGCAATTCCTGAAGGGGGCGCGGTTCTTCTTCAGCGAGTTCGATGTGCGGTACGGCCTGGTGAAGGCCGCGAGCTTCGGCGTCGCGGTGACGGCGGTCGGGTGCGCCGCCGGCCTCGAGACGCGCGGCGGCGCCGAGGGCGTGGGCGCCGCGGCCACACGGGCCGTGGTCACGTCGGCGGTGCTGATTCTCGTGCTGGACGCATTCTGGGCCGTCGTCTGGCTTCTTGGGAGATCCGTATGAAGAAACGCTCGAACGACTTTCTGCTCGGCCTCACGATCCTCCTGTCGCTGGCGCTGATCATCCTCGTCACGCTCTTCCTCCAGGAGACTGAGCTTGGCACGCGGCGCCAGAAGGTGGTCGCGCGCTTCCGCGACGTCGGCCAGGTGACAGTCGGCAGCCTCGCGGTGATCCGCGGCGTGAAGGCGGGGTCCGTGGAGGCCGTCGAACTCGAGCCGGGTGGATGGGTGCACGTGCGCCTCTCGCTCGACAAGGATGTGACGTTGCCGCCGGATCCCGTGGTGCTGCTGGGGGCGTCGTCGCTCTTCGGCGAATGGCAGGCCAGCCTCACGCCGCGGCGTTCGGTGCCCGCTGGGGCCGAAGTGGCGTTGCAGCTCGCGGAGAGCGCCGGCGGCGGTACGGGCATCTTGCCGGGTGCGGTGCTCCCGGACGTGGCGCAGCTGACCACGGTGGCGGGCTCCATCGCCGGCGACGTGGCGTCGGTGGCCGAACGTGTTCAGGTGGCCTTCAACGACAGCGCGGCGCGCGAACTGCGTGCCAGCATTCGCAACGTGAACAACCTGTCGGCTGAGTTGGCGCGGACGGTGCGGGTGCAGTCGCGCAACCTCGACACCGTCAGCGTCAACGTGCGCGAAGGCGCCGCCAGCCTCGCACGGGCCTCCACGGCGTTTGCCCGCTCGGTGGCCCGTATCGATTCGGCAACGTCGAAGGGAGAAGTGCAGGCCATCATGCGCGATGTGGCGCGCACGGCCACGCAGGCGCGCGACGCGGCCGAACGGATCAACCGGATGACGCTGTCGCTCGAGCGCACGGAGGTCAGCCTGCGGAGCGTGATGTTCCGCGCCGACTCGGTGCTGCTGAAAGTGCACCAGGGGCAGGGCACGCTGGGGCTGATGGTGAACGACCCCGGGCTCTACCGGAATTCGGATTCCCTGATGATGGAACTGCGGGACCTGATTGCCGACCTGAAGAAGAATCCGAAACGGTACATCCGGCTGACGATATTCTAATGAACTGCGATTGAGGATCTGGACTCAGGATTTCGATTGAGGATTGCGATTGAGGATTACGATTGGCGATTGGCTGCGGAGGGCGCGGCTGGTCGCCAATCGTGCTTTTCATCGAGCACTGCGGGTGTCGTGTGTGAGGGCGAACTGCAACGGCCTACCACGGATGACACGGATTGAAGGTGAATGAACACGGATACCTCTTGGGACGCCCCATATATGAATCCGTGTTCATCCGTACCGCATCCGCGTAATCCGTGGTAAGCCTTTTGCAGTTTCCGTGGACCCTGGCATCTCGGTGTAGACGCGCCCCGTTCCCCTGCCGTCCTCCGCAACCTCACTCGGGAGTCGGCCGCCTCGGCCGCTTCATCTGCTGCAGCAGCCACCCCGCAAACGCGAGCGACGCGACGAGAACCACGAAACCGGCGAACCGGTCAATCCGCGCGATGGCTTGGTCCTGCCGCAGGAGCCCCGCCTGGCCGAGCAGGTAGTTCCAGTCGTGCACCGCGCCGTCTTCGGAGAAGCTCACGAGGTCGAGGTCCATGGCGCGGGCGTCGGCGATGTAGGGCGCGAGATCGGCGAAACTCGAGGCGAGCCAGAATCCACACGCGGCCACGCCGAACCAGTCGCGGTGATAGCGCATCACCGCCGCCGCGCCAATCGGGACGAGGAACTGCATCAGCGAACCGCCGGCCACCGCCAGCCACTCGTTGCCGGCGAGCGCGAAAAACAGGTGGCCGAACTCGTGCGCGCCGAAGGTGATACCGCGAAAGACGTGAAATCCCTCCGGGCCGCGGAACGCGATGCTCGCCTGCCACGCGAGCGCCACGGTGACCGCGGCGCGCCACGTCCACGCGCGCCCGGCGCACCAGTCGCGCGCATCGTCGCGCCAGCTTGCGAAACGGGACGGGTGTTCGTCGGTCATCGCGCAGAAAGCTGACGTTTCGGCGGCTCGCACGCCATAATTACACCGGCCCCTGACGACGAGGCGTTCTGGCTATGATGCGGCGTGTGCTGGCGGCGGGATTGCTCCTGACGGTGTCGTGTGGGCGCGGCGAGGGCCCGCCCCCGATCGTCAAGGAGGTCTCCGTGTCGGCGAGCGACACGACGCTGCTCGTCGGAGCCTCAACGCAGCTGACCGCACGGGTGACTGACGTGAACGGCCAGCCCGTGGAGCATCCGCGCGTCTCATGGTCCTCGCTCACACCATCGGTGATTGGCGTTTCCGTCACCGGCATTGCCACGGCACTGCAGGCGGGGCAGGGGACGGTGCGCGCCTCGTCCGGTGGCCGGTCGGGCGACCTGACCCTCACTGTCTCGAACCCGCCAGTGGCGACGGCCGCCTTCGATCGCGATTCCGTCGTCCTCACGCTCCCGGGCGGGAGCGCGACACCGGTGCTGGTTGCGAAGGACGCCGCCGGACGTGTCATCAACAACCCGACGTTCTTCTTCCGGTCGGAGGCGCCAAAGGTTGCCACCGTGACGCAACTCGGCGTCATCACCGCCGTCGCCGCCGGGACCGCCGTCATTTCGGCCACCAACGAAGCCGTCACGGCGACGGTCCGCGTGCGCGTTACGGCGAATGCGACGGCCACCTCGCCGCGCATTACCGCCGTCACGCCGCTCGCCGCCGGCGCCGCCGCCGTGGTGTCGGGGAGCAACTTCGCTTCGACCATCGGCGGCAACGCCGTCCTCGTGGAGGGTGTCCAGGCCACCGTCACGGCGGCCACGACGACGCAACTCAACATCACGCTGCCCGCCGCCGGCTGGGCATGCGACAACGTTCGTCCGGTAAGCCTGCAGGTCAACGCGAACAATGAAACGGGCGTCGCCACGGCGAGCCTGCGCACCGCGGTTCAGCGCACGCTCGCCGTGGGGCAGTCGCTCGTACTCAGCACCGCGAGCGATGCGCGGTGCAACGAACTGGCCGGCACCGGCGGCTCCTATCTGGTCACGGTGTACAACGTCACGCGAACCGTGGCTGGCGGCGAGGCGTCCTTTACGCTCCGGGGCGAGGCGGTGACGGCGGCTGCGCAGGCCGATGCGGCCGCCACCGCGCGAGCTTTCGGTGCGCGCGACGCCCGGGCCCCCGCGGCAGGCGCGCGCACGACCGCCTCCGGAGGCGCCCCGCCGCCTCGCGCCCTGCCCGACTACGCGCGCATCGGCTCGGCGCGATTCGCGCGCTGGCAGGAGATCGTGGGGGAGCAGCGGTCGGAGGCCGCGCATGCGGACGTGATGCAGCGCTCGATCGCGTTCGCACGGGCCGTTGGGTCGCCCGCGGCCGCGTGGCGGCGCGTCCGCGCCGCGACGGAAGGAGCGATGCCCGCGTCCGGCGCGCTCGCCAACCAGGTCTCGACGCTCGGCGCCATCACGCCGCTGAAGATTCCCAACCTCGATGCGCAGAGCCTGTGCACGGCAAACATCCCGATTGGTGCACGCACGGCGTGGGTGGGACAGCGCGCCATCATCGTCGAGGACACGACGAGCGTGCTGAACGGCATGCCGACGCTCAGAGGACAACTTGACTCGCTGTACGCGCTGGTGGGCCAGGAGTTCGAATCGGTGATGTGGCCCATCCTCACGCAGAACTTCGGCAACCCGCTGGCGATGGATCAACAGCTGAGCCGCACGGGCAAGATCGTCATGCTGTTCTCGCCCCGCGTCAATGCAATGGCGGGCGGAACGGTGACCGGCTTCGTGGTGAGCTGTGACTTCTACCCGGTCTCGCAGGCGCCGAGCAGCAACGTCGGCGAGTACTTCTATGCCATCTCGCCCACCTCGCTCGCCGCGGGCTATGGTTCCGGCACTCGGGACTCCTGGTTGCGCCAGATACGGAGCACGACAATACATGAAGTGAAGCACATCACGTCGTTCGCCGAGCGCTTTGCCCGCGATGCCGAGTTCGAGGAACTCTGGCTCGAGGAAGGACTCGCCCGCCATGCGGAGGAGCAGTACGCGCGCGGCATCTACGGCACGGCGTGGAAAGCCAACACCGGCTACCAGGCGAGCGTCTATTGTGATTGGCGCCCGGCGGCGCCCACCGCGCCGCAATGCGCCGGACGCCCGATCCTGATGCTCCGCCACTTCGACGCGCTCTACCAGTACCTGCAGACGCTCGAACCCTACACCGTACTCGGCCGCGTCGGGGTCGGCGATGCCACGTTCTACGGCACGGCCTGGTCAGTGGCGCGCTGGATGATGGACCACTACGCCACCAGCGAAGCCACCTTCCTCTCCGGGCTGGTGCAATCCACGAGGTCCGGTGTCGCCAATCTCGAGGCGCGCGTCCCTGGACGTGTGTGGGAGGAGATGTTCGGCGAGTGGGCGCTTGCGCTCTTCGCCGACGACTACCCCGGCGTGACGTTCGCCAATGCGCGCCTGCAGTTCCCCAGTTGGAATCTGCGCGACCAGTTCCGCGGGCTCTGCAACGACCGCGGACCGTGCCTGAACGCCGGCAACACGGCAACCCTCTACCCGGTCGCGTACCCCTTCGTGCCGCGGCCGGTCGGCTTTGGCGCGTTCAGCACCACGGTGAGCGCACTGAACGCGGGAAGCTTCTCGTCGTGGCTTTTGAGCGGGGGGCAGGCAACGCCGCAGTTGCTGGACCTTCGAGGCGCCAACGGAGGGGAGCCGCCGGGGCAACTTAGGCTCGCCATCGTCAGAGTGCAGTAGCTGGCGGAACGAGGAGGAGGTAGAGGCGTAGGGACGAGGGACGAGAGGTGGAACGAGGAGGGAGGTCTTCTGTGCGCCAGAGACCTCCCTCCTCGTTCCGCACCTCCTCGCCCCTCGCGACGCCTCTACCTCCTCCTCGTTCCGAAGCAGTTCAAGCCTCGCGCAGGGCAGCCATCGGCGTCTCCCGAAACACTTCCCTCGCCGTGAGCAGCCCAATCCCCACCGCCATGCCCAGCATGGCCGCGGCGATCGTCGCCGCCGGGCCGAACGCGAACTGGAACGGTGCCTCGAAGACGAAGCGGACCAGCGCCCATCCGCCGATCGTGGCGAGGCCCATGCCGCACAGGCTGCCGAGCGCGCCCAGCAGCGCGTATTCGGTGAACAGGATGCGCAGCACCTGCCGCTGCGTGGCACCGAGCACCTTGAGCAGCACGCTCTCGCGCAGGCGGTCGCGCCGCGTCGCCGCCACGGCGCTGAACAGCACGGGCACGCCCATGCC
>PNKL01000087.1 GCA_013822425.1 Gemmatimonas sp.
TGAAGGCGTGGAAGAGGCGGCTGCTGAACGGCTGATTCAGGACTTGGACCTAGGATTGCGATTCAGGATCGCGATTCAGATTGCGATTTGCGATGGCGCGTCGCGCCAGCCCCGTCACAATCGGTAATCGCAATCCGCAATCGCAATCCGTCATCGCAATCCTGAGTCCACATCCTTGATCTTTTTCTCGTATCGGGCCACGGACTCCATGATCACGCGCATCGCCTCCTCGCTCTTCCCCCAGCCGACGATCTCGCACCGCTTGCCCTCGAGATCCTTGTAGATGTGGAAGAAGTGCTCGATCTCGAGGAGGTAGTGCTGCGGCATGTCGGCGATGTCGTAATGCTCCTCGTGGTGCGGCGAGTTCACCGGTACCGCGAGAATCTTGTCGTCCGGCTCGCCCCGATCCCTGAGGCGCAGGACGCCGATCGGACGCACGTCAATCAGGCACCCGACGAAGGTCGGCTCGTTGATGCGCACCAGCACGTCGAGCGGATCGCCGTCCTCGTGCAGCGTGCGGGGAATGAGCCCGTAGTCGCCGGGATAGTGCACCGCGCTGTACAGCACCCGGTCGAGCTTGAAGAGCCCCGACTCCTTGTCGAGTTCGTACTTGTTGCGGCTGCCGCGCGGAATCTCGATGACCGCAGTGACGGTATCGGGCGGATGGTGGCCGGTCGGGAGGTCGTGCCAGGGGTGGAGCATGACAGGAACCGATTGAGGATATGGACTCAGGATGCCGATGAACGATAACGATTCAGGATCGCGATTGGCGATGTCGCGAATCGCGGTCCTGAATCGGCATCCTCAATCGCAATCCTGAGTCCATATCCTCAATCAGTATCCGACGGCCGCTCCATCCCTCCGCGGATCCGCCACGCCGACGAGCTTCCCCTTGACCACGGCCACGGCATGCACGCCACCGAACATGATGTCGCCGACGCGGGACAGCGGGTAGTAACCCTTCGCCCGCAGCGCCTCGTACACCGACGGCGCGAAGCCGGCCTCCACCTCGACCGTGCGACCCTGGGCGGGCTGCAGTCGTGGCGAGGCGATCGCGGTCCACGGATCCTCGCCGAGCGCCAGGTGGCGATACGCCACCTGCGTGGTGGAGGTCGGGATGTACTGCGATCCGGCGGCCCCGACTACCATGCGCACGTCGTGGCCACGCAGGATGATGGCAGGGGAGATCGTGGAGCTCGCGTACCGGTTGGGGCCGCGCGTCGAGTTGTCGAAGTTCGAGCCGCCGGAGTTCAGGAAGTAGCCGTTGACGTAGATGCCCGAGCCGAACAGCACGCCCACGGTAAACGTCATCGACACGGCATTGCGGTCTCCGTCCACGACGCTGAAGTGCGTCGTGTTCGAGGCCGCGGCTTCGTCGTCCCCGCCGGAGCGCGGCTGACGCGGCGCGGCCACGCGGTCTCGGCCGAGGGCGCTCGCCCCCCATCCGTCGAGCGTGGCGCAGGCTCCTTCTGGCGCCGCGGCGTCGTCGGCCCAGGGATCGCCCGCAGTGACCGTGCCGCTGCTGTCCAGCGCCCCAATCGCCGATGCCCGCTTCGTGGCGAAGGCCGGGCTGGTCAGCCCGCGCGCCGGCACCGCGTAGACCGTTGGATCGCCACGATACTGGCCCACGTCGGAGCCGGCGACACGCATCGCGCCAACCAGCTGGACCGCGGCCGCCCCCTGCGTCGTCGGCGAACCAAGCTGGGCCGCGTGAGAGGCGGCCAGCAGGTTGAGCGCCTCGAGCGTCGTGGCCCCGCCGAGCGGCGGCGCCGCCGCAAGCAGCGTGTAGCCCATCCACGGCGTGCAGAGCGGCCGCTTCATGGCCACGGGATACCCGCGGAAGTCCTCCACCGTGACCGGGCTGCCCAATGACCGCATCTTGGCCACGGCGCGCTCCGCCAGCACGCCGTCATAGAAGGCGGCCCGCCCGTCGCGGGCAATCGCCTCCAGCGTCTGCGCCAGTTGCGACTGCACCAGCCGCTCGCCCGGGCGCAGCGCCTGACCGCCGGGCAGGAAGAGCGACGCCGCAGCGCTGTCGGCGGTCAGCTTGGCGCGCGCACTCTCCGCCGTGCGCGCCAGCAGCGGCGACACAATGAATCCATCCCGTGCCAGCGCAATGGCCGGCGCCATCACCTGCGCGCGCGGCAGCCTGCCCCACTTGCCGTGCGCCTCCAACAGCCCTGCCACGGCACCTGGGATGCCGGCAGCGCGTCCGTTGATCGGGCGGCGCATGGACGCCGTGTCCACACGCGCCCAGTCGGCATCCGCCCCGGTGCGCGCGTAGAAGTCGAGCGCGTCGGCACGGCGGGTGGCGCGATGCCAAACGACCATTCCGCCGCCGGCACCGAGTCCGGTTTGCGACGGGTCCACCACGGCGAGGGCAAAGGCGGTCGCGACCGCGGCATCCACGGCATTGCCACCCTCACGCAGGATCGTGGCGCCGGCCGCCGCGGCGTCAGCGTGCGACGCCACCACCATGCCGCGTGCCGACACGGCGCGCTTGGCATGGAGCGGTGACGGTGACGACATCGGCTGCTGAAGCCCACAGGCGGCGAGCAGGGCGGCGCCGACGACGGCAACGCACGAACGACGAGTGAATGGAGGCGTCATGGCGGGCCCGAAGAAGCGAGAACCGGATCCGGCCGAAATGGCCGGATCCGGTAGAATAACGCTGCTGGCAGCCTGTCCGCTGGTGCGGGGAGCCTTGGGAGCCCGTGCCGGTCAGTCTTCGAACTCGAAGAGCTTCTCGAGCTGGGTGAGGTGCAGCAGGTGCCGCACCGTCGGCGGCGTACACCGAAGGCAGGTGGTGAGACCGCTCTCACGGGCTCGCTTCTGCAGGAGCACCAGCACACCCAAGCCGCTTGCATCCACCTCCCGGGTGCTGCGCAGGTCTATCGTGATGCGCGTCGCACCATCGGCGGCAGCCTGCGCGAGCCGTTCGAGTACGTCGCGCCGGAAATCGAGCCGGTGTTCCGACCCGAGCCGTTCCGGCGCTTGCAGGACGACGCGATCAGGTTGAGCAGGCTGGTTCATGAGGACCTCCTCCCTGCGTCCGACCATTGCGTTCCGCATTATCGCTCCAGTTGCCCCGTGTGGTCAAAGAGGCCTTCGCTCACCTTTGGCAGCCGGACGATCTCGGTGCCCTGAAATTCCTTGCCTTGCGGCCCCGCCTCGCGACGGGTGTGCTCTTGTCCAGCGATGCAGCATTCGTTATTGCCCCATAAACTCGCAAAAAGCGTGCCAGGCTGGCTGGCATGCGAACCTATTGTCGAATATGCAGTTACAAAACCATCACATCGTGACGGTGGCGATTCGTCCGGTTTCCCGTGGTGCGAACGGCAAACCGCAGCACGACGTCAGTTCCGGCGATCGTCACAATGTGTGAGCGAACCATCACATCGGGCACGTCTGGAGGCGGCGGCGCGCCGGCACGTTGCTGACGACGGGCGTGACGACTATCCTCTGTCGCATTCATCGCGCGTCGTTGTCGGGCCAGCGCCTTCGGCGCGCTCCGCATCCAGCCCCGCCCCTCCATGTCAGATCTCGACACGCTGCTCACCGAGAACCGCTCGTTCCCCCCCTCCGAGCACTTCCGCCATCAGGCGATCGTGAACGACGAGTCGCTGCACGAGGAGGCGGAACGCAACTACGAGGAGTTCTGGGCGCGGCAGGCGCGCGACCTCGAGTGGATGGTGCCGTTTACTGAGACGCTGGAGTGGGCACCCCCGCATGCGAAGTGGTTCCACGGCGGCCGGCTCAATGTTTCGGTGAACTGTATCGACCGCCACGTGCGTGGCCCGCACCGCAACCGGGCCGCCATCATATGGGAGGGCGAGCCGGGGGACGCCCGGGTGCTTACCTACTGGGACCTGTACCGCGAGGTCCAGAAGTTCGCGAACGTGCTGAAATCGCTGGGCGTTGAACGCGGCGACCGCGTGGGCATCTACCTGCCGATGGTGCCGGAAGCGGCCATTGCGATGCTCGCCTGCGCGCGGATCGGCGCCATTCACAGCGTGGTGTTCGGCGGCTTCTCCCCGGAGTCGCTGCGCGACCGCATGAACGACGCCCAGGCCAAGGTGCTGATCACCGCTGACGGCGGCTACCGTCGCGGCCAGGTGACGCCACTCAAGCGCAACGTCGACAAGGCGCTCGAGGACGCGCCGTCGGTGCAGCACGTGGTGGTGGTGCAGCGCCGCCCGGGCGGCATGGGCGACGAGTCGTTCGCGCAGATGCGCGAAGGCCGCGACCACTGGTGGCATCGTCTCATGCAGACCGTCAAGGCTGATTGTCCGCCCGAGGCCATGGATGCGGAGGACGTGCTCTTCATTCTCTACACGTCCGGCACGACGGGAAAGCCGAAGGGGATCGTGCACACGACGGGCGGCTATCTGACCGGAGTGGCGGCCACGACCAAGTACGTCTTCGACCTCAAGGACGACGATGTCTTCTGGTGCACCGCCGACGTGGGTTGGGTGACGGGGCACTCGTACCTCGTCTACGGCCCCCTTGCCAATGGCGCGACCTGCGTGATGTACGAGGGCGCCCCCGACTGGCCAGAGCGCAATCGCTTCTGGGAGATCTGCGAGAAGTACGGCGTCTCGGTCTTCTACACGGCGCCGACGGCGATTCGCGCCTTCATGAAATGGGGCGAACAGCACCCGGCGCGGCACGACCTGTCGCGCCTGCGACTGCTCGGCACCGTGGGCGAACCCATCAACCCTGAAGCCTGGATGTGGTACCAGAAGGTCATCGGCGGCCTGCGCTGTCCCATCGTCGACACGTGGTGGCAGACGGAGACCGGCGCGATCGTGATCTCGCCGCTGCCGGGGCTGACGGCGACCAAGCCGGGCAGCGCGACCAGGCCGCTCCCGGGCTACTGCACCGCGCTGCTCGACTCCAAGGGCAACGAGCTTGAGGTTGGCGGCGGATTGCTCGCCCTGACCAAGCCGTGGCCATCCATGCTCCGCACGATCTGGGGCGACGATCAGCGCTACGTGGACACGTACTTCAGCAAGTGGCCGGGCCGGCCCGACCTGTACTTCCCCGGCGACGGCGTGAAGCGGGACGACGACGGCTACTATTGGATCATGGGGCGCGTGGATGACGTGCTGAACGTCGCGGGACACCGCATTGGCACCATGGAAGTCGAGAGTGCCCTGGTGGAGCATCCAGCGGTCGCCGAGGCGGCGGTGGTGGGCAAGGCGCACGAGATGAAGGGGCAGTCCATCGCCGCGTTCGTCACGCTGCGGGACGGCTTCCACCAGAGCCCGGCGCTGCGTGACGAACTGCGCGAGTTTGTGGCCGAGAAAATCGGCGCCATTGCGCGCCCTGACGACATCCTCTTCAGCGCCGACCTGCCGAAGACTCGCTCGGGCAAGATCATGCGACGGTTGTTGCGCGACATCGCCGAAGGGCGGACGCTAGGCGACACCACGACGCTGGCGGACCCGTCGGTCGTGGCGTCGCTCAAGGAGCAGTACGAGTCGGAAGAAAGCTGATTGAGGACATGGAATCCGGACTGCGATTCCGGATTTCGAATGAGGACAGCGATTGGCGATTGCCCCGCCGTCGGCGATTTCTCAGGCACCCACTTTCGGTGAGGTGATCAGTGACCGTTGACCTGCGAGCGACGCTGCAGGACGCACTCTCGACAGACTACGTGCTCCAGGAGGAGCTGCCGCGCGGCGGCATGTCGCGGGTGTTCGTTGCCGTGGAACGGTCACTGAATCGGAAGGTCGTGCTCAAGGTGCTTGACCCGGAACTGGCGGCCACACTGAGCGCCGAGCGGTTCAAGCGCGAGATCGCGCTGGCGGCCCGGTTGCAGCATCCGCACATCGTGCCGCTCCTGCACGCGGGCGCCGTGAATGGCCTGCTCTTCTACTCCATGCCGTTCGTCGAGGGCGAGTCGCTGCGCGAGTTGATGGTGCGTGAGCGGCCCATGAGCCTTGAGCGCATCACGCAGATCCTGGACGAGGTGTCCGGCGCGCTGGACTTCGCGCACGGGCAGGGTGTCGTGCACCGCGACATCAAGCCCGAGAACGTGATGCTCTTCCACGGTCAGGCGGTGGTGCTCGACTTCGGCATCGCCAAGGCCGTGAGCGACTCCACCGCCACCAGCCCCGGCTCGACGACGGCGCCACGCCTGACACTGCAGGGCACAAGCCTCGGCACGCCGACCTACATCGCGCCCGAGCAGGCCGCGGGCGACCCGACGCTCGACCATCGCGCCGATATCTACAGCGTGGGCTGCGTGGCTTACGAAATGCTCACGGGGCACCCGCCGTTTCGCGGCAAGACGCCGCAGGCCGTGATGATTGCGCATGCCAAGGAAAGACCGGTACCGGTGGGCAAGCACCGTCCTGACGTGCCTCCTGCGCTCGCGAAGCTCGTGATGGCCTGCCTCGAAAAGGCGCCGGACCGCCGTCCGCCGCGTGCCCAGGAGCTCGTTCGCGCGCTCCGTGCGGAGCATGCCCGTAGCGGCGCGCGAGGGCTGTTCGAACGCGCGCCCTGGTGGCTGCCGTGGGTGCTGGCGGGCGTCTCGTCCGCCGCTGCCATCGGACTGGCCCTCACCCGCTGATTGTAACCCCAGCCTCGCCTCGGTCGTAATTCAATCGTGCTCAAGCATCTCCTTCCCGAGTCGCTGTTTCCGCGCAAGCTCCCGGCAGCGGCCGAACGCCGCATGCGGCTCGCGCAGGCGCACGCCGAGGAGGCCTTGGTCCGCACGCACGTGGAAAACGCCCTCGCGTTCGTGGACGCGCTCGCCGAGGAACTGCCGTTCGATCGCGCCATCGACACATATATTCGCGAGATGTCGGTGCCGGAGCCCCTCGCGTCCGTGGTGGTGACGCGCGTGCTCGTAGTGCTGGGACGCGAGTTGCTCCCGGCACGGCGCGAGGAGCTTGGAGATGAGCTGCGGCCGAGGTTGCGCCTGAGCGAGGCGTCGGATGGGAAGCAGGGGACGATACGGAGGGCCTGAGAACGGCGGAGAACGGCAGAAGACGGCAGAGAGTGGCAGAGAACGACTGAGGGGACCCAGCGAATGCGCGGGGCCCCCTTCTTCGTTCGTAGCTGCCGTTCTCTGCCGTTCTCTGCCGTACTCCCGCTACTTCCTGTTCGCCTTCAGTTCTACCACCGATAGCGCGAACATCACCACCACCAGCACCGCGCTCACCACGCACCACTGGCAGACCGCGTGGATGACCGCCAGCTCGAGGTACGTGAGGTAGGCGCTGAAGAGCACGCCCCAGCCGGTCAGCGTCACCAGTGCGACGGACACGCGCCGGTCATCGGCGAATCGCTCGCTGGTGCCGGCCAGCGCGACGGCGAACAACAGGATGTAGTACGCCACGCCCCAGAGCGCGACGGGCTGGCCGAGGAACATCGCCCACGGGCTGGTGTTGACCTTCTCGCAGCCGCCGATCTTGCAACTGAGCGTGCCGACCACGCCCAGCTTGTACAGCCACAGGTACATCGCGGGGAAGAGCCCGACGAGGGCCACCGCCGCGATGAGCATGCGACGTGTCACTTGGCGCCCTTGGCGGTCGTGTCGGTCTTGCCGACCCGGACGAGTTCCGCGTCAACCAGCTTCTTGATCTCGTCGTACGGAAGACTGCCCGCGTACTTCTTGCCGCCGATGATGAACGACGGTGTCTCGTTGATGCCCCGCTTCTCGGCTTCCGCGCCGCTGGCCTTGATGTTCGGGTAGTGCCGCCTGCTGTCGAAGCACTCCTCGAACTTGTCGGCGTCGAGGCCGATGTCCGCCGCGTACCCCTTCATCTTCTTGCCGGGGTTCGACGTGGACTGCGTGTTCCACAGGTCCTGCGTGTAGAACAGGCGGTCGTGCATTTCCCAGAACTTCCCCTGCTCGTTGGCGCAGTAGGCGGCGTTGGAAGCCGGCCAGCTGTTCGGATGCGAAGGGAGTGGGAAGACGAAGAACTCGATTGACGCCACTCCGGTCTTGACCAACCGTTCGCGGATGTCGGGCTCGGCGAGCATCGCAAACTGCGCGCACGCCGGGCACTCGAAGTCGGCGAACTCGACGATCTTCACCGGCGCGTCGGGCGAGCCCATGAGGAAGCCCTGCGCGGTGCCAAGCGGCATGTTGGGATCAATGGCCTCGCCCCCGCCGCCCTTGGGCCGCATGGCGACATAGCCGAGCGCGGCAGCGCCGACGGCGACGATGGCGATGAGCAGGATCGTGAACCGCTTTTTCGAAGCACGCGCGTTTGAACTGGCCACAGGAAGACCGTTGGGTGAGAGGGTACAGAAAGCTACTGGTCGTGGGGGGAGGGACTCAAGGTAGACGGCAGACGGCAGACGGGAGACGGGAGACGGGAGACGGGAGACGGGAGACCGCAGACCGCAGACGGCACGCGGCGGTGCACTCGTACACCGCCGCGCGTACCTTTGATCGCGCGCATCTACCGTTCACCGTCCACCGTTCACCGTCCACCGTTCACCACGTACCGTCTCCTGCCCCGCTTCGACCACATCCGCATCCCTGTCGGCCCCGGCGAACTGCACGCTGAGCGGTTCGGCTTCGGGGATCATCCGCTGGTGCTGCTGCACGGCTTCGGCACCTCCAGCTTCCTATGGCGGCGCGTCGCCCCCGCCCTGCCGCTCGGCCGGGTGACGGCGTGGGCCATGGACCTGCTGGGGCACGGTGAATCGGACCGGCCGGCCAACGGCGCGTTCGGCGTCGCGGCGCAAGCACTCTGGGTGGAACAGGCCATGACGTCGCTGCGAATCGGCCGGGCGACCGTTGTGGGAGTGGATCTTGGTGCTGCTGTGACGATGCACCTGGCCGCCACCCGTCCCGCCCGCGTTTACGGACTGGTACTCATCAGCCCGCCACCGCCGGGTCACGTACGCGGCGAGGACCTGGCGGAATTCGGCCGCCTGACGGGAACGCACCTCTTTGAGGCGACGAGGGGCATGTTCGGCGCGGCCGCGGTGCTGCGTCCCCTGCTGAGTCGCGGCGTCGCGTCACCCGAGGCGATGCCCGACAAGCTGGTGGCCCGATACGCCGCCCCCTTCGTCGGCCCCGACGGCGTGCGTCACCTCCAGGCGCTGGCGAACGCGGTGACCGACGATGACGCCGAGGAGCTGGACCTTGGCCGCATTACGGCGCGGACGCTCGTGCTCCGCGGTGAGCGGGACGCCTGGTGCACACCGGCCGACGCGGCGCGAGTCGCCACGGCTGTCCCTGGCGCCGAAGTGCGCACCGTACCCCTCGCCGGCCGACTCGTCCCGGAGGACGCCCCGGACGCCCTCGCGAGCCTGCTCGCCGACTGGGCGCCGCCGCTTCGCAGCAGCGATGCCACACCCGAACTGCCGGTGCGCACCGATTGAACGAAATGCCCGCGCGACGCGTAGGGACCTAGGAATCGAGGGTCGTCCCGGTTACTTTTCAGATACGCTTATCACACTACTTTTCTGGACGAGATGAACAAGGATCGAAATAGGAACCGCAGGCCAGGCAACGAACCGTCGCCAAAGGACCAGGCGCGCGATGAGTTGTTCCAGCATATCATCAGCTGTGGAGTGGTTGGGTGCGACCCGGAGCACCAGCGGCAGTGGTTTGACGACACGATGCAGTACTTCACCGAGCGGTACCACGAACTGTCGGCGGTGGACATCGCCGAACTTCGCACCCTCGGCGAGCGTTTCGCCAAGCCCCCCCGCTCGGCGACTTCGGCACAGGCGACCGAGAGCGTCGGCGCCGGCGCGTAGGTCCAGCACCACCACGAAAGGCCGACCCCCCCGCCAGATACTGGCCGGGGGGTCTTTCGTGCCCTACACCTCGTCCGCTGACGTCGCCACCGCGAATGAGACCCCCAGCGCCTCGAAGTGCTTTTCCCCGCAACGCACCTTGTCAGCCTCGCTGGTGCGCAACTTCAGGAAGTCCCGCGTGGCTTTCGTCTCGCGCACCAGATACAATGTCTCGTCCTCGTGCTTCACAATGGCCCAGTCGGGATTGTACTCCCCCACCGGGGTGTCGATGGTGAACCAGCCGGGGAGCTTTACGAAGAGCTTGATATCGGTGCGTTCGTCGAGCTTGCGCGCAAACTCGCGCTCGACGTGCGAGTCGCACACTACGTACTCATATACGGAGTTCCGCACTTCGAGCGCGGTTAG
>PNKL01000088.1 GCA_013822425.1 Gemmatimonas sp.
CGCGGGGACGGCGGTGAGCACGAGGGCCAGGAGAACACGACGCGTCATGGCAGGTGGCGTTCCGGTAGGGATCGTCATAACTTAGGCCGCCAAAGGCACGTGCGCTGAAGTCCTGCGTGCCGGTCCGGTTGGCTGAACGTTCGAAGCATCTGCCAGGCCGCTCGACCCCCTGATACCCCCCAACCCCAACTCCCAAGGAATACCACGCATGCGGAGATTCGCGGGCCAGGCGCTAGCGTCGCTCACCCTCGTGGCGGTCATGGCCACCGCCGCATTCGCCCAGAACACCGTCATCCTGACGGGCGTCGTCCGCGCCGATGGCCAACCCCTGGCCGACGCGCAGGTGACAATCACCAACGTCGCGACGCAGGAGACGATCCGGTCCGTCACGCGCGTGAACGGCGAGTTTCGTGTCCTCGGCCTCTTCACAGGCCGCTACGCGGTGACGGTGCGGGCGATCGGCTACAAGCCTACCGGGCAACAGGTGCAGCTGTCGATCGGCCAGCGCGCCCGCCTCGAGTTCGCGATGGAGAAAGGCATCTCCGAGCTGGCCGCCCAGACCATCATCGGCGAAAAGGTGAAGCAGGTGGAGGTGCAGCGCCTCTCGGTGTCAGCACCGGTCATGCGCGCCGAGATCGAGAACCTGCCGCTCAACGCGCGCGGCTTGATGAACCTCGCGGGCGTGGCTCCGGGCATCAAGACGTACGCGCCGCAGTCGGGCCGGACGTTGCCGTCGGCCGGCGGCGCCCCCGACCTCCGCTTCTTCAACGTCTACGTGGACGGCGTGGAGATGAAGAGCCTGTTCAACGGCAATATCGTCGGCCTCGGCCAGACGGGGTCGCCGCTCCCGCAGGAAGCGCTCGAGCAGTTCCGCGTCTTCGTAAATCCGTACGACGCCGAATATTCGCGCGCCGGTTCGTACGTGATCTCGACGGAAAGCCGCCGCGGCACGAACACGTGGGAAGGGTCGGCGTTCGGGTTCCTGCAGAACAAGGACATGATCACGGCGAACGCCTTCCAGAAGACGGTACCCGACTACAGCCGCCAGCAGGTGGGCTTCAACCTCCGCGGCCCGCTCAAGAAGGACAAGCTGTTCCTCGCCACGAGCTACGAGCTGACGAACACGGCGTTCTACCTCGACGTGATCCCGGCGAGCGAGCGGTGGTCGCAGTACGCGGGCTCGTTCCTGGCCCCCAATAAGAACCACACGCTGTTCACGCGCCTCACCTGGGTGCAGAACCCGAAGATCACCTATGACGCCATGGTGTCGGCCCGCTATCTGGTTGGCGAGGGCAACTTCGGCGGCCGCATCTCACAGGATGCCGGCATCTCGCAGGACTACGACATCTACACGGCGCAGGTGCGCCAGCGCTACCTGAAGCCGGGCGGCAACTTCGTGAACGAGGCCAGCGTCCAACTCGTGAGCTGGAGCCACAACGAGGCGCCGCTCAAGCCCGGCCCGCAGTTCACCTACCCCGGCATCACCTTGGGCACGAGCGGCTTCCCGCTCATCCTGAAGGAACTGCACGCCCGCGTGGTGGATCGCGCGACGTGGAATATCGACAACGCGTCGGGTTCGCACGTCATCAAGGCCGGCATCGAGCTCAGCAACATCTCGGCCACGCAGGATTTCGCGAACAACGCCAACGGCACGTTCTCGTTCCTGACGGACACGTCGTCCTTGCCGTACCTCGCGAACATCGCGGTGGGCTACACCAACCCGAACGGGACATCGGATGCCGTGGCCAGCGCAACCGGCGTTTCGACGGGGGTGTACGTCAACGACGAGTGGCGCATCAAGGACAACTTCACGCTGAGCATCGGCATCCGGCACGACGCCGAGTTCAACACGATGAACAACAAGTACACGGTGCCGTGGGCCAGCGATACGACGCTGCAGCGCCTCGAAGCCAACAACGGCCCGCTCGCCGGCTACCTGAACCGCGGCGACCGCAAGAACCAGCTCGGCAACTTCTCGCCGCGTATCTCGTTCTCGTGGGACCCGACGCGGCAGAACAGGACGTTCCTGCGCGGCGGCCTCGGCATCATCTATGACCGCGTGACGAGCTTCATGGGCTTCCAGGAGCGCAAGAACTCCACGTGGCGCACGTACAACTTCACGTTCAACAACACGACGAACCTGCCGACGAAGGATCCCGCCGTACTGCGGCAGCGCGTCATCGCCGGACAGTCGGGTTCGCCGGCGCCGATCCTGATGAAGCAGGACATGCAGACGCCGAAGAATCTCCAGATGTCGCTCGGCATCGGCCACCAGTTCACCGAGCAGTTCGGCATCAACGTGGACTTCGTCAGCCAGCACCTGACCAACCTCTACGTCCAGCGCAACCCGAATTACACCGACAAGTCGGTGACGGGAAACCCGCGCAAGCTCACGTCGCGCTACGGCGACATCATCTTGTGGGACGACATCGGCGAGGCGTGGTACAAGGCGTTCCTCGTGTCGTCCACGTTCCAGCGCAACCAGACGCGCGTGAATCTCGCGTACACGCTGGCCTGGTACGAGGGCAACTTCGACACGGCCGCGCTGCCGAACTTCGCCCTGCCGTTCCTGTTCGACCGGCAGCGCACCACGGGTGACGAGCGCCACCGTCTCGTCCTCTCGACACTGAGCCCGGTTCCCTTCGGCTTCAACGTGTCGGCGATCGCGACGATCGCCAGCCCGCGTCCGTTCACGAGCATCGACGGCCGCGACATCAACCTCGACAACATCACCACCGACGACTTCACAGGCGGCACGCCGACCAAGTCGGGCACGCGCACGGCATTGCCGGCAAACGAATGGGACAACTACTACCGCACGGTCGACGTGCGGCTGGCGCGCCCGCTGTACACGTTCAGCGGCAAGAAGGTCTCCTTCTCTGCCGAGGTCTTCAACCTGTTCAACTGGTACAACAAGCTGTCGTACTTCTCCACGCAGTTCACGGCGACGGGGGCGAACGTGGCCACGTACGGCCGCCCGACGGGAGCCTACGCGGCCCGGCAGATGCAGGCCGGGTTGCGGATCGACTGGTGACACGGCAACGCCAAGGGGGGTCGCGACCATTCGGTCACGGCCCCCTTGGCGTTGCGGGGCAGGGTGCAGGGTGGGGTGCGGGGGCACGGGCACGGTGGGGTGCACGGGCACGGTGGGGTGCAGGGATGGGGCATCCCTTTCCAACCCCTTCCCAATGGTGGCGCGCAAGCGGCCTGCGCCGCACATTCCCCGCTTCCTCGCCGACGAGCCGATGACCGCCCCTCCAATCGCCTCCGCCCCCCACGCGCACGTCATCACGCGGCGCGCCGTGGAGTCATGGGTTACGTACGACCTCGCCAACACCATCTTCTCGATGGGCGTGGTCTCCATGTACTTCTCGGCGTACATCCGCGGCCACGTGGGGGCCGGGCGCGCCGACGCGCTCTACGGCAACGTCTCCGCTATCTCGATGGCCATCATCTTCGTCCTCTCGCCGCTGCTCGGCGGGATGACCGACCGGGCGCCGCGGCGGATGCCGTTCCTCATCTGGAGCACCATCCTCTGCGTCGGCCTCACCGCGCTGCTCGGCACGCTCCCGTTCTGGGAGACGATACTCTGCTTCATCGTCGCCAACGCCGCGTACTCGGCCGGACTGCAGTTCTATGACGCCATGCTGCCGGACGTCTCCACCGAGGAGAACCGCGGCCGCGTCGGCGGCAAGGGCGTGGGCGTCGGGTACCTCGGGTCATACATCGCCGTAACTCTCGGGTACGTGTTCGGGGCCGATCCTCCTCAGCCGCGGCTGTTCATCGCCATCGCCATCACGTTCCTCGCGCTGAGCATCCCGTGCTTCCTGTTCGTGAAGGAACGCGGCAACAGGAATCCGCGCCCGATCTTCTCGTGGGCGGAGACGGTGAAGAGTACGAGGGAGACCATCCGCACCTTCCGCGAGGGCGAGAAATACCCGGGACTGATCCGCTTCCTCGTGGGCCGCATCTTCTACACGGATGCGATCAACACCGTCATCAGCATCATGTTCCTCTATACGCTCAATGTCGCGGAGGCGGACGGGCGGACGCCGGAGCAGGCGAGCACGGCGGGGATGAGCATCATGATGGTGGCCATCACGTTCGCCGTCCTCGGCGGCTTCATGTGGGGGCGCATCGTGGACCGCATCGGCCCGAAGGCCACGCTCAACTGGGTGCTGCGCCTGTGGGTGTTCACCTTCATCCTGGCGGCGGCCATCGGCCTGTTCACGCTCCCGCTCTGGCTGCTGTACGTCGCGGCGTCGCTGGCCGGCATCGGGATGGGCGGCACCTGGTCAGCCGACCGACCGCTGATGCTGACGCTGACGCCGCCCGATCGGATCGGCGAATTCTATGGATTGTACGGCATGGTCGGCCGCTTCTCGGCCATCACGGGGCCGTTCATCTGGGCGCTCGTCGCCAAGGCGACCATCGAGAGTGGCTGGCTGCAGCCGGCGCAGGGCCAGGGCGTGGGGGTGATCGTGCTGATGCTGCTGGTCGTCATTTCGTACGGGATCCTGCGCAAGGTGACCGACGAGAAGCGGGACTGGGCGCGCCTTGCAGCCCTGCCCCACGAGACCGTTCGCACCCCGGCCGTGTAGCGTGCGCCGCGCATCGTGCCCGGGAAACGGCGAACCGCTTACCACGGATTTCACGGATGTTGGCGGATGAACGCGGATCAGGCGTCGGGGGACCCCAAAAGCAGTATCCGTGTCCGTCCGATCCCGATCCGCGTAATCCGTGGTAGAGCAGTTGCAGTTTCCCCATCCCGTCCCCAGACACCGAGCGGCCTGCGCGCGTCCTGCACGCGTCCGCTTGACCCGCGTCGTGCGCAGGCGAATGTTGGCAATAGATGCGCCTCTATCCCCTCGTCCTCGTCTGTGCCGCCGTGATGCTCGCGTCACCCGCGCACGCGCAGGCACCCGCCTGCCGCGCCGACACCGGCAAGCTGGCACTCGTCCTGCCCGGCGGCGGGGCAAAGGGGTTCGCCCACCTCGGCGTCCTGCGCATGCTCGACTCGCTCGGCGTCGTGCCCGACGTCGTGGTTGGCACAAGCGCTGGCGCCATCATGGGCGCGCTGTGGGCGAGCGGGCTCGACGTCGCCGAGATCGAGCGCGACGTGAAGGCGCTCGGCCTCGACACGCTGGTCGGGCGGTACAGCGCGCCCACGCCGCCGTCACTCGGTACTCGCCGCGCGATCCTCGTCTGGGAGGGCGGAAGCCGGGGGCTCGTGCTCCGCACGAGCGTCGTGCGAGAGCGGCCACTCAATGCGCTGGTCAGCGCGCTCTACGCCCGCGGTAATCTCATCGCGGCAGGCGACTTCGACCGGCTGCCTGTGCCGTTCCGCGCGATCGCCGCCGACCTGAGTACGCGCGAACAGGTTATCCTCGCGGGCGGCGACCTCGCGCAGGCCGTGCGCGCCAGCGGCGCGATTCCCATTGTCTTCCGTTCGGTGCGCATTGACGGCCGCGACCTGGCGGACGGCGGCATCGTGGACAACGTCCCCATTGCGGCGGCCCGCCGCCTCGGCGCCACGCGGCTCATCGTCTCCGGCCTGCGCGACACGTCGCGGTTCGACCTCTCCGAGGATGACCCGCTGTCCATCGCGGGGCAACTGCTCAACTTCGTCTTCGAACAGCCGCTGCCGTCCCTGCAGCCCGGCGATATCTGGGTGTCGTCTGATGTGAGCGGTGTAGACCAGCTCGACTTCTCGCTCGCCAACATTGACTACGTGATCGCCGCCGGCCACCGCGCCGCCGCGTCGTTGCGCGACGCGCCATGCCTTCCGCGGGGCCGTGTGCGACCGCGAGGCGTCGTCCCACCGCTCACCGCGTTTCTCCTCCCCGGCAACGTCGATCCCGAGTTGGGGAACGTCTTATGGCTCACGCTTGGCGACTTTGGCGGGCAATCGCCCGACCTGCCGCAATTCCAGGGGCGGCTGCGATCGCTCGCACAGGTGGATCGCTTCCAGTCCATCTGGCTGCATCCGCAGCGCGTCGCCGGCGACTCCGTGCAGCTTGCGGCCCAGGCCCAGGCGTCGAGCGCCGATCAGTTGTTGGCGGGCGCGGCCTACGACCGCGAATTGGGTCCGCGCATCTGGGTGGGACGCATTCAGCGCCTTGCCGGGCGCAATGCCGAGGTCACCGGCGTGCTCGCCCTTGGTCAGCTGCAGCAGGAGCTGCAAGTCACGCTCCGGCGAAGCTATGACGTGATGCGCTCGCCCTGGTCGCCACTGATCGGTGCCACCCTCACGCGCATGCAGGTGCGCGACATCCGCGACGGCCGGGAGTATCCGGTCATCCAGACGGCCGACTGGCTCGCCGAGACGGGGATCGAGCGGCGCCTGACGCGCCGCTCGACCGGCGCGCTCACCATTTTCGCTCGGCAGTGGGACGAGCCTGTCTTTTCCGGCTCACCCACGGCGCTTGGCGCGCGCCTCCGCCTGCAGTCCTCCGCGGCATCCGACCAGATGCCGCGCGGCGCCGTTGAGTTCGAGGGGACGCGGCGCTACTGGCGTGCGGCCGTGGAGCTTCGCCGCAGCCTCACGCGTCGCGGACTCATGTTGGAAAGCGTGCTCTCCGCGGTGCTCGGCGAGCGGTTGCCGCTGCAGCGGAACGCGTTTCTCGGCGGCACCGACGTCGGGTTCCCCGGCTTCAAGCTGCAGGAACTTCGCGGGGCGCAAGCGGCGATGGCGGCGCTGCGCGTGGCGCACCCCGTGTACGGGCCGCTCAACCTCCAAGGCATGGTGGCCGGAGGGGCGCTTCAGCAGCGCACCTACGGCGTCTTCCGCGACGCCCGCGGGTATTTCGGCGCGAGGGGCGGTTTGGGCGTCACCACCGCGCTGGGTCCGCTGGCCCTCGAGTACGGCGTCAACGACCGGGGGCGCGGCACCCTGTACCTGCGCTTCGGCGACTGGTTCTGACTAGCCCGTGCAGCTCAGCGTGCTCGACGTCCTGCTGGCCGCGGCAGTCATCGCGGTGGCGCTGGTGCTCGGCGCCGGCTGGTACTGGCGGCGCTGGGTGCGACGCACGGCGCGCCGCGCGCACCGACGCTTCGGCGCCCGTATCGACCGGTTCAAGCTTACGGGCAAGCGCTACATCATGGAGGCGCTGCTCAACGACCGCGTCGTCGCCGCCGCCGTGCGCACGCACGCGGAGGAGCATGGCGTGAGCGAGCGGCAGGTGTGGGAGCGCGTGCGGCGGTACCTGGACGAGATCATCCCCGCGTTCTCGCTGCTCATGTACTACCAGTTCGGGTACGCCCTGTCGAAGGCGCTGCTTGCGGTGTTCTACAAGGTGTCGGTGGACTACGTGCGCCGCGCGAGCATCGAGGAGCTGCCGCGCGAGTCGATCGTGGTCTACCTCATCAACCACCGGAGCAACGCCGACTTCGTGCTCGCCAGCTACGCGCTCGCGGGCGAGGTGGCCATCTCGTATGCGGTCGGCGAATGGGCGCGCGTCTTTCCGCTCGAGTACCTGTTCAAGTCGTTCGGGTCGTACTTCATCCGCTGGCGCTACCGCGAGCCGCTGTACCACCGCGTGCTCGAGCGGTACGTGCAGCTGATCACGCGCAACGGCGTGACGCAGGGGATCTTTCCCGAAGGCGGGCTGACGCGCGACGGACGCCTGCGCCCCGCCAAGGTGGGGCTGCTCGACTACGTGCTTGGCGTGGCGCGCGAACCCGGCTTTGCGGAGCGCATGCACGTGATTCCGGTCGCGGTGAACTACGACCGCGTGCTCGAGGACCGCACGCTGCTGCGCGAACTGCGCCTGACGGAGGGAGAGCACCGCTCCGGACGGCTCGCGCAGTTCAGCGAGGTGCTCAGCTACGCTGGCTGGAACGTGGGGCGGGCACTCTCGCGTCGGTGGAAGCGGTACGGCCGCGCCGCGGTGGTGATTGGCGAACCCATCGCCGTGAAGCCGTGGCTCGACGAGGTGGCGGCCGGCGGTCCGTCGCTCTTCAACCGCCCGCGTGCGGACCGGCTGGCCGCGGTGCACGTGTTCTGCGACCGTGCAATGGAGCGGATCGGCGCGATCATCCCGGTAACGCCGGTGCCCCTGGCCTGCGCGGCGCTTCAGACCATTGACGCCGATTTCATTCCGCGCGCTAAGTTGCTCGAACGGATGGCCGAGTTGCGCGACGCGCTCGTGGTGAACGGCGCACGCGTCCTGCGCGCCGACCGGCAGGTGGAAGAGTCCTGGGAGCGGGCCTACCGCATGCTGCGGATGCGCCGCGTGGTGGCGCGCGCCGGCGATGGCTACCTCATTCTGCCGAAGGGACGCGAGCTGGTGAGCTACTACGCGAACTCCATCGCGCACCTGTGCGGGGAGTTCGCGAGCGCGGTGAAGGCGAGGGACCAGCTGCCGGTGGATGGGATGATTGGGATGTGAGGGACCGCAACCGATCGGAACGAGGAGGGGGTAGAGGCTTGGCGAGGAGGGACGAGGGGTGGAACGAGGAGGGAGTCCGTGGCGCGCCCTGGACCTCCCTCCCTCGTTCCGCCTCTCGTCCCCCGTGCCTTCGCCTCTACCTCCTCCCCGTTCCGGTGCGTTGCCGGTGCGTTGCCGGTGCGTTGCCGGTGCGTTGCCGGTGCGTTGCCGGTGCGTTGCCGGTGCGTTGCCGGTTGCGTTGCCGGTTGCGTTGCCGGTTGCGTTGCCATTGACCCTTCGTCTCCTCCCCGCTATTAATTCAGGCTCTGTTCCGTGCCACCCATCCTGGGTGATCCACGTAGGACCAGATTCACGAACAGCATCAGGATACGATGCCGACGATTAACCAACTCGTCCGGCAGAGCCGCCGTGACGTCGCCCGCAAGGCGAAGGCTCCGGCTCTGAAGGAGAATCCGTTCAAGCGTGGCGTGTGCACTCGCGTGTATACGACCACCCCCAAGAAGCCGAACTCGGCGCTCCGCAAGGTCGCGCGTGTCCGCCTCACCAACGGCTTCGAAGTCACCGCCTACATCCCCGGCGAAGGCCACAATCTGCAGGAGCACTCGATCGTGCTCATCCGCGGCGGCCGCGTGAAGGACCTTCCGGGCGTCCGCTACCATATCGTGCGCGGCAAGCTCGACGCCTCGGGCGTGAACGGCCGCAACAAGAGCCGCTCCAAGTACGGCACCAAGAAGCCGAAGGCGGGGGGTAAGTAAGCCATGAGTCGCCGCAAGAGTGCCGTCAAGCGCACCATCCTGCCGGATGCCCGCTACGATTCACAGACCGTCTCGAAGTTCATCAACGTGCTGATGTACGCCGGCAAGAAGTCCACCGCCGAGCGCATCTTCTACGGCGCGATGGACCTCGTCGAAAGCCGCACCAGCCAGCCGGGCGTCAACGTCTTCAAGCAGGCGCTGGCCAACCTGAAGCCGGTCGTCGAGGTGAAGAGCCGCCGCGTCGGCGGCGCCACCTACCAGGTGCCGGTTGAAGTGCGTCCCGAGCGCCGCACCGCGCTCGCCATGCGCTGGCTCATCTCGTACTCGCGCGACCGCAACGAGAAGTCCATGGCCGAGAAGCTCGCGGCCGAGGTGATCTCGGCGTCGAAGGGCGAGGGCAACGCCGTCAAGAAGAAGGAAGACACCCACCGGATGGCGGAAGCGAACAAGGCCTTTGCGCACTACCGGTGGTAAGAGAGACAACAGAGAGACAACAGAGAGACAACAGAGAGACAACAGAGAAACAACAGAGAGACAACAGACGCCCTTGGGAGAGGACTCCCAGGGGCGTTTGGCATGTGGAGCGGGGCGGCTGCGCGGTCGCGCGGGGCTACGGGCGCTGCAGTCTGGCAGTCACGGCGACCGGACGCATATGGCACAGTCCCTTCGTGACCACCAGGCCGTCCTGCCGCCAGGGGTGGTAGCCTTCGGCGTCGATGGAAACGGTCCAGGTGCCAGGAGTCTTCCACGCGGTCGCCCAGCTGCCGACGAGGGTCGGCAGGCGCAGCGAGTCGCGGGCGACGCCATTCGTCGCATGCAAGCGCATCGCGCCGGAGCCGGAAACCGTGGCACCGGTGATGGAATCGCGCACGGTGACCGCCGTCGGGTCGCTGACGGCGAGCACGGGGGCCTCGTACAGGTCCGGTCTCCCGGTCACCTCGGCGCGGACGATGACGGAGTCGTCGCTGGTGACGT
>PNKL01000089.1 GCA_013822425.1 Gemmatimonas sp.
CAGAAACTGCTCAAGCTCTCCCCTCGCTTCCAGCAGTCGGCGCACTTCCTGTGCCACATCACCGGCCAGGCCCACCTGCGTAGTCACGCCGTCCACCGACATCGCCCCGGCATGCAGGCGCAGCAGGTCCAGCCGCATGCGCTCGAGCGTCGACACCACGTCGCGATGCCGCTCGCCCAGTTCGTCGCGCAGGGCACGCACTTCCGCGTACGACTCGCCGGCGGCGGCATCACCGGCATCGGCGAGCGAGTCCTGAAGCTTCTGATGATGCGCACGCAGCAGCTCCGCATCGTGCTGCAGCGACGCCACGATGCGTGGCACGTCCCCGAGCGCGCGCCTCGTATCGCGCGGCAGCGTCGCGAAAAGTTCTGCGGCCGCCATGCCGATCGCCATTTCCGTTGCGCGGTGCGTCGTGGCGGCACCGTCGACGGGGCGGCCGCCGATGCGGCGGGCGACGGCAAACGCGGCGCGCCCGATCTTGCCCAGCCAGATCTTGGCCCAGCCCTCGGGCGAGGCGTACGGTCGGCGGCTGCGCAGGACGGTGCGCACGAGCAGGCTGATGAGAAAGCCCATACTCATCACGGGCCCGATCAGCGCAAAGGCGCGCGTTTCCGCCGAAATCGAAAAGGCGAGGGGGAGGATGGCGAGGACCGTGCCGACACCGGTGGCAATCGTCGCCGCCGAGGCGGCCTGTTCCAGCCCGCGCCGCTCCACGCCGCCGCCCGCGTGGAATTCCTCACGCAGCTGCTCGATCTCATGCTCGTACGCCACCCGCACGTCGGGCAGCTCAAACCCGCGCCGAAGCAGTCTGCGCGCCGACCATGTCATGGCAGCAAACGGTACGCCCAGCCCGACCGCCGCGACCGCCGAGAACGCGACCAGGGGCCCGAACTGGAAACCGATGGCGGTCGTCCCCAGGATTCCGAAGTACCCCACCAGCAGCGCACTCCCCGCGCTGACGACACGGCTGTCGCGCTTCACGAAGGCGCGCAGCGCGGCGGGCACCTCGCGGTGCACTTCCACCGCCGCCCCCATCTGCTCGGCCAGCGCCAGCGCGCTCTGGGGCCGGCCGGCGGGATCGCTCACCAGGCACTTCTCGATCAGGTGCGCGAGCCGGCGCGGCACGTTCGTGCCCACGGCCGACACGGCGGGCGCCGCGTTCGCCACTTGCCGCGCCACGACGTCCACGCTGTTCGCCCCAGGGAAGGCGGGGCGACCGGTGCACACGAAGAACGCCGTAGCGCCGAGTCCGTACACATCGGAACGTGTGTCGACGACCCCGCCCAGCGCCTGCTCGGGGCTCATGTACCCCGGCGTGCCCGCCGATGGGGATCCGTCATCCGCGCCCAGCGCCGCCGCAATGCCGAAGTCCGTCACCAACGCGCGCCCGGTGCCGCGCTCGAGCAGGATGTTGTCGGGCTTCACGTCACGGTGCACCACGCCCTGCGTGTGCGCGTGGCCGAGCGCCCACGCCACTTCGCGCAATACGCGCGTCGCCTCCGACGCGGCCAATGGCCCACGCGCGCGCACCCGCTGCCCAAGCGTTTCGCCGTCCACGTACGCCATCACGTAGAAGACGAAGGGCGGCGCCTCGTCCACCGCGAAGATCGGAACGATGTTCGGATGCGACAGCTTGGCGGCAAGCCGCGCCTCGCGCAGGAATCGGTCATGCACCTCCACGTCGCATCCCCGCTCGGGCGGCAGCACCTTGATGGCCACCGGCCGGTCGAGCTGCACCTCGCGCGCCAGGTAGACCACGCCCATGCCGCCACGCCCCAACTCGCGGTCGAGCGAGTAGCGCCCGGCGACCGCGAGCTGGAACTCGACAAACAGCGTGTCCAGGCGGGATGGAGCGCTCATGGGGAGTATTCTCTCACGCGGATGCCCGTTGCACCAGCGGCGGGCTGACCGCGAAGGGGCCGTCGTCGGTGGCCGCAGCCGGCGGCAGCCGGCGGCAGCCGGCGGCATTGCCCTGCTTCGCCGAGTTCCGCATGATTGGCCCATGCCCGCCCACACCCACTATCTCTGGTTCAACACCAAGAAACAGCAGGAGATCATCGACATCACCGACGAGGTCGCCGAGCAGGTGCAGAAGAGCGGCATCCGCGAGGGCTTCGCCCTCGTCTCGGCGATGCACATCTCCGCGTCGGTCTTCGTCAATGACCACGAATCGGGGCTCTGGCACGACATCCAGCACTGGCTCGAGCACACCATCGCGCCGTGGGACCCGCCGCGCTACCGCCACAACGATACCGGCGAAGAGAACGCCGCCGCGCACCTGCGCTCGCTGACCATCGGCCACGAGGTTATTGTCCCCATCACGGCCGGGCAACTCGACCTTGGGCCCTGGCAGCGCGTCTTCTACGGCGAATGGGACGGCCAGCGGAAGAAGCGCGTCATCATCAAGGTGTTGGGAGACACCTGATCAGTCGTCCGCTGCCTGGCGGACATCGCAACCCGGTGGAGAATCCAATGCCCCCCGATCGCAGCGAGCCGGAGTTCGTCCCGCTCACGTCGTATCGTGAGTATCCGCCCGACGAGATGCTGCGCCGCGCGCGCGACTTCGCCGCCGACATGCAGCGGCGACGCACGGTGCGGCAGTTCAGCGACCGCCCCGTGCCGCGCGAGATCATCGAGTGCTGCCTTGAGACAGCGCCGTACCTCATCGCGGTGTTTGCCGAGCGGTACGGGGTCAATCCCGACGGCTCCCGCCGCACGCATTACTACGTCAATGAGTCTGTGGGCATCGCCATGGGCTTCCTGATCGCCGCGCTGCATCACGCCGGACTATCGACGCTGACCCACACGCCCAGTCCGATGGGCTTTCTCGGCCCGCTGCTGCAGCGACCGGCGAACGAGCGGGCCGTGCTGCTGCTCGTGGTCGGCTATCCTGCCCCCGATGCGCGCGTCCCCCAGCTCACGCGCAAGCCGTTGTCTTCCATCTCAACCTTCCTCTGACATGTCCCTCTCCCCTGCCCTCGCCGCGCTGGCCGGACGCTGGTCCGGCGACAACGCCGTCTGGCTCGAACCGGGCGCCGATCCCCTTCGTTCCAGTGCGTCGGCGGAGGTGAGCCTGGAGGCCGAAGGCCAGGCGCTGCGCATGCGGTATCTCTGGGCTGACGGGGGCAAGCCCCAGTCGGGCACCTTGCTGCTCGTCGGCGACGCAACGTTAACGGCATGGGCCGGAGCATGGACCGACTCCTGGCATCTGGCCCACCAGTTGATGGACTGTCGAGGCTCGGGTGACGGGAACTCGGTGTCGGTGCGCGGCACGTACGCGGCCCCCCCGGGGCCCGACTGGGGGTGGCGCCTCGCGACGTATCGTCGTCTGGGTCGACTATATTTCTAGGATGCCCCAGCCCCCCATCTACCTCGACCACGCCGCCACGACGCCGGTGCGACCAGAGGTCCTCGAGGCAATGCTGCCGTACTTCAGCGCGAAGTTCGGCAACGCGTCGAGCACGCATCGCTGGGGACGCGAGGCGCGGGCGGCGACCGACGCGGCACGCGAGCGCATCGCGGCCTGCCTGGGGGCAAACCCCGACGAGATCTGCCTGACCTCCGGCGGCACCGAGGCCGACAACCTCGCCGTGCTCGGAGGATGGCGCGTCCAGCAGGCGAGCGGGCGGCCCGGCATCGTCAGCACGCCCATCGAGCACAAGGCCGTCCTTGAGTCGGTGCACCAGGCGGCGCGTGAAGGTGGCGACGAACGGCTGGTCGGCATTGACGCCGCGGGCACCGTGAACCTCGACTCCGCCCAGCGGCACATCCGCGATGACGTCGCGCTGGTCAGCGTGATGTGGGTCAACAACGAGACCGGCGTCATCCAGCCAATCGAGGCGCTCGCCGCGCTCACGAAGTCGGCCGGCGCCATCTTCCATACCGACGCCGTGCAGGCCTTCGGCAAGCTCGACGTGGACGCCAGGAAGATCCCGTTCGACTTCCTCTCGGTCAGTGGCCACAAGTTCGGTGCGCCCAAGAGCATTGGCGCCGTGTACGTGCGCCGCGGCACGCCGCTCGCCCCGCTCTTCTTCGGCGGCTCGCAGGATCGCGGCCGTCGCCCCGGCACCGAGAACACGCCGATGGCCGTGGCGCTCGCCACCGCCATGGAACTCACGCTCAAGGAGCGTGACGTCGAGGTGGCGCGCTTGCGCGCGCTGCGCGACCGACTGGAGTCGGCGCTCGTCACGGCCATTCCCGGTCTCGTCGTGCACGGCCGCGATGCCTCACGCGTTCCGCACATCCTGCACGTCTCCGTGCCGAACGCCGACAGCGAGTCGCTGCTCATGGCGCTCGACCTCGCCGGTGTCGCCGCGTCGAGCGGGTCGGCGTGCCAGAGCGGAAGCGTCACCCCGTCGCACGTGCTCAGCGCCATGGGCCTTCCGCCGGAACTCGGCGCCTCCGCGGTGCGCCTGAGCGTCGGGAAGCTCAGCACCGAGGAGCAGATGGACCGCGTGGCGCGGCTCTTTCCGGGCGTGGTGCAGAGCGCGCGAGCGATGGGGGGCGCTTCTAGCGGCAGAGTACGGCAGAGTACGGCAGTGAATCCCGGGGAGTGAGACGTTGAGCGCAGCCAAGGCGCGGGTTCTGGTAGCGATGTCGGGCGGCGTGGACAGTTCTGTCGCCGCGGCGTTGCTCGTGCGCCAGGGGTACGACGTCGTCGGCGTGACGATGAAGCTGTTCGAGGATGGCGCTGAGCTCCCGGACCGTCCGTGCTGTTCGCTCGACGCCACCAGCGACGCGCGGCGCGTGGCCGAGCAACTAGGCATCCCCCACTACGTGCTCAACATGATCGACCACTTCGGCCGCGACGTGATTGCCGACTTCGTGGCCGAGTACGCGCGCGGGCGCACGCCAATTCCGTGCGTGCGCTGCAACACGTTCACCAAATTCAGCGACCTCGTGGCCAAGGCCGACGGCATCGACGCGCGGTTCGTGGCCACCGGGCACTACGCGCGCGCCGTCGCGGGCGAGCTGCACCGCGGCGCCGATGACAACAAGGACCAGACCTACTTCCTCTGGGGCATCAACCGCGAGGTCGTGAAGCGGCTGCTCCTTCCGGTCGGCGAGATGACCAAGGCGGAGACACGCGCCGTGGCGCGCGAGCTGCAGCTTCCGCGCGTCGCCGACAAGCCGGAGAGCCAGGAGATCTGCTTCGTGCCGGACGGCGACTACGTGCGGATCCTGCGCCGCGAGCTGGGCGACTCGGCGCCCGCGCTCTCACCGGGACGCATCGTCACGACGGCAGGCGAAGTGGTGGGCGAACACGAGGGCTTCGCGCGCTACACCATCGGCCAGCGCCGCGGACTGCCTGGTGGTTCGGCAGACCCGATATACGTGGTCGCGTTGCGCCCGGAGACACGCGAAGTCGTGGTGGGACCGCGCGAGGCACTGCTCGGCACGCAGCTCTCGGCGAGCGGAGTCAACTGGCTCGTGGACACGCCGCCGCGCGTGGGCGACGAGGTGCAGGTGCGTATCCGGCATCGCGCACCGCTGGCGCCAGCCGTGGTGGATGCCAGCTCCGGTGACGCAGTATCCCTCACGCTGCACACGCCCGCGTCGGCCATCACTCCGGGGCAGAGCGCAGTGCTCTACGACGGCACCCGTGTCGTCGGCGGTGGTTTCATCGCGTAGGTTGTGCGACGGTGGCCCTCTGCCGTCCGCCGTCTGCCGTCTGCCGTCTGCCGTCCGCCCTTCAGTACTTCAGGCCCGCCCTCACGGCAAACTCCGCCATCGCGGCGCGCGCCTCGTCGCTCAGGTTCTCCGGCGCATCCACGCGCACCTCGACGAGCAGGTCGCCCTTCTTGCCGTCCTTCTCGATCCCCTGGCCGCGCACGCGGAACCGCTTGCCCGACGGCGTGCCGGCGGGAATGCCGATGGTGACCTTTTTCTCGTCAAGCGTCTTGACGCTCACCCTCGAACCAAGCGTCGCCTGCGCGATGTTCACGGGGACGTGCGCGACGAGATCGAGCCCGTCGCGCGAGTAGAACTTGTCAGGTTCCACCTTGAAGGTGATCACGAGGTCGCCGGACGGGCCGCCGCGCACGCCGCGCCCGCCCTGCCCCTTGAGCCGGATCTTCCCGTCCGTATCCGTGCCGGGCGGAACCGTGATCAGCACCTTCTTGCGCTCGCGTTTCGCGCCGAGCCCATCGCAGTTGGGGCACTTCTCGCTCGCCACGGAGCCCTTGCCGAGGCACATCGGGCACGGGCGGTTGACCGCAAAGCCCCCCTGCCCGAACGAGATGGACCCGCGCCCGCCGCATTCGGGACACGAGGACACCTTGGCCCCCTTGGCGGCGCCGCTCCCGCCGCAGACGGCGCATTCCTCGTTCACCTCAAGTTCCACCGGCACCTTGCCGCCGACGGCCGCCACGCGGAATGGCACATCGAGCGTGGTCTCGATGCTCTCCCCCTTCTCGGGTTCGCTGGGCCGCTGGCGTTGCGCGCCGCCGCCGAACATCGAGCTGAACAGGTCGCCCAGCCCGCCGAACCCGCCGACATCGAACTCCTCGAACTTCGGCGGAGCCCCCGCGCCCGACCGCGCGCCGGCACGCGGCCCTGCGCCGCGGAAGCCGCCCGTGGCCCCACCGCCGGGGCGGCGCACGAAGTCGCCGAACGCGCCCAGCCGCCGCATCTCGTCGTACTGCGCGCGCTTCTTGACGTCGCCGAGGACGTGGTACGCCTCCGAGATCTCCTTGAAGCGTTCCGACGACCGGGCGTCCCCCTTGTTTGAGTCGGGGTGGTGCTGCTTGGCCAGGCGCCGATACTGCCTCTTGATCTCGTCGGCCGTCGCCTTCTCGGAGACGCCGAGCACCGAGTAGAAGTCCTTGCCCTGTGCCATCAGCGGGTCAGCCGTGCCACTGCTTGACCACGACACGCGCCGGGCGCAGCAACTGGCCGTTGAAGGTGTACCCCACCTGATAGACCTGCGCCACGAACTCGTCTTCCTCGGGGAGCGCCGCCGGAACTGCGGTCAGCGCCTCGTGCACCGCCGGGTCGAACTTCTCCCCCTCGGGATTCACGACCACCAGCCCGTGTCCCGCGAGTGACTTGAGGACCTTCTTCTCCACCAGTGCAACGCCGTCCACGATGGACTGTGCCGGCGTCGTCGCGGGGTCGAAGTGCGCTACGCGCCCAAGATCGTCGAGCGCGTCGAGCAGCCCCGCGATGAGGGCACCCATCCCCTTGGACTCGGCCTCCAGCCGCTCCTTCGCGCTCCGGCGGCGGAAGTTCTCGAACTCGGCGAACAGCCGCACGTACTTGTCCCTGTGTTCGGCCAGTTGACGCTCCAACTCCCGCACAGCCTCGCGGGCGGTGTCCACCGGAAGGTCCGTCGCCGCGCTTCCATTCACGTCGGCCGGCGCCCCGACCTCGTCGTCGGTCGCCAGGGTCTCATCGGGCAGTTCTGAATTGACAGTCGGATCGGTCATTGGGTCTCGGTTCGCGGCTGGCCCGGCGAAAAGGTCAGTGGACCCGGGTCGCCGATGCCTGAATTTCACGGTGCGCAGAGCTGCAGTGCAACTGCCGCGGCCATCTTTTCTGCCGGAATGGCGGCTGCAGGGCCTTACGGGGCGGTCGAGATGGACGTTTCGTCGCCAGAAATCCACGGCAAGCGTCGTCTCAGGCGCCGTCGGTCGCAGACGCCGTCGCAGACGCCGTCGCAGGCGCCGTCGCAGGCGACCGGACTACGCGGTCCCCAGCAGCATGCGGCGCACGAGGCTCAGCGCGGACTGCGCGCTCCGCTGGCGCACCTCGTGTCGGTCGCCGATCAGGATGGCGCGGAAGCTCTGCACCGCGCCCTCAATGTCGGCTGCGATGCAGACGGTGCCCACCGGCTTGTCGGGCGTGCCGCCGCCCGGGCCGGCGATGCCGGTGATCGCCACCCCCACGGAGGCGCCGAGGGCGGCGCGAACGCCAGTGGCCATTGCGCGCGCGGTCTCCTGGCTCACGGCGCCGTGCGCCTCCAGCGTCTCCCGACACACGCCGAGCGCGCTGGCTTTCACCTCGTTGTGATACGCAATGATCCCGCCGAGCATCACGTCGCTGGCCCCCGGAATCGCGGTGAGCCGCGCGCCGAGCAGGCCGCCGGTGCAGCTCTCGGCCACGGCGATGCGCTCGCCCGCGGCACGGAGCGCCGCGAGCACCACGCCAGCGAGATCGTCCGTCCCCGTGCCGTACACATGCTCGCCCGCCGCGGCGCGCAGCACGGCGGCGACGCGCGCCAGCCGCGCGTCCGCTTCTTCGGCGGAGAGCCCGCGCGCAGTAAGCCGTAGGTCCACGCCCTCCCATCCCGGGAGGTACGCAAGGTCGAGTCCCTCGAGCTCCAGGCCCTCGATCGCCAGGATGCGATCGGAGAGCACGCTCTCGGCGATTCCCGTGGTGCGAACCGTGAGGGAGCGCACGACGGTGGGCGCACCGGCGAGGCGCTGGAGCATGCGCGGGAGCAACTGCTCGGTGAACAAGCCCCGCATCTCTCGCGGCACACCCGGCAGCATTGCCACAAAGCGTCCACGAGCATCGTCGAGCCAGATGCCGGGCGCGGTGCCGTGGGCATTGGGAAGCACGATGGCCCGGTCTGGGATGAGCGCCTGCTGCAGGTTGCTCCGGGGGAGGTCGCCCGAACGGCCGAGCGCCTTCCAGCGCCGGTGCAATGATTCAACCACCGCGTCGTCGATGTGCATCTCGCGCCCGAATAGCCGGGCGATGGACGGCTTGGTCAGGTCGTCGCTCGTGGGGCCGAGCCCGCCGGTGGTGATGACGGCGCCCGTGCGCTCGAGCGCGTCGCCAACGCCGGATGCGATGGCATCGGCCTGGTCCGCCACCGAAGTGCGACGCACGACCGTGATGCCGTGCTGCGCGAGCTCGCGCGCGAGCCAGGCACCGTTGGTGTCGATCGTGAATCCGAGGAGGAGTTCGTCACCGATGGTGACGACTTCTATCTGCATGGCATGGTCCGCTCTCCGCCGTCCGCCGTCCGCCGTCCGCCGTCTGCCCTCTGCCGACTATCGAACCACGCTCCCGTATCGCCGCACGTAGACCACGAAACTCCAGACGGTCAGCACCACGGCGATCGCCATGCTGAGGGTCCCCACCGAGCCCACCATCAGCGCGAGCTGGTCCCAGCCGCGATCGGTGAAGCCGTGCTCCTCCACCCACGTGCGGAAGGCGAACCAGAAGTAGGCCGCGCCCACCCAGATGTACTGGAACGTGGCCTTTGCCTTGCCGGGGCCGATGGCGGAAATCACGACCCCCTTCGCGTTGGCGGCATGCCGGAACCAGGTCATCGCGGCCTCGCGGCCGAGCACGATGAACAGCACCCACCACGGGAAGGGGACGCTCACGGCGGCCCACGTCACGAACGGGTAGCCCGACGACTCCGCGGCCCGCGGCAGCAGCTGCCCCAGCCATTCGCCGCGAGGCGCCTGCAGCATGTACATCGGGATGAACGTGGCCAGCAGGAAGATCTTGTCGGCCAGCGGGTCGAGCAGGCGCCCGAGATCCGTGATCTGGTTGCGCGAGCGCGCGAGCTTGCCGTCGTAGTGGTCGGAAATGGCGACCACGAGGAAGAGCACGAACGCCAGCCCGCGCAGCGTGGCCGAGTGAACGAACGGCAGCCATGCGACCAGCGGCGTCAGGGCGATGCGCCCGACGGTAATCGAATTGGGAAGATTCACGAGCGGATGCCAGCGCTCAGGCGAGCGCCTTGAGGACGAGCTTGGAGACGGCCTTCAACGTGTCGAAGACGCCATCGCCCGTCACCGCCACCGCCTCGAAGTGGGTGGCGTGCTCGATCCACTCACCCGTTGGAAGCTGCTCGATGAGGTTGTCGTTCGGGTGGAACGGATCGGGGGTGACGCGCTGGCGCGTGGCGTCGGTGACTTCCCAGCCCGGGTTGAGGGACGCCTGCAGGTCGGCGAGCGGCGCC
>PNKL01000090.1 GCA_013822425.1 Gemmatimonas sp.
CCTCGCGGTGCTCGAAAGCGACGGACGCGCCTAGTACAGCGGAACGAAAGTTCGATGACGTATTCTCACGCGGCAAGTTTGGCGGAATCTGCGGAAGGTGAGCAGCGACTCAGGAGCCGCGCGAGGTCCTGGCGCGTGAAGCGCCATTCGAAGGGACGCGCGACGGCTTGGTAGTGGTTCTGGAAGCCGAGGATGCGGTCGGCGACGGCGCTTTGCGACGAGAAGTCCGCCGGCGTGAGGGCCTTGCGTTGGAGGATGGAAAAGTAGATCTCGATCTGATTGAGCCAGCTCGCGTGCACGGGGGTGTGGACGAGGATGAGGTTCGGCCAGCGCGCCTGGAGACGGTCGATGGCCCGCCGTCCCCGATGGATGGTGCCGTTGTCGACCACCCAGAACACGCGACGCGCCGAGCGGTACGGCTCTTGCTCCATGACCTCCGCGACCACCGCATCAAACGCGCGCATCGAAATCGTCGCACTGACCCGGCCGAACAGCATGGCGCGGTGCACATCCCACGCGGCGATATACGCGCACGTCCCATGGCGCTGGTAGTCCGTCTCGACCCGCATCGCGTGCCCCGGCGTCGGCGGCGTGATCGGCTGCCGCAGGCTGCGAATGGGAATCTGGGTCTTCTCGTCCGCCGAGAGCACGAAGTCCCGCGGGCCGAGCGCCTGGCCCTGCCAGCGTCGATGATACAAGTCGAGGACCGGGCCGGCCTTCTCGGCGAACTGGGGATCGCGCGGAAAGATCCAGCTGCGATGCGTCCACGGCCGAATCGCATCCGCGTGCAACCAGCGCCAGATCGTCATGCCCGAAATCTCTGCCACCAGGCCCGCGGCGAGGACATGCCGGCGCAGCTCCGCCCGGCTGAAGCGCGACAACGGCAGCCCCAGGGTGGCGGGCAGCTCACACGCGATCGCTTTCACGAGCGCGACGACCCGAGGGGGGAAAAGTGGAGGGGCGCCCTCCACGCGGCCGTTCCTCCAACCCGGCGAGGCGATCCCGGAAGAACCGTCCGCGCCATTTGCTCACGACCGGACGCGGCAGGTCCAATCGCTGGCCAATGGCCGTGTTCTCCAAGCCCTCGGCGGCGAGCAGCACGATCTTGGCACGCACCACGTCGCGATACGATAACGTATACTGCCGACTCCGCTGCTCGAGCACCTGCCGCTCCTCGCGGGACAATCGGATCGCGAATGGGCTCTTTCGTGGCATCGTTTCCTCCGGTGGAGGAAATATGCGGCGACGGGATTCGGAAGTCCATATAATACGTCATCATATTTATGTCACTGAGTACTAGCCGTGGCTCCCGTAGTCGCCGGCGCGCGCCTTCTCGCGATGCAGGCGCGCGAGCAATGCAAAGTAGCCCATCGCCAGCAGCAGGCCGGGCAGATACCAGAAGAAAGCTGAGCGCAGCCCGTCGGCTGGCGCGGCGGCGTTGGCGGTCGTGAGGGAGTTGGCCTCCACGGGGACCGCATAGAGCAGCGCCGGCCATGCGCACGCCGCGGTGGCGCCGAGGAGTCCGCCGACGAAGCAGGCGCTGCCGGCAAAGGCGAGTCCGTCGCGCTCGTTTCGCAGACCCGCATATGCGGCCACGGTTCCAGCGAGGGCGATGATCACGAACAGCCAGGCAAGCGGCCGCCACGCGAACGCGTCGAAGAACCCGGGGCGCACCACGGCGGTCGCCCACGTCACCAGCGGCCACGCCACGATGACGCCGCTCAGCGCGCGGCGCGCCGCAAGGCGCGCACGGTCGCGCACGACGCCATCGGTCCGGAGTGCAAGGAACGCGCCGCCGTGCACGGCGAGCGCTGCAACGGCAAAGAGCCCGACGGTGATGGTGTACCAGTCGAGGATGCCCACCGGCGGTGTGGCGCGGAACTGCGTGAAGAGCTCGAGCGAGAACCAGCCATCCGCCGAGAGCGGCACGCCGCGCACGATGTTGGCGAGCGCAACGCCGAAGAACAGCGCGAGCAGCAGGCTGGTGGCCATGAACAGCGTATCGAAGAACGAGCGCCACATCCGGTCAGCCACGTGCGAGCGGAACTCGATGGCCAGCCCGCGGCCGATGAGGCACCAGAGCACGAGGAAGATCGCAAAGTAGAATCCCGAAAGTCCCGCCGAGAGCACCTTGGGGAAGGCCAGGAAGAGGGCACCGCCGGCGGCGAGCAGCCAGACTTCATTGCCGTCCCAGAACGGCCCAATGGCGGCAATCACCTGGCGGCGCTCATCATCGGTACGGGCCACCCAGCGGTGCAACATGCCCGCGCCGAAGTCATAACCATCGAGCAGCACGAAGGCGGTCAGCGCGCCGGCGACGATGACATACCATAGGTCAGCCATGAGCGGCCTCCGGGGCGGTCGTGCCATGCGGATGCGCACTGGGCCCGGCCGACAGTTCACGCGCCACGAGCCAGAGGAAGGCGAGGCCGATGAGGAAATCGATTCCCATGAAGCCAATCAGCGTGAACAGTGCGGTGCCGCCATGCACCATCTGGCTCGACGCGTCGGCGGTGCGCAGCAGGCCATACACCACCCACGGCTGACGCCCGAGCTCGGCGGTCATCCATCCCGTCGTGACAGCGATGTAGGGGAACGGGAAGGCAAGCGCGAGCGCCCAGAGCAAGGCGCGAGACGTGAATAGCCGGCGCGTGAGCAGCGCCAGCGCCGCGAGCCCCATGAGGCCGATCATGAGCGTGCCAAGGCCGGCCATGATGTGAAACGCGTAGTACAGCAGCTCGATATTGTCGGGCCAGTCGCTCTCGGGGAACTCATTGAGCCCGGCGACATTGCCCTGGAACGTCCCGAAGGCGAGGAAGCTGAGCATGCCGGGCACCGTGATGGGATTGTCGAGCCGTCGCGCGGCGACGTTCGGCTGTCCGATCAGCGTGATGCCGGCGCGCGGCCCGCTCTCGAACCGCCCTTCCATGGCGGCCAGCGCCGCCGGCTTGTGCCGTGCCACCGCCTTTGCCTGCAGGTCGCCGGTCGGAAAGGCCACGACGAGACTGGCGACAAAGCCGAAGCCGACGCCCAACGTGAGGCAGCGTCGCGCGAAGTCCGTGTGCTCGTTCCGCAGAAGGTACCACGCGCCGACTGCCGCGACGACAAAGGACGCCGTGGCGACGCTCGCCGCCTGGTTGTGCGCGAACTGCAGCAGCGCCCACGGGTTGAGCAGCACCGCACCGAGGTCCACGATCTGCAGGTTCTGGTCGGGGCCGACGGCGTAGCCCACCGGATGGTGCATGAAGGCGCTGGTGGAGATGATGAAGTACGCCGAAAGCCAGCTGCCGACGAACAACGCGACCGCAGAAGCAAAGTGCGCCATTCGGGAAAGCCGCTTCTCGCCCCAGACGAGCAGGGCGAGGAAGCTCGACTCGAGGAAGAACGCGAAGATCCCCTCCAGCGCGAGCGTCTGCCCAATCACCGGCCCCGCGTAGCGGGAGAGGCGCGCCCAGTTCGTGCCGAACTGGAATTCCATCGGAATGCCCGTGACGACGCCCACCGCGAAATTGATGCCGAAGATCCGGATCCAGAATCGCGCCGCGTCGTCCCAGCGTGCGTCACCCGTCCGCAGCGCGAGCGCCTTCATGACGACGATGAAGAGCGCCAGTCCCATCGTGAGGACGGGGAACAGGTAGTGGAACGTGATGGTGAAGGCGAACTGCAGCCGGTGCCAGATCAGTGCGTCGGCGAGCATGGGCGACCGGGGATGGCGAGTGGTGAGAAGGCAGCTAAATCCTGATCGAACGTGCGTCGCTTGCGGGGCGAACGTCAAGCGGGCTGGCGCTGGCCTTCCGCACCACGCGGGCCTTTTTCACCACGCAGGCCTTATTCACCACACAGACTTTTTCACCACGGAGCACGCGGAGGAAAAGCGGAGGGCCACGGAGTACTGCAACGACTGGGGTGAAAGACAGAGTGCCACGCAGGTCTCTGCGTGGCGCTCGCTGTTCTACCAAGTAGGTGTAGTACTCCGTGGCCCTCAGCCGTTCTCCGTGCGTTCCGTGGTAAAAAAGGCCAGCACTGTCGCTACGGCACCACCTGATCACGCACGGTGGGATACGTGATGCCGAGCTGTTCGAGATACGATTTGTACTTCCTGGGATCGTAGTAGAACTTCTTCATGTCCTCGCGGTACTTGAGGAGAATCTCCCGGTTCAGCCAGATAGGCGGCTGGTCGGTGGGGCCGATGAGCGGGTAGTACTTGGTGGTCTTCGTCTGTTCGTTTGTGAAGTAGTCCCACGCGTCGGTCACCAGCTGCGGCGTGGACAGGATGTCGAGCAGCGTCATGGCCTGCACCTTGGCGCCGGCCACCACGCCCTTGTGCGCGATGGGTGTGGCCATGGCGATGGAGTTGGCCCAATTGTGCCCGGGAAGCCCCGGCACATTCGACGGGAAGCGCAGCGTGATGGTCGGGACATTCCAGCTGACGTCGCCGATGTCGTCCGACCCGCCGCCCATGCGCTGGGCCTCGGGCGTCGGTCCTTCGATGCGGCCGCCCGTCGTCGAGAGCCCGCGTTCGGCCTGGCCAAGCTCCCGCTGCAGCCCCTTCGCCAGCGTCTGGTCCTTCTCGTCCCACGCCGGCATTCCGACCTTCTTGATGTTCTGGTACATGGCCTCGGCCACGGGACGCGAAAAGTGCGCGCTCCAGCCGGAGCCGACGATCATCACCGTGTCGAGCTGGGTGTCGGTCATCATGGCCGCGCCTTGGGCGATCTTCTTGCCGATCTCGAAGTTCGCTTTCACGCGGTCGGAGTCGCGCTCGCGAAAGTAGAACCAGATGGTCGCCAGGCTCGGCACCACATTGGGCTGGTCGCCGCCGTCGGTGATGACGTAATGCGAACGCTGCGGCAGCTCGAGGTGCTCGCGCTTCATGTCCCACGCCATGCCCATGAGCATTACGGCGTCGAGTGCGCTGCGGCCGCGCCACGGCGCGCCGGCGGAATGCGCGCTCTGCCCCTTGAAGCGGAACTGCGCGCTGATCAGCGCGGTACTGCTGCTCTGGCCCCACGACACGCCAAGATCCTGTCCGACGTGCGTGAAGAGCGTGACGTCCACGTCCTTGAAGACGCCGGCGCGCACCAGGAACGCCTTGCCCGCCATCTGTTCTTCGGCCACGCCGGGCCAGAGCACCAGCGTGCCCTGCATCTTCCTTTCCATCATGATTTCCTTCACGGCGAGCGCGGCGGCGATGTTCAGTGGCACGCCGGAGTTGTGTCCCTCACCATGACTCGGTGCGCCCTGGAGGTACTCCTCGCGGTACCCGACGCCCGGTTTCGTGTTGGTCTTCGGGATGCCGTCAATGTCGCTGCCGAGCGAAATCACCGGCTTGCCGCTTCCCCAGCGCGCCACCCACGCCGTCGGCATGCCGCCCACGCCGCGTTCCACCTTGAAGCCGTTCTGTTCGAGAATGCCCGTGAGGTACTTGGACGTCTCGAACTCCTGCATGCCGAGCTCGCCGAATGAGAAGACCTGGTCCACCATCTCCTGAATGAGCTTGGCCTTCGCGTCAACCCGCTTGGCCGCCTCGGCCTTGAGAGCCTCGAGTGCGGGCGATACGGGGTAGACGTACTTGAGCGAGTCGGCCGCGCTGCTGCTCGGCCGCTGGGCTGCGAGCGGGAGCGGTAGGGTCAGCGCCAGGCCGACAGCGGCCAGCGTGCCTGCGATGGAGCGGGTCATCACGATCCTCCGGTGAGATCGGCGTACGGGAGGGTAACGCACACACCCCGTGCGGGGTTGTAGGCGGAGGGAGGCGCCAGAAGCTACGATATAATGAAAGAATTCACCGCCGGGCGGAATGACCGCCCCACCTTCAGGGAGCGTTGATGACCAAGTTGCTCGGGTTCGCGGGCTCCCTCGTTGGCAGCTACTCAGGGTGGTATCTCGGCATGCGGTTCGGGATGTTCACGGGGCTCATGCTCAGCATCGTGGGCGGCGGCGTTGGTATCTACTACGGCCGCAAATACGGCAAGCGATACGAGTAATCCATGTCCGCCGTGCAAGTCACCGTCACCTACCTCGAGATGGAACACCCTGCGATGCTGCGCGCCAAGCGCGCCACGCGGGACGACATCACGCTGGAACGCGTGAATCCACCGGACCCGGCAATTGCCTCGCGCTTCTACGCCGATGTGGGGAACGCCTACTTCTGGTTTGATCGTGCCGAATGGAGCGACGAGCAGTGGCGTGACGACCTGTCGAAACCGGGAACCGAACTCTGGGTCCTGAAGTGCAAGGGCGAAGAGGTCGGGTACTTTCAGCTCACCCAGCCCGCGCCACGCGCGCGGGAGATCAAGTACCTCGGCATGCTGCCGGGGTGGGAAGGCGAAGGGCTCGGCGGACACCTGCTGACGCGCGCGGTGGAGCGCGCCTGGGAGGCGGGGGCCGACCGGGTGCTCGTAAACACCTGCACGCTCGACCATCCCGCGGCACTGTCCAACTACCTCGCGCGCGGTTTCGACGTGGTGTGCAAGCGCACCGAGTGGCGCGAAATGCCACCGGGGGTCTGACGATGTCGCGCGCCTTCACCAAGGAAGACTCGGACAACTGGGGCGACCCGGGGAAGCGGTTCTTCCTGCCGCCCAAGGACGATCCCAGCTTTGACGCCGCGGCTGCGGAGGCGCTGCTGGAGGCAGCCCGCACGGGCGACACCGGCAGCGCCGAAATGGCCACGGGCTATTACTGGGGCGAGCCCGCGCTTCGGCCGCATGTGGAGCGCATCCTCGAGCGGGCGCGGCAGGGGCACGACGACCGGTTGGAACAGCTGGCGGAGCGGTTTCTCAAGTAGCGGGCGGAGGGGGGTGAAGGGGTTCTTCACCACGGAGCACACGGAACGGCTGAGGGGCACGGAGGACTACGAAAACTGGGGTTACAGACATCGTGTCACGCAGAATTGTGCGTGGCGCGCGCTGTTCCTCCAGGAAGTTGCAGTCCTCCGTGGCCCTCCGTATTTCCTCGGTGTGCTCCGTGGTGAAAAAGGCCCAATGGCGAGAGCCGAGTACGCCCCGGCATCGCTAGATTCAAGGTATGCAAGCCGAGCCCATTGCCACGATTGCCCACGTCATCCAGTTGTCGGTGGCGCCGGTCTTCCTGCTCACAGGCATCGCCGGGCTGCTGAACGTGCTCACCGGACGCCTCGCCCGTGTGATTGACCGTGCCCGCGTCATCGAGCGGGACGTGATGTCGGGTGACGCCGCCGAGGAAAGCGCGGCACACGAGCGGCTGCGCACGCTGGCGGTGCTGATCGTCGGGCTCGTCTATTTCCTGCGCGAAATCTCCCCCGCGACGTCCAGCCTGCGTATCGGCAGGCAGTAGTACGGTTATCTTTCAAGCGGGCGCGTCGCGCCCGCTCCCCCAAGCCAACAATTCGTGGCCTTCGCCTCATTGAAACTGCATGCCTCCCTCCAGCGGGGGCTCAAGGAACTGGGCTTCACGCGTCCGACGCCCATCCAGATGGACGCCATTCCCCCGGCGCTCGAAGGACGCGACCTCCTCGCCTGCGCCCAGACCGGCAGCGGCAAGACACTCGCCTTCCTGCTTCCCATCCTGAACCACCTGATGGAGAAGAAGCGGGGGGTCACGCGCGCGCTCGTCATCACACCGACGCGCGAACTGGCGGCACAGATCGTCGAGGACATGAACGAGGTGTCGGTGCACACGCCGCTGACCGCGGCGGCCGTGTACGGCGGTGTCGGCATGGGGCCGCAGGAACACGCGTTCCGTTCGGGCGTGGATGTGCTGGTCGCCTGCCCGGGACGGCTGCTTGACCACTTCCGCCAGCCGTACGCGAAGCTCGAGCACCTCGAGTACCTGGTGCTCGACGAGGCCGACCGGATGCTCGATATGGGCTTCCTTCCCGACATCAAGCGCGTGCTCAAGCACCTCCCGCCGCGCAAGCAGACGCTGTTCTTCAGCGCCACCATGCCGTCGCCCATTGCGATGCTCGCGCACGAACTGCTCAAGCACCCGGCGACCATCAATCTCGAGCGCAAGTCGGCGCCGGCATCGGGGATCACGCAGGCAGTGTACCCGGTGTCGCAGGAGTTGAAGGGCGAGTTGCTCCTCAAGCTCCTGTCGGGCGGCGCCATCAAGGAGGCGCTGGTCTTCACGCGCACCAAGCATCGCGCCAACCGGCTGGCGGAGTTCCTCTCGAAGCGCGGCATCAACACCGAGCGCATCCACGGCAACCGCTCGCAGGCGCAGCGCACCAAGGCGCTCGAGGGATTCAAGGACGGTCTCTACCGCGTGCTGGTCGCCACCGACATCGCGGCGCGCGGCATTGACGTGGAGGCGCTGGGTCACGTGGTGAACTTCGACGTGCCCAACGTCCCCGAGGACTACATACATCGTGTGGGACGCACGGCGCGGGCCGAGCTCACCGGCGAGGCGTACACCTTTGTTGCGCCGGACGAGGAAGAGGAGCTGCGGGCCATCGAGAAGGCGATCAACCGCCGGCTCCTGCGCGTGACTGTTCCCGATTTCGATTACAAGGCGAAGCCGGCGGCGAAGCTGGAAGTCCCGCTTGCCGAGCGCGTCGCGATGATTCGTGCCAAGAAGGCGGAGGACCGCGCGCGCGCCGCGGCCAAGCTGGCTCGGCGGGAGGGCGGCCCGGTGAATCCAGCGACACGAAGCGACTCGCGTCGTGACACGCGGCACGAGTCACGTCCGACATCGCGCTCCTCGGCACCGCGCGAGGGCGACTCGCCATACGTTCCGTCGTCGTCGCAAGACCAACGGTCGGGCGCAGCCGGGCGCAGCCGGAGGCCGTTCCGGGGCGGGCGTGGTCGCAGCGGGCCATCCCGTGGGCCGCGTTCTTGATGCGCTGAACCTTCGGCCGGGGTGGCGGACACGGTTCGCCCCCGCGCCGACAGGCTTTCTGCACCTGGGTCATGTCGTCAATGCCATCTACGTGTGGGGCATGGCGCGCGCGCACGATGGCCGCGTGATGCTCCGCATCGAGGACCACGACCGCTCGCGCTGCCGCCTGGAGTACGAACAGGCGCTGCTCGACGACCTCGATTGGCTGGGGTTCACGCCCGACGGAGGAACGACGGCGGAATTCCGCGCCGGCGCAAGCGCGCTGCGCCAGAGCGACAACGACTGGCGCTACGCAGCCGCGATCACTGCGCTCGAGATTCGCGGCTTCATCTACCCGTGCCGCTGTTCGCGCGGCGACATCGCGCGGCTCGTCGAGGACCGCCCCAGCGAGGAGATGCGATACCCCGGTACCTGCCGGGATTCCGCGATCCCTCCTGATGCGTCCATGCAGCGGCGCGTGAAGCTCGGGCCGGAACGCGAACGGTTCTTTGATCTGCTGCGCGGCCCGCAGGAGCAGGTGCCCGCCGAGCAGTGCGGCGACGTACTGGTGCGCGACCGGTTGGGGCAGTGGACCTACCAGTTTGCGGTGACGGTGGATGATCTCGACCAGCAGATTGATGTCGTGATTCGCGGTGAGGACCTGCTCGCGTCCACTGGACGCCAGCGTGCGCTGGCGCGATTGATGGGACGCAAGCGGCCGCTGCACTTCATGCACCATCCGCTGGTGCGGCATCCGGGCGGGGCCAAGTTGAGCAAGTCGGCCGGCGATTCCGGGGTGCGTGAGTTGCGTGCGGCGGGCGCCTCGGCTGCCGATGTGATCGGGCATGCGGCGCGACTGGCTGGCCTGCAGGCAGATGACGCGCCCTGTGCCGCGTGTGACGTGCACCGGTTCTTCACGTAGCAGTTCTTCACGTAGCAGCTTGCCCGCCGCCTCCGGTGGGTGCACCTTGCGCAGGTGAGTCTCAGGATCCTGCTCGCCGTCCTCGTGCTGGCTCTCACCCGGTCCGCCGCTGGGCAGGGAACCGCTGATGGCTCCCTGATGGCCACGCGCCTAAGAACGGGCGCGCGGCCGCTGCGGCTGGATGGCCGCCTCGACGACG
>PNKL01000091.1 GCA_013822425.1 Gemmatimonas sp.
AATGTCGCTCGATGACCTGATGGCATCGAAGCGAACCGGCCGGCCGCAGGATCTGGCGGACCTGGTGGTGCTTGAGGAGATCCGCCGGTTGCGGTAGGCGACGGACCGGATGGCGTGGCGGTGGCTGGGCGGCGGTAGCCGTTTCTTTCGACTGCCGCTGAGGGCGGGGCTGGCTTGGGCCAACTACAACTGCTTACCACGGATTACACGAATTCTGTTACGGATGGGCACGGATGCTGCAACTGCCAATACTGGGGGGGGGGAACTGCACCTGGATGCTGGTCAGTTCCTCCCCGTTCAGTTTTATCCGTGATAATCCGTCCGTGATCCGTGAAATCCGTGGTATGAAGTTGCAGTTGGTCGTTATCTCGGCAGCGCCACGAGGCCCAGCGGGACGCGGCGCACGCCGTGCCACGTACGAAGCGAACCGCGCGCGTCGCGCACGAGCATCTGCGCGGAAATGCCGCCGTCCAGGAGCATCGCCTGGCGCGCGCCGAGGGCGCCCATGAGGGCGGCCATTTCGGGAACGGTGAGCCCGAGCGGAATGAAGCCCAGCGCCTCGCCGCCGGCGTCGAAGCGCGTGAGTGCCACCAGGACCGACCCGTTTCGGTCCAAGCCGATGGCGAGTCGCGCATCGCGATGGGTGCAGTTGATGGCGCACGGCGTTCGCAGCGCCGCCGGCACCGTGCCATCGCCGGTGAGGAGCGACGGGTACGACTGAAATGCGGCGGCAATGTCGCCGCTGCGGCGGATGGCGGAGAGGGTGTCGCCATCCACCACGCGCACCGCGCCGGCGCGGTCAATGATGAACGCGCTGGAGAGCGGGCCGCGCCCGGGCCCGAGGCGCTCCTGTCCACCGGCGACCACCCATCCCCAGGGCAGTGTGGCCGTGAACTGTCCGGCGTTGACGGCGAACCGCACGTTCGCCGGCGCGCTGGCAATGGTCCACGCGGGCTGTGCTGCGCTGTCGACGCCCCATTGCACGTCGAAGCGCACACGGCGCGGATCGAGTCGCGCGATGATGACGCGTGTGCGCCAGGCCTCGCCACCGGCCTCGAGCGACAGTTCTCCCCACTCGACACCCGGTGCCCCGCGATGCCATGCCACCGCGCGCGTGACAACCGGATGCGCGCGCTCCCATTGCACCGGGGCACGATCCTCCCGCCACCACGCGGTGCGACCGTTCACGCCGCGCACCGACAACGTCGCCGGCTCGGCCGCGGCGACGAGCGCCGCGGCGAGGACCAGCGCCGCGATGTGAATCACGGCTTGAGGTACCCGAGCAGCTCGGACTTGCGCGCGTCGAGCGCCGCGAGTTCCCCCCTGGAGAAGCGCGTGCGCGTGCCGGTCACGGCCATCTGGGCGCGCTCGCGTGCCATGGCGAACTGCTGCTCGGTGAGTCCCGACGCCTTGCTGCCCTCGAGCACGGCGCGCGTTTCGATAGCGCGCGCCTTCACGTCGAGTGAATCCTTGCGCGCATTGGCGCGGTCGAGCTCGACCATGGCCTGCGGCTTGGCTGGTGCGGTTCCGCACTTCGATGCGACAATTGCATCGTCCTTGCTGAGGTCGATGCCCCACACCTTGTAGTAGTTTGCCGTTGCCTTCTTCAGCGCGACGCTGTCTCCCGAGGCAAGCGCCTTGGCCAGTTCCTGCTGATAGGCCGAGACGTCGCGTCCACGATCGGCGGCCAGGGAGGGGTTGGCGATCATGGCACCCATGGCCTTGCGCGCTTCCTCCTCGTGGGTCTTCTCGAGGGCCTGGCGTGTGTCGTTCTCACAGCTCGACCAGCGGTTCTGCGCGTTGTAGTAGCCGGTGCTCACCGCGCTGGCACGCTCGTTGAGCACCGAGATCTGCGCCTCCAACGCCTCCCGCTCCTTGAGGATCGAGGGAATGCCTCCGTTGGCGGTGAGCACCACCTGCGACGCTTCGAGCCCCTTGAGCAGGGATTCCACACGCGGCGCGGTGAGTTCGAGAATCACGTCGTCGTAGGTTGGCGGGGTCGGAGCGTTCTTGGTGTCCAGCCCCGCCTTCTCAGCGGCGGCCTGCACGGCCTTGTCCTTCATCTTCTTGGCGAGGCCGCCCAACTGCGCATCGGCGGGCGCGGCGGCGAAGGCGAGCAGGAGAACGAGCGCAATCAGGCGGGGGAGCATTGGGGCCTCTTGGGCTGGCGTACCTGTGCAAAGGTGGTGTGTTGGCGGTGCGGGTACAACTGGGAGGCAGAGAACGGCGGAGAACGGCAGCTATGTGCAGCGGCCCGTCATCGTTGCGATAGGCGGGCCGCTGCGTAGTCCTGCCGCTCTCTGCCTTTCTCTGCCGGTCTCTGTCGTATTCTGCGCGCAGCGCTAGACTGGAAAGACCATTTCCCTGTATCGGGGCAGTGGCCAGTACTCGTCCCCAATGGTCAGCTCCAGCGCATCGCAGGTCGCGCGCACTCCCGCCATGCAGTCGGCACCAGTGCTGGTGAGGAACTGCGCGCACTTGCCGGGCGTCTCGTGCATCGCGTCGCCCTTTTCCGCAGCCGCACGCAGCGCCGCCGTGCGCTTCTGCAGGTCGGCGATCTGCCTGGCGAGCGCAGTGGCCGCCACAGCCGCGGGGTTGACCTTGATGCCGGCCGCCTTCGACTTCTGCGCGGCATCGGCGACCACGCCGAGGTACTTGAACGCGGCGGGGAGGACCATGGTATCCGCGATCTCGCGCATGGTGTGCAATTCGATGAGCATGTCCTTGAGGTAGCGCTCGATGCGCACGTGGTAGCGGCTCTCGAGTTCGGCTTCGGAGAGGATGCCGAGCGACGTGAAGAGCTTCCGCGTATCCGCTGCCTTGAGCTGGTCGAGCGCCTCCGGCGTGCGGCGGAGGTTGAGCAGGCCGCGCTTCCTGGCCTCCTTCACCCACTCCTCGGAGTAGCCGTTCCCCTCGAAGCGGATGGCCGACGTCTCCTTGAAGGCAATGCGCACGACCTTGAGCACCGCATCGTCAATGCTCTTGGTCTTCTTCAACTCCGCCTTTAGGTCGGCGATCAGCTCGCCGATGGCCTCGGCGACCACGGTGTTGAGCACCATCACGGGGAAGGCGATGGACTGCGACGACCCGACGGCGCGGAACTCGAACTTGGCGCCAGTGAAGGCGAACGGTGACGTGCGGTTGCGGTCGGTGTTGTCCTGCGCGATCTCGGGAAGCTTGGCGACACCGAGCTTGATCATCGCGGCATCGGCCGACGCACCGGTACGTCCGGCGACGATGTCGTCGATCATGTTGGTGAGCATTGCGCCAAGGAACACCGAGATGATGGCCGGCGGCGCCTCGTTGGCGCCGAGCCGGTGTTCGTTGCCCGAGGTGGCGATGCCGGCGCGCAGCAGCCCCTGGTGCTTGTAGACGCCTTTGAGCACCGCGGCAAGGAAGAGGAGGAAGCGCAGGTTCTGGTGCGGCGTCTTGCCGGGCTTGAGCAGGTTGACGCCATCGAGCTCGTTGTCGGAGGCGATGGACATGGACCAGTTGCAGTGCTTGCCCGAGCCATTAATGCCCGCGAACGGCTTCTCGTGCAGCAGCGCCACGAGTCCGTGCCGCATGGCCACCTTGCGGAGGATGGCCATGACCAGCTGGTTGTGGTCGGTGGCGATGTCCGTCTCTTCGAAGACGGGGGCCATCTCGAACTGGCAGGGGGCGACTTCGTTGTGGCGCGTGACGATGGGCACGCCCAGGCGATAGAGCTCGTACTCCACCTCGGCGATGCAGGCCTGCACGCGCTCGGGGATGCCGCCGAAGTAGTGGTCTTCGAGCTGCTGGCCGCGCGGGGGCGGGGCGCCGATGAGGGTGCGGCCGCCCATCACGAGGTCGGGGCGCAGCGAGAAGTGGCCGCGATCAATGAGGAAGTACTCCTGCTCGGCGCCCATCGTCGTGTAGACGCGCATGGCGCCCTTGTCGCCGAGGAGCTCCAGCACTTCCATGGCCTTGTGCGAAAGCACGTCGGACGAGCGGAGGAGCGGCGTGACTTCGTCGAGCGCCTCGCCGTTGTAGCCGATGAAGACCGAGGGAATGCACAGCGTCTTGGTGCCGGCCGACTCCATGATGAAGACGGGCGACGCCGGGTTCCACGCCGTGTAGCCGCGCGCTTCCCACGTGGCGCGCAGGCCGCCGGACGGGAAGGAGGACGCATCGGGCTCGCTCTGGATGAGCTGCTCGCCGGTGAACGACTCCATGGGGAGCTTGTTCTCGTCGAACGAGAAGAACGCATCGTGCTTCTCGGCGGTGAGTCCCGTCTGCGGCTGGAACCAGTGGCAGAAGTGGGTGACGCCGTGCGACATCGCCCATTCCTTGATGACCTGGGCGACGGTGGGGGCGATGTCGATGTCGAGCTTCTTGCCAAGCCGAATCGCCGAGTTAAGCTTGGCGAAGACTTCCTTGGGGAGCTTGTCGCGCATCTGGCGCGCGCCGAAGGTGAGGGAGCCGAAGTAGTGGGAGATCGGCTCCCCGCCTTCGCTGGTGGACGGGATGTTGGGGTTCGCGACCACGCGCGAGGCGATGGCCTTGAGGGCAGCGGCGCGAGCGTTCATGAGGGCGTTATCGGGGCGAGGGAATGGCGGTGTGTTCTGCGGAAATTGCAGAATAAACAAACATAACAGAGCATTTTGACTGATTCAAGGTGGAAATTGCAGAAATTACGGGATTCTTCGTGCAATTTGTGCAAGTCTTCAGTGGCGTGAGGGTGTCGGCCTGGGTGGGGAGGTATCCACTCTTATAGGCGGGAAGGGGTCGGAGCAGTGTCATGCAGCGTCAGGATGGGATTCGGCGTGCGGTGAAATCTGGGTAAGGGTGTGGGTGGGTGTCGCGCGCAGCAAATCTACATGGCACTCACGATAGGGGGATTAGGATGCGTGGGCCACAGCACTGCCGGCTGATCAAAAAAGGAGCGCCCAGAATCGATTGGCGGAACGCGTTGGAGTGTCGGATATTGGTAGGTTACGTGATGTGATATGCTGCGACTGGTGCAGCATATCCAGCTGGTCGTCAGTGAAGTCTCTGCAGCTAAGTACTTGTTCGCGCGACACCAATGCCGCGAGAAGCTACGCGGCAGTCCGACGGGCGGGTCGCTTCGACGATCGCTTCGTCACGGAGAGGAGAATGTCCGGGTGCGCCGCGGCAACGCGCAGCAGCACTTTGGCTGGTCCATCCGGCTGGCGGCGCCGTTGCTCCCAGTTCTGCAGCGTGTCCACGCTGATGCCGAGCAACGCGGCGAACTTGGCCTGACTCAACTTGAAATGCGCGCGCAGCGCCGCCACATCCGGTGAGTCCGAGGACAGGAGATCTTCGGCGCGCGTTACCCGCGACGGCTTCCGGCGGCCGGCCTGAATGTCCTTCATCTGCTGCACGCTTTCGACGAGTTCGTCGAACAGGTCCTTTCGCATGGCCATCCTCCGTCGCTCGCTAATTGCCCGTCACGAACTGGCGTAGGACGCGCAGTTCGGTCGCGGAGAGATCGCTCCGCACGTTCTTTGGATATAGGAACAACAGGAAGAGTTGACCGACCGCTGATTTCCAGTAGTAGATCACCCGCGCGCCGCTGCGTTTACCGCGGCCTGGTAAGCGCCAGCGCAGCTTCCGGAGCCCACCAGACCCCGGAATGAGCACCCCCGCATCGGGACGCCCGACCAGATGCAGCTGCAGCGCGCGATACTCCTCATCAGAGAGCGCGGCCAGCACCTGCCGGGTGAAGACGGGAGTCTCGATCAGCTCCATCTTGAAGTATACGGCGCCATGCCCTATACGTCAATGGCGTATTAGCGCGCTAACAAAACGGTTGCAGCCGACGGCACGTCGAGGCTAAATGCAATCATGCACGCGCGCTATTTCATCCCAGCATCTCTGCTAGCCCTCAGCACCACTGCCTGCGAACCCGCAGTTCCTAACGCTGCACCGCCCGCACCCTCCACCCCCGCGACGCAGCCGGCACCAGTCACTGACGGCTTCACCACCGTCCCCGACTCCGCGTGGATTGACATCACCGGCCCCACGTTCATCGGCTTCTTCCCAATCGTGTCGAACGAGCAACTCGAGAAAGACGAAGGACTCGCCACGGCGCTTGATGACTTCTCCTTTCACCTGGGCACGGCGCAGGATTCGCTCCGAGCGGCCGGGTTCACGGTGCACCTCCGCAGCGGGGACACGCTCTGGCTGCACACCGGCGCCAACCGCACGCGCATTGTCCGGGATGCCGACAGCTCCGACGTAGGCTATCTGTTTGCAGACACACTGTTGCGCCGCGCCTTCGTGTACGGTGTGCGCGGTAGCACTGAACTGATTGCGTATACCCACGAGTTCAAACGCACAGGCACCCTAATGCAGTAGAGCCGGTAGCAAGTCACCCACGACTCACTACCGGCTCCCTACATGTCGCACCACCCCGCCGCTACCGCTTCACCAGCACCGACTCGAAATAGTCCAACGCACGCGGGTCGTTGCTCTGCCCGAGCCAGAAGATGGCCTGCTTGCGGATCTCCTTGTCCTTGTTCTCGCGGGCGATGCGCAGCAACGACTCCACACCATTGGCCCGCTGCTGGCTGAGCGCAAACACCGCTGCCTTGCGAACCTCGCGATCGCCGCTGGCGTCCTCTGCCACGTCGGCCAACCCCTTGGTGGCCTCTTCGCTCGCGGCCTGCCCGACCCAGAACACGGCGCGCGACCGCACCTCGCGCGGACGCGACTCGTCACGCGCCAACCGCAGCAGCCTCGGCCACGACGTCACGCTGTCGGCCAGCGTCGCGGGGAAGATGGCCTGCTCGGCAACCTTGGCACTGCCGCCTTCGGCAACGCCGAGCAGATAGTCCACCGCATCGCGCGTGCTGACCGTGCCAAGCTGCGTCACGTCGGCACCGCCGGCCTTCCACCGCGCGCCGACATAGGTGCGCAGGGACGTCACCTGGCCGTTCAACTTGGTGAGCGCGACCATCACGGGGCCGGTCTCGCACTCGGACTCGACATCCTGGTTGCGCTCGCTGCGCGTGCTGATGTTGTTGCGGCCATTGCCGCAGACACCCTCGCGCGCGGCAAAGCTGAACCGCACCGTACCGTCGCCGGCCTGGCGCACGCGCGCCGCGAGGTTCTGTGCGTGCGCGTCGCCTGCCGCGACGCCGACGGCGATCACGATGACGGCTGACAACGCGCGGGCGGTGCTGAGTAGTGAATGAATGCGCATGATGGCCTCAGCGTTCGATGAGTTCCTGCAGCAGCTTGGCGGCGCGCGGGTCCTTGCTCTGGCCGAGCCAGAAGATGGCGCGCTTGCGGAGGTCGGCGTTCTTCTCGGTCTTGGCGATCTCGAGCAGCTTGTCCACCGCGCTGCCGTCCTTGTTGCCGCGCTGGGCGAGCACGAAGATGACCTGCTCGCGCATCTCGCTGTCGGTGTTCTTGTCGTAGATGGACGCGAGCTGCGCCGTGCTCACCATCCCCTGCTGGGACGCCCAGAAGAGTGCCTGCTTGCGGAGGTCAATGGAGAGCTTGGGATTGGCGGCCTGCTCGAGAATGAAGGCGTCGTTGCCCATCCCCTTCATTTGCGCCAGCGAGAAGAGAATGCGCTCGCGCACTTCGTCGTTGTCGGACTTGGCGAACGCGTCTCGCAGGAACTTGGCGTTCTCCTCTGTCCGGCGCTGGCCGATCCAGAAGATGGCACGCTCGCGAAGCTGCGGCGCGGCGTCGGCGCGAGTCGCGAAATCGCGCAGGGCCTGCTGGGCGCGCTCCGACTTGCGCTGCGACAGGCTGAACAGCGCGCGCTCCTGCACGTCCTCGTCCTTCGAATCACGAATGATCCCAAGCAGGAACTCCTCGGCTTTGTCTCCCGACACCTGGGAGAGCCAGAAGACGGCCTGACCGCGTGTTTCCGCGTCGGGATCGGACTTGGCGGCCTTGAGCAGGATGTCGGCCGATTCCTCGGTGCGTTTCTGCGAGATCAGGAAGACGGCTTTGCGGCGCAGGAGTTCGCTGCACTGATCGCGGCGCTCGAGCACCTTCTTGAGGATGGGCATCGCCTGATCGGCGTTCATCTGCATCAGGGCATTGAGCGCCTCGATGCGATCGTCATCCTCCTCGTTCTTGCATCCCGGCGGCCCAGGGCTCCAGCGCGCGCCGTCTGGCGCCGGAGCTCCGCGAGTGGTACGCACCGCGTCGCGTTCGCTGCGCACGGCAGCGCGCTCCGCACGCACAGCGCGCTCTACGACATCGGCCGCCGCGTCGGCGTCACCGCCCCGCGCTAACTGTCCCTTGAGGCGGGTGGCCAGCGTGCGCGCCTCGCCCGACTTTACGGTGCTCGCCGAGGCGTACTCCTTGGCCTGGGCGTCGAGGAGGCTGACGGCGCGCCGCAGGCGGGTGCGCGAACCATCGCGCGACAGTGCGAACGCCTCCCAATAGTAGGTGTCGGCGGCATACACCGACTTGGGGTACCTGGCGCGCACCTGCGCGAAGAACTCGGCGGCGCGATCGTATTCGCCCTCGCTCAGGTAGGCACGGGCGCGGCGGTACAAGGAGTCTCCACTGTCACGGGCGACGGTGGCTGCCTGCGCGATGGTCGCGGTGCTGGCGACGGTCGACGCCGGGAACGCGGCACCACCGATGGCTGCGGCGACGATGGAGAAAACGGGAACGAGCTTTTGCATGGTGAAACTCCTGGGTCAGTCGGTGCCGCTGGGCAGGCCGGCGGGGAACGCGCTGCGCAGACGAGGAATGATCTGGGTCTTCTGAAGGGTGCGTTCGACATCGGAGCGGTCCGCGGCGGCGGCGTCCGGCGAACGCTGTACGAGCTGGACGAGAATGACCTCGAGGTCCTGCAGAAGCCGTGCCCGCTGAGAATCGCGGGCGGCGGGCGAATCGAGAAGCAGGCGGGTGTTGGTCAGGAGCCCGCGGGCCCACGCGGCGACCAGCGAGTCGCTGCGCGTGTCGGCGTTCTCCGTGCTGAACGAGGTGAGCAGTACCTGCACGGCTTGCAGGTGGCGATCCGAAGCGACTGCGTACGCGCTGTTGGTCGTGGAGGGCGCGCTGTTGGCGGGCGCCGCCGGCGAGTCGGGGGCGACCGTCTCTGGTGCATCGAGCGGCTGTCCCTGCGGGGCATCGCCCGTCGACGTCGCCGACGGTGCGGTGGCGACGACGCCAGGCTGCGCCTCCGGCTCGCCGCGAGAGGCGTAGCGACCGATGCCAACGCCGATCAATAGCGTGGCGGCCATGCCGATCCAGGCCCACCGGCGCGCGGCGGTGCGCTGGAACATCGGTACGGAGGCACCCGTGCCGCGTTCCGCCTGGATGGCGGCCCACATCTCGTCGCGCGGCACCTCGCCGCGTGGCGATTCGTAGTCAGCCGAGGCGTCGCGCAGGAACTGTTCGAACCGTTCTTCGTCGGTCATGATGCCCATTCTCCCGCGAACTCCGACAATGCCTCACGCAGCTTGCCGCGGGCCCGCGACAACTGCGCCTTGGACGTGCCGGGCTGGATGCCCAGCGACGCCGCGATCTCTTCGTGCGTGTATCCCTCGACGTCGTGCATCACGAAGACCATGCGATACCCATCCGGAAGGGCGACGATGGCCTCGTGCAGGCGCTGCTTGAGGTCAGGTTCGGCTTCTCGCTGCGCGATGGGGACGTCGGGGAGCTCATCGACGCCCACTTCGCGCGAATGGATGCGCCGCACCTTGCGCAGCCCATTCAGGATCACGTTCCCCGCGATGGCCATCAGCCAGGTGGTCAGGGCGGATTCGCCACGGAAATCGCCGATCCGCGCGAAGGCGCGCACGAACGTGTCCTGCGTGAAGTCGCGGGCCAGCGTTTCATCGCCGGTCATCCGATGCGCCAGCCGATAGACGCGGTCAACGTG
>PNKL01000092.1 GCA_013822425.1 Gemmatimonas sp.
GCTTCCTGCAAACAAAACGCCCAGCGAATGTCCGCTGGGCGTTTCTTCTCACATCATGTGAACTTGCTACTTACACAGTCGGGGCGAGAGGATTTGAACCTCCGACCTCCTGCTCCCGAAGCGAGGACCGCGGTCGTCGGCCTGACCGTCCGGCAGCGAGGGTTGCGCCAGTTCGAATCAGACAACCGAGCCGCAGCGCTGCTGCGCTACGGGGGTAGGACGCCGGACGATTCACCACCGACTCACCGCCTGAGTGACCCCGCTTCAAGGAGGAAGTCAGTCCTCGTTCCATAGGCGGTATCATTACGGATTAGTGACGTGACATAATAGTTCTAGGCGGCAACGCGCACGAATCGGTCGTGCGAGCCATTGACAAGCACGAAACGCGGTACCAACTATCTCGTCCACTGTCGTCGTACCTCCGAAGGATGTCCATTGCCCATTGTGTCGACGCTACGACGCTTGCAGGGTCATCCAGCCCGAGCTCCGCAAGCCATCCCGACCCTCTTTGCCAATAGCCCAGAGGACGTTTCTGGCATCACCCGATGCCTCCTTCGCGCGCGCATACTCGCCATACAGCTGAGGTTCAACTCCCGATGAGAACGTCCGCACTCCCATCTCCGAGCGCACGAGTGATCGCCTGCGTGGCGGCTCTACTGCCGAATTGGATGCAGAACTGACGATGCTGTAGGCACGCAGGCAGCTGCAGAGATCGCCACTTCGCGGCGGCGCAGCCGAATAACGATGAACCAACGAAATCTCCGGCCGGAGGAGGCGGAATTCTTCACGCTGTCTCAGAGTGCTCCATCTTCAGCGGGGTTCTTTCTTGGCCCTGATAATGTGCTGCACATTCTTGTTCGCGATGCTGCCGACGATGCAGCGGCTCGCAGTGCAGTGACAAGGCTTTCCAACGAAAGACGTGTGCGGTTGCCTCGAGGGGCAAGTACACCGATGGACATCCGACGAGCGCAGTACACGTTCGTCGAATTGGCGGCGTGGCGAGATGTGATCTTTGATTCCGTTCTTGTGACTACGCGCGGCCTGACGTTTCTCGATCTCGACGAAGCGATGAACCGTGTGACGCTCGGAGTGGCACCAACAAGCTGGGCGACGCTGCGCTCCGCACTGCCTGCACGCCTGCGCGCGTTAGGCGTGGACACGAATGCCGTTCGTTTGCAGGTAGAGGACTTTATGCAGCCGGCGACGAGATCGGTGCCGACCGCGCCGCTCTTCTTCCCGCAACAGATCGGCGATGCGAGTGCGGAGATGCTTGGCGGCTTGGAGATTGGCGTTGACCAGGGCAGCGGACTCCGAGGTCGCTGCACCTTGGGCGTAGTCGCGGACCTCAACGGCACTCGCGGATTCATTACCGCGTCTCACTGCTCGCCTTCGCAATGGATTACGGACTATTCGTCGGTGTTTCAGAACTTCAACGGCCAACAGGTGGGAACCGAAACACAGGACCCAGACGCATACGCATGCGGAATCAATTTCTGTCGCGGCAGCGACGCGGCGTTCTTCACTACGCTACCAGGTATCACAACACAGCGCGGCTTGATTGCGAGAACCACTTACGCTCGTGGACCCGGGCAAGGTAACGGTTCACTCACCGTCGATCCCGCAAACCCCTACTTCATTGTCGCGAGTGTTGATGAGGGTTTCTACGTGCAGGGCCTGACAGTGCAGAAGATGGGCGTGACCACGGGTTGGAACTATGGGACAATTCTGGGAACTTGCGTAGACCATACCTATTGGAATCAGAACCGCGTCCGTTGGCTCACTACCACCTGCACATATACAGCCTCCTACGACGATGAGGAAGGAGACAGTGGTGGTCCTGTCTTCCGGTTCCCTTCATCGGACGGCGCAGTCAGCACTCTCGTGGAGTTCGGAGGGTTGCATTTTGGGCAGCTCGCAAGCAACGGTAACGCGGTGTTCAGCAAGTACAGTCGCATCGCGTCGAACTTTAGCGGGCAGCTCGCCGTTATTCGGCCCACGAGTCTTGCCGCACCTTCCGTTACCGGTAGCATAAGCGTGGACGCGCCTGCGTTGTCATGGAATGCGGTGCCAGGAGCAACACACTATCAAGTAATTCGAGGAAGTTCGGACGGTACGACTTTCCGCCTTCAGTACTTCCCGACGACAACGGCGACGTCCTTTGTCGATACGTATACATACGCGACAGCCTACTACGGCACAACGCCTTTGAACGATGGCATGTTCGCGTACTACGAGATCGTAGCGCTCGGCGGTCAGACAGAGGCGTCAGTGCCAAGTGCTGTCCTGTGGTTCAGAACCAGCGCCCTGCCATGCGGTAGTGGAAAGTGCTAGCGGACGGATGCGCGCTCAGAAGACGAAAGCGACAGCGCCACCCTCATTGTGGCTTGCGTAGTATTGCCGGTCTCTAAACTCAGGCTGGGCCAGCAAGTCGGGCCTAGCATGAATCGGACAGGTCGTACCATTGATGGGTAAGATCCTTACCGGACACATTCACTCATCGCTACTCACATCATGAGACTCGTATGCAGTATCGGCTGCGCCGTTTACATGACGGTGTTCCTCGTTGACGCGGCTTCGGCGCAAGCCAGACGAACGAGCAACACTGCGAATAGGCGCTTCATCGTTAGTGCCCTAGTCAGCCAATTTGAGTCAAAGCACGTGAATGGTGGCCCAGGCGGAATCGGTGCAGCATTCGGTTTCGAACGCGATATTCAGCGAATGGGGCAATTGCGTGCCGGACTGTCGGTCATGACGCCACTGGGTGGTGGGGATGAGACGCCACGGTGTGTCTATACGGTTGTTACCGGTGGCGACTGCCTACCGTATGCTACGCTTCCGACGCACCTGTATTCCGGCGACGTCTCTGCCCTCATTCGACCGGTAGCAGCTATGCCTCTGTTCTTGCTCGTTGGCGCCGGCGTGTTTCTTCCGCAAGGCGCAGTCACGCCGGGGAGGAGAACGCAGGTGCCAGTGGGCGCTGCGGGGTTGCGTGTTGGCGTGCGTTACGGGGTCGAGCTCGCACTGGGGCGCGGGCGGACTGCACCTCGAATTCAGTGGCAGCGGATCGGCCTTGCACAACCCATCTACTCCCTTGATGGGATTCGCACGCTTGCACTTGTCATTCCGTTTCACTGATCGTCAAGGGAGGCCAATGGCTCCCAATAGGCTCCCAACATACAAAACGCCCAGCGATCAGTTCGCTGGGCGTTTCTTGTAACAGTATCAAAATCAACCATTTACACAGTCGGGGCGAGAGGATTTGAACCTCCGACCTCCTGCTCCCGAAGCAGGCGCTCTACCGGGCTAAGCTACGCCCCGATTCGGTAAAGTCTCATCTACCATCCACGATCTACCATCGACCATCGACCATCCACATGCGCCCGGAGAGACTCGAACTCCCAACCTTCTGATCCGTAGTCAGATGCTCTATCCAATTGAGCTACGAGCGCCAACCGATCGCGACTGCCGTTCTCTGCCGCCTTCTGTCGTTCTCTGCCGTTCTCTGCCCCCACGACACCTTCGCCGGCGCAAACTCGCGCCGGCGAACCTGAAAATATATCCGGACCAACCCTTCAGGTCAATCAGCTGGCCAGCAGCTTCGTGACCAGGTCCAGCAATTCCTCGCGGCCGAACGGCTTGGCCAAGATCCCGTGGGCGCCCAACGTCCGCGCCATGTCGAGGTAAGCGTCCGGGCCGACACGTCCGCCCCCCGAAATGGCCAACACCTTCACCGGATGGCCCGACCGCCGCAGCTGCATCAGCGTCTCGAGCCCCTCCTGCTCCGGCATCACCACATCGGTGATGACCAGAGCAGAAGGCTGCTCGTGAAACCGCTTCATTCCCGCGTGCCCGTCCTCCGCGGATTCCACGTCGTACCCTTCGCGCCGCAGCATCTCCACCACCAGGTCGCGAACGATCGGGTCGTCGTCAATCACCAGGATCCGGGCGCCCATCGGGGACTCGGTGCCCGCTACTTGATCGGCGCGTATCGCCAGGCGGCGATCTTCGCCTTGTCCGACTTGATCTCGAACGTGCCAGTCGCGCCGGCCGCGACGTTCTCCACCTTGGCGACCTGCGTGTCGACCACGGCACCGGCGAGGTCGAGCAGCTCGAACGTGACCTCGAATGTCCTCGCCGCCTTCAAGCGGTTCTCGATCTCGCCCTTCACCACGGCGCGATCGGAGTAGCGCACGAACTCCACGATGCTGAGCCGGTGCGGCATGTCATCCGCCGCCTTCATGTACTTGGCCACCGAGTCGACGTACGGGCTCGGCGGGGGCGGTGGCGGGGCGGCCTGCCGCGCACCCGGGCGCGCCGGTGCAGGCGCCGGAACCGGTGTAGGCGGCTTCCACTGCTCGTTCAGCACGTTGTACGCGTAGGCGTACAACGACGTGTTGTCGGGGTTGCTTGGATCAATGGTGATGAGCCGGTGGACGAGCGGCAGCATCTCGTTGCCCTTGCGCAGCTCGTACATCAGCGCCGAGGCGTTGTACAACGCGTCGCGCGAGTTGGCGTTCTTCGTCAGCGTTGCCTCGAACATCTTCACCGCATCCGCCGTCTTGCCGTTGCGGTTGGCGCAGATGGCGGCCTGCAGCACCGACATGTCGTTGTACTTGTCCACCGCCTTGTCCACCATGTCGAAGCACTTCGCAAACAGCGACGAGTCCTTCAGCGACGTCGCGGCCATGCCGATGCCCGACAGGGCGTACGGCGTCGCATCGGCGCCAGGTGCCTCGGTGACCAGTTCGATCAGCACCTCAGCCGACCGGCGCAGCGTCTCCGTGCGCTTCGGCTCCGGCTGGAGCTCGGCGTACTCGAGCCCCGTCTGGCCGATCTGGAATTGCACGGCGCGGCGGTCCTCGAGGTAGGTCGTGTCGCCCTCGGTCAGCTTCAGCGCCTTCTCCAGGTGCATCATCATGTCGGCCGACGACCCGCGCTGCTGCGCGATGGCAGCGAAGACGCGGTGGGCGTACGGCGACGTGCGGTCGAGCACCTGCGACTGCCTGGCGTAGAATTCCGCCGAGTCCACCTGGTTCGCCGCCATCGTCCGGAACGCGGCGTTGATGCGGTCCTGCCACGGCTTCGACATGCGCCACGGCTTGGTCTCGCTGAGGCAGGCGGGATGCGCCGACTCGATGGTGACGAACAGCGAGTCGGCCGTCCTGGCCAGGTCGATCACCTGCTCCTTCGGCTCGCCCCAGTTCAGCTGGCCGCGCGTCGCCGTTTCGCCGGCGTTGGGCTGGGCCAGCCACAGGATGAGCATCTGCCCGGCGAACAGGTCGACGCCCTGCTGGTTCTTGGACGAGACCTTCGGGTTGCCGAGCACCTTCATGATGTCGCGGATGATCTTTCCGCGTTCATCGCCCGGGGCGAGCTGCAGCGCGCGCAAGCGGGAGATGTTGTACGGCGTGATCAGTTCCTTTGGTGAACTCAAGTCGACGGGACAGGCCGCCGCGGCCGCCGGCTCCTGCGCGGCCAAGGGCGCCGCGACCAGCGCGGCGAGGAGCGAAAAGCGAGTAATTGGCGTCATCATAGTGTGGGATGGTGCCGGCGGACCGGCAGGTGACGCGGGGAAGATAACAAAAAGCCCCACGAGGCGCTCTCGTGAGGCAATGGGCGGTACAAGACTCGAACTTGTGACCTCCACGATGTCAACGTGGCGCTCTAACCAACTGAGCTAACCGCCCGGCACTCGGGGGCGACACCGGAAGGCGCACAAACCCCATTCCCGCAATTGCGCTGTCCTTCCTACGTACCCCGAAGCGGAACCGCTGGTCCCTCCGCCTACCGTGTCTGTTGTCTCTCTGTTGTCTGTCTGTTGTCTCTCTGTTGTTTCTCTGTGGTTAAGCGGGAAACGGGACTCGAACCCGCGACCCCAACCTTGGCAAGGTTGTGCTCTACCAACTGAGCTATTCCCGCGCATGTCCCGGATGGGTGCCGGAACAGGATGATTCGGCCGAAGCCGGACCCCAGTGGAGGCGAGCGGGATCGAACCGCTGACCTCTTGAATGCCATTCAAGCGCTCTCCCAACTGAGCTACGCCCCCGGGCCCTGACGGGCGCAAAGGCATGCCCATGCGTTCCATCAGGAACCAGAAAAGCTATCCGGGAGTATTAGCTGGGTCAAGCCGTCTCTCTAGCGGAAATCCTGTTTTGCGCTATTTTTAGTCGCCTTGCATCAGCACGCAGCATTGGCTTCGACGCACGCGTATATCTACAGAAGAGCGTGCGCGCCGAGTTTGCACCGGGGCAGGCCCAGTTCCGGGTTCCCCGCCTTACCGATTCACGCTCGAGCCCCCTGGCTCGTCGAGGCATAGTCCATGGCCACCGAAGTCAAGCGCCGCCGTCGCCGCGCGGTCCCTGCCGGGATCGCGCCCAGCGAACCCGAGCGCGACATCCTCGACCAGTACCTGTACGAGGTCAGCACCTACCCCCTCCTCAAGGGCAACGAGGAGATCGAGGTCGCGCGCAAGATCCGCGCGGGCGATCCCGACGCCCTCCAGGAACTGGTCAAGCGCAACCTGCGCTTCGTCATTTCGGTGGCGAAGAAATACCAGAACCGCGGCCTTCCGCTCATCGACCTCATCGGTGAGGGGAACGTCGGCCTGCTCACTGCGGCGCGGAAGTTCGATCCCGACCAGGGCGTCAAGTTCATCTCGTACGCCGTGTGGTGGATTCGGCAGGCCATCCTGTCGTCGCTCGCCCGCCAGGGGCGCACGGTGCGCGTGCCGCTCAACCGCACCGCCGACCTGTCACGCATCATCAAGGCGTCGGAGATCCTGCGGCAGAAGATGCGCCGCGAGCCCACGCCCGAGGAGCTGTCCAAGGTGACGGGCCTTTCGGTGGACGTCGTCTCGTCGCTCGCCGCCCTCAACAGCGGCGACGTGCGCCTCGACGCGCCCATGGACCCCGACGGCGACCGCTCGCTCATCGAACGCTTCGTTGCCGACGAGATGCCCGACACCGAGGAGGAAGCGATGAACCGCTTCCTCACCGACGAGATCGAGCAGGCCCTTGGCACGCTCCCACCGCGCGACGCCAAGGTGCTGCGCCTCTACTTCGGCCTCGAGGGCGGGCGTGAGCACACCCTCGAGGAGATCGGGTCGATGCTCGGCGTGACGCGCGAACGCGTTCGGCAGTTGCGCGACCGCGCGCTCAAGCGCCTGCGCGAAGGGGATGTGGGGCGCGCGCTGCAGTCGTTCAGCGCCTGAGGGCGCTGAACGACAGAGAGACAACAGAGAAACAACAGAAAGACAACAGAAAGACAACAGAAAGACAACAGAGGCTGGGGAGCTTTGCTCCTCGGCCTTGTTTGTTGCGACCACCTTGCACTGTGGTAATCGCAAATCGCGATCCTCAGTCGCAATCATCATCGCAATCCTGAGTCCACATCCTCAATCCGCCGTAGAACCCCGGATAGTCGTCCCTTTACCCACATCGTATCGTCGAAGCTCAGCCAATTGACCAACCCGGCGAAACTACGCGGCGAAACTACCCTCGCTCCAACCCGCGACGACCTTCATATTCCCCTGCACCCTTTCCCCTTCTCGCCTTTTTGTGATCACCCTCGACAACATCCACAAGGCGTTCGGCCCCAAGAAGGTGCTTCAGGGCTTCTCGCTCGAGGTGCCGGAGGGGGACACGGTCGCCATCATCGGCTACTCGGGGACGGGGAAGTCCGTCGCCATCAAGCACATCGTCGGCTTGCTCGAGCCCGACCAGGGGACGGTCTTCGTGGACGGCCTCGAGGTGCCCACGCTCAGCCGCCAGGCACTGTATGCGCTGCGCGCGAAGATCGGCTATGTCTTCCAGTTCGCGGCGCTGTTCGACTCGCTCACCGTCGGGGAGAACGTCGCCATGGGGCTGCGCAAGCAGGGCGCGCTCTCTGAGCGCGACATCGAGGCGCGCATCCACGAAACGCTCGCGCTCGTCGACCTCCCCGACGCGGCGGGCACCATGCCGATCGAGCTCTCCGGCGGCATGCGCAAACGCGTCGGCATCGCGCGCGCCATCGCGCTCCGCCCCAAGTACCTGCTGTACGATGAGCCGACGACCGGCCTTGATCCCGTGACGAGCGCCGTCATCAACGAGTTGATGCTCCGCATGCAGCGGACGCTCGGCGTCACCTCCATCGTCATCACGCACGACATGCACTCGGCGTACACGGTCGCCACGCGCATCGCCATGCTCTACGAAGGCCGGGTGCGGCAGTGCGGCACCGTCGAGGAGATCCGCCAGACCAGCGATCCCGTGGTGCGCGGTTTCATCGAGGGGCGCGCCGACCTCGATCCCGGCCACGCCATATGACGGCGCACGCGCGCACGCCGCGCGAGGAGGTGTCGGCCGGCGGCGTCGTGTTCCGCCGCTCCCCGGACGGCGTGCGCGTCCTGCTCATCCGCGACAGCTACCGGAACTGGGGCTTTCCCAAGGGCCACCTGGAGGCCGACGAGTCGCCTGACGCGGCGGCCGTCCGCGAGGTGCGCGAGGAGACGGGGCTCACGGGGCTCGCGCTTACCGGGCCGCTGGAGGTCATCGACTGGAACTTCCGGTTCCGCGGGCGGCTGGTGCACAAGGTCTGCCACTTCTACCTGATCGAAGCGGCGCACGGCCGCGCGCGACCGCTGCGAAGGGAAGGGATCACCGCGTGCAAGTGGTTCACCTTTGACGAAGCCACGTCGCTCGTGTCGTACGAGAATGCGCGCATGGTGCTCGCGGGCGCCCGGGCTATGCTCGAACCGGATGGTGCACCGTGACCGGCCGCGCCGCGGCACCCGAGTTCCTGCCCATCGTACTGGCGCTCACGACGCGCGACAAGGGACGTGAACTGCTTCGTCGCGCCTTCACGCGCCGTCGTACGAAGCTGCTGCTGGTTCGGACGGCCGAGGCCGCTGGCGCCACCCTCCGCACGACGCTCGTGGACGCCGTGGTGGTGGATCTGTGTGCCGGCGGCGATGATGCCTGGGCGGTGGCCGCCCTGGCGCGCCAGTTGCCGAGCATCCCGTTCTTCGCGCTCGTCGCGCCGCGCCTTGCCGACGCCGCCGTGCTCGGCCGCAGCGCCGCGCTCGAGGTAACCGACCTGCTCATCGAAGGCGTGGATGATGCCGCACTACGCGAACTGGTGGTGCCGCAGGCCTTCACGGCGCGGTTCGCCGCCGCGCTCCGCGGGGCGCACGCCCCGCTCGGTCTGGAGGCGCCGCTGCAGCAACGCGCGTGGGAGTACGTTGTCTCTGCGGGCGGGCGGCCCGTGCGCACGGACGCCATTGCGCGCGCTCTCGACGTTACGCGCGAGCACCTGAGCCGGTCGTTCGCCACGTCCGGCGCGCCGAACCTCAAGCGCGTGATCGACCTCGTACGCCTGATCGCCGCCGCCGAGCTGGCGAAGAACCCCGGCTATGACCTGGCGGACGTTGCGACGGTGCTTGGCTTCGCGTCGCCGTCGCATCTGGCCAACACCGCCTACCGTGTGGCGGGCATTCGCACCGCGTCGCTGACGCGCCTGCGCACCCGCGACCTGCTCACCCGGTTCTGTCAGGGACGGTCCCGAAGCCGAGTGTAAGGGGTTACCCCACGGCATGGGCGGAACTATCCTGATAACGAATGCCATGATTCCCGGGGCATCTTCACAACCTATTTAGATCACGTGACGACACAGCGGTTGTGTTGGTAGTTCAGGACGACGACACCG
>PNKL01000093.1 GCA_013822425.1 Gemmatimonas sp.
GAACGGCTGAGGGCCACGGAGTACTGCAACTGCCTGGGAGAACTACGGACGCCACGCAATTGCCTGCGTGGCGCGTGGCTTAAACCCTGGGTTTTGTTGTACTCCGTGGCCCTCAGCTGTTCTCCGCAAGCTCCGTGGTTAAGAAGCCCAGCTACCGACACCACGATGCTGCCGTCGAGCTAGACCGGCGCGGGGAGTCGTTCCGGATGCGCCGTCGTCCGGTCGTCGCTAGTTTCAGCGAATGCCGACACCCCAGGACTTTTTCGATATCGACATTCGCGTGGGTACGGTGGTTGCCGCCGAGCCCTTCGCGCGCGCCGTGAAGCCGTCCATCCGCCTCGAGATCGACTTCGGCCCAGAGCTGGGCATCAAGCGCTCGAGCGCGCAACTCACCACGCACTACACCCCGGGATCTCTGGTTGGCCGGCAGGTGGTGGCCGTGACCAACATCGGCACGCGCAATATCGCGGGCTTCACGAGCGAGGTCCTCGTGCTCGGGGCGATACCGGCCCCGCACGAGGTGGTGCTGCTGGACGTCGAGCGGCCGGTGGCCAATGGGGTGAGGATTGGGTAGAGGCAGACGGTAGACGGCAGACGTGTAGTCGCAGAGATTTCGCCGCAAGCTTTGCTCCGCCGTCCGCCGTCCGCCGTCCGCCGTCCGCCGTCCGCCGTCTGCCGTCACTCGCCCTCTCCCATGTCCATCATCCGCGCTGACAACCTCGTCCACATCGCCTGGGCCGGCGAGCACCGCTTCGACGCCGGCCGCCCGAACGGTCCGCAAATCCGCATTGACGCCTCGGCGCAGACCGGCCCCGGCCCCGTCGATTCCCTGCTCATCGGCCTTGGCGCCTGCACCGGCGTGGACGTGGTGGACATCCTCGCCAAGCGGCGCACGCCGGTGACGGCGTTCCACATCGAGGTGCAGGGCGAACGCCGCGAGACGAGTCCGCGCCGCGTCGTGAAGGCGCACCTGACCTACCGCATTGACGGCCCCGGGATCGAGCGCGAGCACGCCGAGCGCGCCGTGGAGTTGTCGGTTACCAAGTACTGCAGCGTGCGCGACTCGCTCGACCCAGCCATTCCAGTCACCTGGTCGGTGATCGTCAACGGGACCTGAAGCAAACGGGCCCCGCCGCGCGTAAGAGCGACAGGTTGTTCCGCAGTTCTGTTTTCCCCGCCCGCTGCGACCCCGGCGCTGGGCGGGTCCGTCTGCCCTCATCTCCCCGGAGTCGTTCGGTATGCGCGCTACCCCGATGATTCTCGCCCTCGCGGCGTCGCTGTCGGTCGCCGGCCCGGCGTCCGCGCAGGTCTGGCTCAACGCCGACACCTCCAAGAAAGTGCTCCAGTCCAGCTTCCGCGCCCTCGAGGACTGGCCGGCGCCCAACGACCTGCGGCGCGCGTCCGGGGCGCCCGGCGCCAAGTACTGGCAGCAGCAGGTGGACTACGTGATCAAGGTGTCGCTCGACACGACGACGCACCGGCTGAACGGCCGTGAGGTGGTGACCTACCACAACAACTCGCCCGACAAGCTCACCTACCTCTGGTTCCAGCTCGACCAGGAAATCGAGAAGGCGGATTCCCGCGCGAATGCGATGCGCAGTGCCCTTCCCAAGCAGGTGTCGCCGCAGATGCGCCGCTTCCTGATGAGCGACACCGAGTTCGGCTACACGCTCTCGCACGTACAGCTCATCGACGCGCAGGGCAAGCGGAAGGATGCACGCTACACGCTGAACGGCACGCAGATGCGCGTGAACCTCGATGCACCGCTCGGCACCGGACAGTCGGTGAAGGTCGCGATTGACTGGACGCACGAGGTGCCCAACGGCGGGCGCAACGGGCGCGGGCAGAAAGAGAAGCTCACGGATGGGTGGGAGTACCTGAACGCCCAGTGGTTCCCGCGCGCCGCCGTGTATGACGACGTGAACGGGTGGCAGAACAACCAGTTCCTCGGCATGGGCGAGTTCTACCTCAACTTCGGCAACTACGACGTCAGCATCACCGTGCCGCGCGACCACATCGTGCGCTCCACCGGCACGCTGCAGAACCCCAACGAGGTGCTCACGGCGACGCAGCGCGAGCGGTTGAAGGTGGCCTTCGCCGCCGACACGCCCGTCTACATCATCAAGCCCGAGGAGATCGCCACGCCGGCGACGCGCCCGTCGGGCAACGGCCACCTGACGTGGCGCTTCACGGCGCAGAACGTCCGCGACTTCGCCTGGGCATCGTCACGCGGCTTCGCCTGGGACGCGATGGGCTTCCGGTATGCCAAGGGGGGCAAGACCATCGAGCTGCACTCGGTCTACCCGCGCGAAGGTATGCCCGTCTGGAACAAGATCAGCACCAAGGCCATCGCGCAGACGATGGTGACGTACGGGCGGATGGCGTTCGAGTACCCGTACCCGCAGGCGTCCAACGTGCACGGCGCCGTGGGCGGCATGGAATATCCCATGATCGCCTTTTGCGGCGCGCGCCCACGCCCGGACGGCACCTACGACAAGTCGCTCGAGTACTCGCTCGCGGCGGTGACCATCCACGAGGTGGGGCACAACTGGTTCCCGATGATCGTCGCCTCCGACGAGCGGATGTGGACCTGGATGGACGAGGGGCTCAACTCCTTCCTCGAGCACTACGGCTCCATCGATTTCGACAAGGACTGGCCATCGATGCGCCTGCCGGGCAACGCGAAGAGCATCGCCAACTACATGCGCCTGCAGAACGCGGTGCCGATCATGGCCCACTCCGACGTGAACCTCCGCGACACGTTCGGGTCGAATGGGTACACGAAGCCAGCGAGCGGACTCGTGATGCTGCGCGAACGCATCTCGAACCCCGCGGCGTTCGACGAGGCGTTCCGCGGCTACAGCCAGCGCTGGATGTTCAAGCATCCGCAGCCCGCGGATTTCTTCCGGTCCATGGAGGACGGTCTCGGCGAGCAACTCAACTGGTTCTGGCGCGGATGGTTCTACACCGGCTACGCCAACGACCAGGTGCTGTCGGGCGTGGAGCGCCAGGACGCCAAGGATATCGTCGGCGACGAGTCGAGGGGAACCGGCTACTTCCGCATCACCATCGAGCAGAAGGGCGGCATCGTGATGCCGGTGGAGATGGACATCACGTACACCGATGGCACCAGGGAGCGCGTGAAGCTCCCAGCCGATATCTGGCGCGCCAACGAGAAGGTGTTCAACTACGGCAAGTTCTCGAGCAAGAATATCGCACAGGTCGTCGTCGATCCCGACGAGGCGTTCGCCGACGTGAACCGCTCGAACAACACCTGGAAGAAGCCGGCCGCCGCGCCGCTGCCGTAGCGCGCGGGCCGCACCGAAACGCGAACGCCCGCCGGCATCACGCTGGCGGGCGTTCGCGTTTCGGTGCCCCTCAGCGCCGTATCTCGCGCAGCACATGCTTGATCTCGGGTATCAGCAGTCGGGTCATCGCCAGCTCCACGGCGGCACGCGAGCCCGGCATCACCGCCACGAACTTGCCGCGCACGGCGCCGGCCAGCGCGCGGCTCAGCATGGCCGCCGCGCCGATCTGCTCGAGGAAGCTCACGCTGCGAAAGAGCTCGCCGAACCCGGGGAGTTCGCGCTCCAGCAAGGCGCGCACCACCTCGACGGTCTGGTCGCGCGCGCCGAGCCCGGTGCCGCCCGTGCAGAGCACGACGTCCACGTCCGGGCGCGCCAACGCCGCCTCGAGGGAGGCGCGCATCGGGGCCACGTCATTGGTGAGCAGTTGCCGGTCCGCAACCACGTGACCGGCCTCGATCAGCAGCCGCTCGATGAGCGCCCCCGATTCGTCGGTGGCCAGCGTGCGCGAGTCGCTGATGGTGAAGACGGCACACCGCATGCTCTCGAGCTGCGCGGCGGCGGCGCGATGCGCCTCGGTGCTCGCCGACTTGTCGCCCGGCGTCATGCCTGGAACCCCCGTTCTCGCAGCAATCGGTCCACCCGCTCGCGAAGGGCATCGGACGCCGGCTCGGCGTCCTTCACCTGTTCGACCGCACCGAGGAAGGCGCGCATCGTGTCATGCCGTTCGCGGCAGCGGCGGCAGGCGTCGAGGTGCGACTTCATGGCGACGGTGGCGCGCCCGTCGAGCTCCCCGTCCAGGTACTCCCACATTGCCTGCACCGCGTCGCGGCAGCTGAGCGTGGCCGCCGTTGGTTGCATGGTGAATCGCGCGCGCGCGTGTTCCGGAAAGTTCGTCATGGCGAGCTTCTGCCGTCGGGTTCTGATGCGTGGTGCGCGGACGCCCACCCGCGGTCGGCGGCGGGTCCATGCACGCGCCTCCCCGTGCTCAAGGCGGCACGAGTCCGATCGGTTCCCAGCCGCAGGGGGCGCACCCTACTTGAGCGCCGCCAGGGCCCGACGTGCCAAGCTGTTTCTCGCATCGAGCTTGAGCGCCTGCTCGTACTCGGCGCGCGCCGCGGCCTTGTCGCCGCGCCGTTCGGCGATGCTCCCCAACCGGAAGTGCGCATTGCTCAGCGACGGCATGTTGGGGGCCGGTGACGGCGTGGTGGCGAGGTACCTCCTCAGCGCTTGCTCTCCCCGGTCAAGCTGCTGCCCCGTGATGGCAGCGGTGCGCCCGATCTGGTAGAGGGCTGCCGGGTCGGCGGGCCGGCGCCGCTGAAACGCATCCACCAGCGCGAACGCCTCCGCCGGACGTCCCCGGTCAGCGAGCCAGCTGGCGTACGAGCCAAGCGGAGTGAGCGAATCAGGATACTCGCTCACCAGCGCCTTGAGCGTGCGCTCCACGGCAACCGTGTCCTTGGCCCGCCCTGCAGCGTTGACAGCGATGAGCTGCCCACGATACGGATTGCGGCGAAGGATCTCCGCCGCTTCACCGCGTGCCTTGTCGGCACCACCGCCCATCACTCCTGGCGCCATCACGTAGAACTGCCAGCGCATCTCGCGCGCGTCGATGTTGTCCGGGTCGAGCTCGATGGCGCGATCGACCGCGGCCTTGATCCGTCGCGCCATGAACGGCTGTCGTACGACGTTCGCGCGCTGCGCCTGCACGCCGATCGCGCGCCCCAGCCAGAGGTGCGCTTCGCTGCTGCGCGGCGCCAGTTTGGTCGCCTTCTCAAACCAGTCCTCGGCATCGCCCGCCTTGTCCTGGGCAAGCAGAACCTTGCCGTACCAGACCACTGCCTCGGCGTTCTGGGGCTGCGCCCTGGTGACGTTGGCGAAAAACGCATGCGCCTCGGCCCAGCGGCGCGCATTGTAATGCGCGATCCCCGGCGCGAGGTCGGAAGGCTGCGCCGCGAGCGGTGCCGCAATCGCCAGCAGCATGAGGAAGGAAAGCAAGTGCATGTTCACGGGGCTGTAGTTGACTGCCGTACTCTGTCCCACTCTGTCCTCCTCTACCCTAAAAGCACTTCTCGTCCTCTTCCAGTTCCCCCCGCAGTTTCACAAAGCTCTCGTAGCGCGCCCGCGAGATCGTACCGCCAGCGACACCCGCCTGTACCGCACAGCCAGGTTCGGAAAGGTGGCGGCAGTCCTGGAAGCGGCACTCGCCCAGCACCGGGCGGAACTCCGGGAAACAGTGGTCAAGGTCCGTGGAGGAGAGACCCCACATCCCCACTTCACGCAGCCCCGGCGTGTCCACCACATACCCGCCGCCCGGCAGCGGCACCAGCACCGCGCCGACCGTGGTGTGCCGTCCCTTGTTCACCGACTCGGAGATCTCGCCCACTCGCAGGTTCAGCCCGGGATAGAGCGCGTTGATCAGCGACGACTTGCCGACGCCGCTCGGCCCGCTGAGCGCCGTCGTGCGATTGACAAGTATCGCCCGCAGGTCGTCGAGGCCCAGCGGCTGCTTGACGCTTGTCCGGTGCACCGGATAGCCGGCACGTTCGTAATCGGCGGCGAGCGCGTCAATGCGCGCCGGGTCGTCCACGAGATCCGCCTTGTTCAGCACGAGGCGAGCCGGGATGTCGTTCCCCTCCGCGATGACGAGGAACCGGTCGATCATGCGCACGTGCGGCTCGGGCCTGGCAATCGCAAAGACGATGATCACCTGGTCCACGTTGGCCACGACGATGCGTTCGCCGCGGGCGCCGCCGGGCGCCCGGCGAGCCAGCCGCGTGCGCCGCGGATGGATGAACGTGATGCTCGGCGCGCCGCTCGGCGCGGCCTCGGCGATATCCACGTCGTCGCCGACCGCGAGCTTGTCGTAGCGGCTTTCCTGCTTCAGGCGGCCACGCAGCGTCACGTCGTGCTCGCGGCCGTCCTGCGCGCGCACGCGCCAGATGCCGCCCGTTCCGCTCAGCACCACGCCGCGCCACAGCGCCGGGGCGCTCATGCGCCGTCCTCGTCGCGCAGCACGTCGAACCACCGGCGTCCGCGATCGCCGTCGCGCGCGGCGACAAGCGCATCCAGCAGGCGCTGGCACTCCGTGAGCGGCGTAACGCCGGCGAGTGCGAGTGCCTCCTGGGCGGTCTGCGCATACACGAGGAAATCCGTCTCAAGATGCCCATCAATCCCCTGCTCGCCCATGCGCCGCCACTGGAGAAAGACCAGGTACGCGCCGAAGGGGCGCGCCGGATCTCCGGTGTCATCGGCGAGCAACTCGAGCGAGTACGACAGGCCGTTCTTCCCTTCCAGCGCCGCCGCGCGGCCGTGCACCGCGGCGTACCCGCCGACGGTGGTCTCGTCGCCGCGCGCGTGGTCGGGGGGCAGGAACCGGCCGTGGCTCACCTGGACGTGAAGGTCTCTTTGAGGATGTTGCCCGTGATGAACCACAGGTTGGCCGGACGTTCGGCCATGCGCCGCATCAAGTACGGGTACCACTGCGTGCCGAACGGCACGTACAGCCGCAGGCGCCAGCCGTCCTTCACGAGCTGCTCCTGCAGGTCGCGGCGCACGCCATACAGCATCTGGTACTCGAACCGGTCGGGACTGATGCCCGTGGCCCTGGCCCACGCGTTGACCTCGTTGATGATCGCCGGATCGTGCGTGGCGATGCCGGGGTAGTGGCCGTGCGCAATCAGCTTCCTGGCGCACTCCACGTAGTTGCGGTCCACGTCCTTCTTGTCCGGAAACGCAATGGTCGCCGGTTCGAGGTACGCACCCTTGCAGATGCGCACGCGGCACTGCTTCTCGTTGGCCCACGCCACGTCCTGCGCCGTGCGCCGCAGCATGCTCTGCAGCACGATGCCGACATTCTCGGGATAGTCCGGGTACAGTCGCTGCGCGAAGAAGTCGAGCGTGCGCTGCGTCAGGTTGCTTCCTTCCATGTCGAGACGCACGAAGGTGCCGTACTGCTTCGCCCGGTCGAGGATGGAGCGCGTGATATCCTCGCAGATTGCATCGGAGATGTCCTGGCCGAGCGAGGTGAGCTTCACCGACACGTTGGCATTGAGTCCGCGGCGGTGGATTTCGTCGAGCAGCGCCAGGTAGCGCCGCCCCGTCTCGCGGGCCTCGGCCTCGCTCGTCACGCTTTCGCCCAGCTGGTCCAGGGAGGCGGTGACGCCCCGGGTATTCAGGACGGCGACCGCGTCGCACGCCGCGTCGATCGTCTCGCCGGCGATGAAGCGCGAGGCGACCTTCTTGGCAAACCCGTTGTCGCGGACGAAGCGGAAGATGGACTGCTGTCGCGACAGCCAGATGAGGCTCGAGCGAAGCATGGCGATTCTTTATGGAAGCAGGCGTGCCGGCACGGCCGGCGCCTTCGTGAGTCGGCAGACCGGCACGCCGCCACCGGCGGCGGCGGGCCGGGCGACGGCGGCATCGTAGAAATTCCACGTACCGAACCCGTCATCGCTGTTGGGGTCGAGCAGCAACTGCGCCAGGACGCCGAGCGGCTGGCGCGACGTGACGATCAGGGCGCCGCTCGGCACGTCGGCCGCGCTCGGCACCCACCGCCCCTCGAAGCGCGTCTCGCGGTGCCCCTGGAAGGCCCGCGATGACGCCACCACCGAGTCGGCGACAAAACACTCGACGCCGGCCGCGGCCGTCGGTGCGCTCGTGCGCAGGACGCGCACGCCGTGCAGGCGCAGCATCGCGCCCACCGTGTCGGCCGCGGCCGGTGTCACCAGCCATCCCCACGGCATCGGCGCGGTACGGGTCGCATCGAAGCGGTCGCGCACCGGCAGGAGGTTCGTGACGAACTTCCCCGTGCGCCGGTAGCCGCGGCGCACGCCGGTCTCGGCGGACGGAGCGTCGGTCTTCTCGAGGAGTTCCTCGATCACGGGCAGCAGCAAGGGCGTCTTCGTGAGCGTGGCGCGGACGGGGACCTCGGCCACCTTCCCTGCGCCGAGTGCGGCATCGGCACCGCGCGTGAGCGCACGCACGCGACGTGACTTCTCCGCGGTGAGCGAGAGCAGCTCCGAGACGAAAGCATACGTGGACGTCACGCGCCGCTCGAACGGATCGTGCGAGTACGCCTCGCTGAGGACGGCCAGCCGGCCGCGCAGGGCGTAGTAGTTCACGCCGTAGCGCGCACGATGGTCGTAGGTGGACCAGGCCTTCGCCTCGCCCGGGGCCGCTGGCCCTTCGTCGCCCGTGAAGTTGCCGTAGTCGAAGATCTCGTAGTGGTGCCTCGCCCGCACGCGCTGGCGCACGGCCGGCAGCATCGAGTCGCGCACGAAGGCGCCGCCGAACGTCGCGCCACGGAGGCCCGCCGCCGGATGCAGCGATGGCGCGTACGTCAGCGCGTAGCCGTGGTAGCTGCCGTTGGTCGTGTGCAGGTCCACGAAGAGGTCGGGATCCCACGCATTGAACATCGCCAGCGATGCGCGCGTCTCCGGTGCCTCGGCCTTCACGTAATCGCGATTGAGGTCGAGCATCTTCGCGTTGGGGCGCTGCCCCACCAGCTCCGGCCCGTTCTGCGAGCCGCGCTGCCGCGCCGTCGGCCCGAAAACCTCGTTGCCGTCCGCGTTGTAGATGGGGACGGCGATCAGCACGATCGAGTCGAGCACGTTCTTCTTCGGCGAGAGGACGAGGTCGCGCAGCAGCGCCTGCAGCGCCTCCTTGCCCTCCACCTCACCGGCGTGGATGTTGCCCTGCACGTAGACGATGGGGCGCCCGAGCCGCCTGGCTTCCGCCGGCGAGTGAACGAGCGGCCGCGAGGCAATGACAAACGGCAGGTCGCGCCCTTGCGTCGTCGTGCCGATGCTGCCGACGACGATGGGAGCGCCCTTCGCCTGGAGGGAGTCGATGAAGCTCAGGACATCCGTGTGGGTGGACGTTTCGGTGTACTTGCTGCGTTCGGCGCGGGTCGATTGTGACGGCAGACGGCTGACGGCGGACGGCAGAAGTAGGGCAAGGAGCGCCGCGCGCCGAACGACCGCATCGCACCTATGCAATCCGCCGTCTGCCGTCCGCCGTCTGCCGTCTGCCCTCTGCCGTCCGCCGTCCGCCGTCTGTCGTCTGCCGTTCATACCGGCTTCCCCTTCATCGGATAGAACGTCGCGCTCGTCCGCGCCATCTCGCGCAGCAACTTCGCCGGCTCAAACCGCCCGGGGAAGCGCGCGTTCAG
>PNKL01000094.1 GCA_013822425.1 Gemmatimonas sp.
GCCCGCAGAGCTGCACCGGTCACGCGTTGCGGGAATACAATTGGCGCCACGCCTCGCGAGAAGTGCGCTGTATCAACCTGGGCGCTCGGGAAAGACGCCACGCGCCAATCCACTCTCCCGTCGGTGCAAACTTGCGTTGTAGCATTCGCGTCCTTCACGCATCGCGACGACTGGATCACAAGTTCGGTGCCGTTTTCGTTGACGCCGATCCAGTCGAGATTCCTGCCGGTCACCGATGTGCCTGTCGCTATGCGCAGAACGCCGTTGACCGCGGAGTCCCCGATCACAATAAAGCCTCTGACTGGCTGGGTGCCGAATTGGCTCGTACGACAGAAGTTCGGAGTGGCGCTCGTCGGATTGCCCACAGTCGCCTGAGGGGTTCCCGGTGTGCATGGCACCGAGTCCAAGAGGGAATAGGTGGTTTCGACTGCCGCTCCCGACATTCATGTAGTCGTTCACGTCATGGTCTTGTGCGCAACAATCGTCTCGTTGCCCCGACGGCCGGCCCGCGACCCGCGTGATCCTACCGCTCCGGCAACCCCTTCAGGAAATCCGCCAGCAGGTGGCCCCACACGGCGGGCAGCGAGTGCGTGCCGTGGCCGCGCGTCTGCGGCGTGATGGGGAGCAGGATGAACCGGCCCTTCGCCACCTGCGGCATCAACCGCTCCATCAGGCCGAGTTCCGGCGGGTTCACTTGATCGTCGGCCGAGTTGATGGCGAGGACAGGCGCCGTGATGCGCCCGAGATGCGGCGACGGATCGTACTCGCGCGACGAGTCGAACTGATAGACCAGGTCGTTGGCATCGGTCGCGCGGAAACGCGCCGCAAGGTAGGCCGTGATCACCGAGTCGGCCGCGTCACGCGTCGGCGCCTGCTGATGTTGCAGCAACGGCGAGCTCCCCATCATGTACAGCAGTTGCAACGCACCAATTAGCCCGCGCGGCTGCGACGTGTACTCACCGTTCTTGTAGTCCGGATCGGTGCGGATGTTGTCCATCATCATCTTGCGCATCATCCGGTTCCGTCCGACGATCGCCGCCGGCACGCAGGCCAGCGGCACCAGTCCGTCGGCGAACTCGGGATACGTGTACCCCCAGACCCAGGCGTGCATGCACCCCATGGACGTCCCCATGATGAAGCGCAGGTGGCTCACGCCAAGCCCCTGCGTGAGCAGGAGGTACTGAGCGCGCACCATGTCGTCGTACGTGTAGCGCGGGAACTTCGCGCGCAGGCCATCGCTCGGCTTGCTCGACCCACCGTGACCAATGCCATCGGGAAGCACGATGAAGAACCGTGTCGTGTCGAGCAGCTTGCCCGGGCCCAACAGTTCTCCGGCGTAGGTGGGTGTCAGGAACGAGCGCCCCGATCCGCCGGTGCCGTGCAGGATCATCACCGCGTTGTGCACCACGCCGGCGCCATCGCGACGCGGCACGCCGAGCGTGGTGTAGTGGAGCCGCAGTTCGGGCATCACCTCGTCGGTCGTGAACCGGAAGTTCCGGGCGACGAAATCACCCTGCGCTCCCTGGGCGCCGGAGTTCGCCGCGCAGAACAAGAGCGCGAGAATCAGGCGAGTCGAGTGCATGCGCAACTCCGTATTACGGTGCGAGCAGGCGGTCCACGAACGCCGCCATGCCGTGGAACAGGTCCACGTGATCGGGGGCGGAGTTGCCCGCGAAGCCGAGCGCCTCGAAGCGCCCCTTGCGCGTGCGACTCAGCAGCTGCGTGCCCATCGGCCCCCACTCGAGTACCGCGACGCGCTTGAGGCCGAGCACGTCAAGCACCCAGTCGGTGCATTCGGTGGTGCTGGCGAAGGTGCCGGGGAAGATCTCGGTGTGCGTGATGATGAAGCGCTTGCTGCCGGCGGCGGCGAGCCGCGCGAAAGCGGAGAACGGCGCGAGGTCGGCAGTGTCGAGCACGCCTCCGTCGGCCAGCGGCTGGCGGTCGGGGATGTACCCCGTGTGGATGCCGTCGAGGAGCAGCACGCCATCCACCTTGGGCAGGTATTCCGGGCGGCGCAGGATTTCGCGGATGGCGCCGTAGCCGGCGCTCCACCCGCTCAGGTAGACGCCGGTGATGCGCGGCGCGCCGGTGATCTGTGCAATGCGCGCCCTGATGGTGTCGAGCATCCGCGCGTAGAGCAGCGTGTCGCGGGCAAACGGGCGTGCATAGGTGGCCGATCCGCTCCCGAAATAGGCGGCGGCCACAATCACCGGGCGTTCCATGGTGGCCACGGCGCGCCGCGGCACCCACGTCGCTCCCATCAGGTGAATCAGCAGCGGCGCCGAATCCGCCGTGAGCGCGCGCTGGGGGATGAAGACATCAATGCGTCCGGGGAGCACGCTGTCGATCGTGAGGTTCACACCCAAGTCGGCGTGGCGCGGCGGCACGAGGCGTTCGTGCACGCGCGTGCGTTCCTGCATGGGCGATGGATTCTGCGGGGACGGAGCGGGGACGGCGGTCGACGAGGCCGGCGGCGCGGCGGCGGGCGCGGCAACCGACGGGTCGCCCGATGCCGCGACGGGGACGGGCGTCCCCCGCGGCGACGGCGCGCGTCCCGTCCGCGCGCCGCACCCTGCGGCCGCCGCAAGGCCGAGCACGACCCACAATATAGTAGCGAGTTGATACTTATTCATCGTCTCCCTCGGTCAGCGCGCGTGGATAGACCTTCACGCGGTCCCACCGCCGCGAGCGGAAGCACTCATCAATCCGGGCTCGGCGTGTACGGCACGGCATCGATGCGAACGCTTCAATCCACGCCCGCGTGCGAGTAGGCAACCGGGACTGCGTTGTTCATCGCCCTACTCCATCAACCCCAGCGTCTCCCGCATCCTCCGCACAATCGCCGGATCGAGCGGCGGCTGCATCCGCCCGCCGTTCCGCTCGATCTGCGCCACGAGCGCCGCCACGGCTTCGCGCCCGTCGGCGTCGACTACGGCCTCCAACGGCGTGCGCCCGCCGAGCGCCGGTAACGGCTCGTTCACCCACGAGGCGTAGTGCCGTGTCAACATCGCATCGACGGCTCGCTTCACCTCGGGCATTGCCGCTAGCGCCGCAGCCTCCGGCGACGCCCCCCTCTGGCCGCCCCGCAGCGTCTGGCGCCCCATCTCCTGCTCGACCGACACCTCCTCGGTCATCCGGTAACGCGCCCGGTCACCGAGGACCTCGGCAACGATCGTGCGGATTCGCGTCTCGCGCGCCTCCGAATTGACCTCCACCGTGAGCCGTCCGCTGCGTACGTTCAGCCAGCCGAGCAGCGTGCTCTCCAAGCCGGCCGCGTGGCCGGGACCCGCCCTGAGCCACGGGAACCGAACGCTCTTGAGCACGCCGTCACCGTCGTAGTCGGCTTCACGCAGCAGCGCGGCGTCATCGTCGCTGATGGCAAGATGTCTGAGCGCGTCGAACGTGTCCCGCTCTGACGAGATATCGAAGACGACGGTCCGCAGCGAGAGCACATCGCCGTCGGTGTTCCGGATATCTGGCATGCCACGGTTGAAGATCCGCCGCTCAATCTCACGGTACAGCGCCACCACATCCTCGTGCCGCGCCCGCAGTCGATCGTGCGTCACCAGCTCGCCGTGCGGGAACGTGCGCTGGCGCCACGCCAGCACTTCCAGCGTCCAGATCGGCGGAATGACGAAGCCCTGACAGGCTTCCAGAATCGTGACGCCGTCCGCTGTCGCAAGCTGTCCGACAACCAGATCGCCCCGTTGCATGGTCGCGGTTGCTGACCGTTCGCTCACGTCGTGCTCATCGCCGATGATCAAGTCGCGGAGCACGAACCCGTGCCGTGGCCGTACCTCCGCGATCTCGAAGACGCTGAGCGCCGAGGACAGGCACGACTGGAGATACGTCTTGAAGAGGGGGTCCACGTGCCTGGTGCGCGCCAGGTACGCGGCGGTCGGCGTAACGCCGCGGAGCGTTGCGTCCTTGACCCCTGTGCATAGCGCCGACGGCGACCAGAAGTGGAAAGCCCACGGAATGAACAGTGTCGCGCGCGGGCCGTCCGGGTCGAACGCTGGCTCCACGTCGCCCGCGAAGGCGCGCGCGGCCTCATCCAGCACCGACGCGCCGTAGGCGCGCTTTGCGAAGCGGAGCAGGGTCGACCGGTGTTCGTCGAGCACGCGGCGGAGGCGCCGCCAGGCCAGCGCGTCGGCTGGCTCCGCGCTAGCCTTCGCGAGGCAGCACCGCTTGTATTTCTTCCCGCTGCCGCACGGGCAAGGGTCGTTGCGGGCGGCGGATGGAGCGCCGCGGACGCCGCTGCCAACCTCCTCGCCGAAACCGCCGGCGCCGAACACGCCATACGAGCCATCCAGCGGAAGGTCATCCGGCATGATGCCGAACGCGTTCGCCTTCGCTTCGATGCCGTCGTCGGTCTCGCTCTCTTCGGTCCATCGCCGCTGCCGGTCGGCAATCGTCTCCGGCGAGTAGAACGCCCACGGATCGCGGGAGCGGTCGGCCTGACGCATCGTGCCCGGAGCCGCGAAGGCGCGCACCACATCATCGAGGTTGAACATCGTGTCCAGCCGATCCTGCTCACCGGCGAGGCGCTCGAGGAGAGCGCGGTGCTGGAGGGGCGCGTAGTCGAGCAACGTGCTCGCGACGACAACCCGCGTATCCCAGTCCTCCTGCGGGTTGGCCGCGAGGCCGGCGGCCCAGTCGATCGCGTCGGCCAGCGCCTGCGGTGAACGCGCCTCGCCGTGGGCCAGGAGTGCTTCCGCCGCGCCGTTGCGCATGTACCAGCTCACCAGCCGGTCTTCCGCCAGCTCGCGCAACGACGGCAGCACCGAATCCGGTTTGTTCAGGAACAATGCGGGCCAGTAGCCAGCGAGCCAATCCTGGAGGTCCACATCTCCCACAGCCTCCATCCACCGCATCAGTCGGACGAGGTGCAGTCCCCCGCGCTCCGTCGGCATCAGCCCCGCAATCATCGCGGCGTGTAGCGGCAGCCACCACTCGCCCCGCGTAGCCCTCTCGCTCCACGCGAGGGGGTCGGCCGCTAACCGCTCCAGGTGGTCCACCAGGGCGTCGCCGCGCTGCGCGCACTCATCGATCAGCGACCGCGGTGCACGATCCTCGTCGCACACGAGCGCGGCGATAAGCTCCTCTGGCCGCATCGCCGCGAGCTCCCGGGCTTGGTACGAGGGAAGCTCCTGTATAGAATCTCGTCCGGCGCTCACGGTACGGGCCGCGAGGCGGGAGGGAGACCCGCCGGCCGGTCGTCTTCCCCACTCCTGTTCGGAGGAGCGCACTGAAACCTATTCATGGTCGTCCTCCGCCAGCGCGCGCGGATAGACCCGCACGCTGTCCCAGCGCCGGAGCGTCACCTCGCCCGCCGGAGCGCCGCGCTCCTTGCGTACGTCACTCGCCCAGCTCACGTGCACCTCCACCTTGCCACGCGCTTCACGCGCCTTGCTGTAGTACGCCGCGTATTCGGCGGCTCGTTCGACGATCGGCTTGGGAAACTCCGGTAGCTGCTCCGGATTGCGCACCACCACGTGGCTGCCGGCAACACCGGCCACGTGTAGCCAGAGATCATAGGGCTTCGCGACCTTGAGCGTCAGGTAGTCGTTGTCCTTCGCGGCCTTCCCGACGAGGATCTCGAAGCCCTCGACGTCGACGGTGCGGTACCTGCGGCCCTTGCTCGGCATGAGTAAGGCTAGCGTCTGGCAGCGCAAACCGCACGGCGCCGTGCGGTTTGCGCTGTCTCGAGCCGTAACGGAGAACTGACCGCGCGCGGGGAACAGCTTTCCGGACTACACTCCAACACCGCCCGCGCCGGTTCATCCCCGCGCGCGCGGGGAACAGACCAAACAGCAAGTCATTGACACACCACGACATCAGTCTCATCGAGAGATGCCACCGGCCGCTTCCGCAGCCCGGCGACATCAGCGCGGCATAGGTGGAAAGAGCCTCGACGCTCGGAAAACGGTTATCACTTCAACGGCGCCTGCGCTCATCTGATAGATGATCCGGTACGGGCCGTGGATCACTTCGCAGATGGACTTATTCGCCAATTCGGGAACACTGCGACCGGACTCGGGAAAGTCGGCAAGTCGACCGAACGCAAGGATGATCCGACAGACCACGACGGCGGCGTAGCGCGGCGAACTTCGGCCGATGTACGAGACGATGCCGTCGAGGTCGCTCGTTGCGGTTTCCGCCCAGACTATCCTCTCTTCAGGGCGCGGTTGTCAGGCACCGAAGCGTCGGACAACTTCCTCGTGGACGACGGTACGTCCGGCTCGAACATCCGCCCTACCTTGCTCGGTCTTCTCTAGCAAGTAGAGACGCTCCATCGCGTCCTCGAGCGTCGCGTCCTCCGGGAGTTGCGCGACCGCTCGTCCCGCAAGCTCTTTCGGTGACACCTCAGTCATCACGATCTCCTGCGGGATTGCTGCTGCACGGAAGCTATCGGCCGGGGAATCGCTCTGCCACACCACCGATCGCGATGGCGGCTCGACCGCTTGGCTACGTAGGGGTTAGATCATCTGGCGCAGGAGGGAGAAACCGCACCAACGTCAGGCCATCGAAATCGGCGGGTTCTCGCCGGTTCGCGCCAATAGTCTCAAAGTCGAAACCCGAGTACGGCCCGACATACACTCCGGCGCGCACCTCAGCTCGTCCGCGCAACCGATCTTCACCAGTTGAAGAGGGCACCGCATCGCGGTACTCGCAAGGCCAGATAGCGCGGCTCCCACAGCAGCCGAGGCCGGACTACCTTTATGCCGACACCCCGGCCCCCGTCCCAATCGAAGGGCCATCCGCTGGCCCCCACTGCCCCAACCCATGGCTGCTTCCCCCAAGACGGACCGCCGCGCGGCCCACGGACTGACACGCGACCAGTTGCTGGCCGCGTACCGGACCATGCTCCTCTCGCGCCGCATCGACGACAAGGAGATCCAGCTCAAGCGGCAGAACAAGATCTTCTTCCAGATCTCGGGCGCCGGCCATGAGGCCGTGCTGACCGCCGCCGGCTTCGCCTTCAAGGCGGGTCACGACTGGTTCTACACCTACTACCGCGACCGCGCGCTCTGCCTGCAACTGGGGATGACCGCGGCCGAGATGCTGTACAGCGCCGTGGGTGCTGCCGCCGACCCGAACTCGGGCGGCCGTCAGATGCCGTCCCACTGGGGTCTCAAGAAAGCCAACATCGTCTCGGCGGCCTCGCCCACGGGCACCCAGTTCCTGCAGGGCGTTGGCGCGGCCGAAGGCTCGATGCGCGCCACGCTGCTGGGCATCACCGACGGCTTCCCGGGCGATGAAGTCGCTCTGGTCACCACCGGCGAGGGCACCACGTCGCAGGGCGAGTTCTGGGAGTCGCTGAACACGGCGAGCAACCTCAAGCTGCCGGTCGTCTACCTCGTCGAGGACAACGGGTACGCGATCTCCGTGCCCGTGGAGGTGAACACGGCCGGTGGGTCCATCTCCAAGCTCGTCGCGTCGTTCCCCGACCTGTACCTCCAGGAAGTGGACGGCTGCGATTTCATCGCCTCGCTCGACGCGATGAAGAAGGCCGTGGCCTATGCCCGCGTCCGCAAGGGGCCCGCGCTCGTGCACGCGCATGTGATCCGCCCGTACTCGCACTCGCTGTCGGATGACGAGGTGCTGTACAAGCCCAAGGAGGAGCGCGCTGCCGAGGCGGCCCGCGATCCCATCGTTACCTTCCCGCAGTGGCTGATTTCCGAGGGGCACGCCACCGAGGGCGACATCGCGGCGATCCAGGAATCGGTGGACGCCGAAGTGCAGGCCGCCACGGACGACGCGCTGGAGCAGCCGCAGCCGGCCCCCGAGACGGCGATGTGGGCGCTCTACTCGCCCGACGTGGACCCCACGAGCGCCGCCTTCGACACCGAGGACGCGCCGCAGTTCAGCGGCGCGCCGACCACGATGGTGGACCTCATCAACACCGCGATGCGTGACGAGATGCGGCGCGACCCGCGCATTCTCGTTTTCGGCGAGGACGTGGCCGACGTGTCGCGCGAGCAGTACCTGGGCAAGGTGAAGGGCAAGGGCGGCGTCTTCAAGGCAACGCACGGCCTGCAGACCGAGTTCGGCGGCGCGCGGGTGTTCAACTCGCCGCTCGCCGAGGCAAACATCATTGGCCGTGCCATCGGCCTGGCGCATCGCGGCTTCAAGCCCGTGGTCGAGATCCAGTTCTTCGACTACATCTGGACCGCGTACATGCAGCTGCGCGACGAGATGGCGACGATGCGCTGGCGCTCCAATAATGCCTTCAAGTCGCCCGTCGTGGTGCGCACCACGTACGGCGGCTACATCCGCGGCGCCATCTACCACTCGCAGACGGGGGCGTCGCTCTTCACGCACTGCCCCGGCCTGCGCGTCGTCTGCCCGAGCACGGCGCTCGACGCCAACGGCCTCCTGCGCACGGCGATCCGCTGCGACGACCCCGTGATCTTCCTCGAGCACAAGCACCTCTACCGGCAGACGTACAACAAGGGCCAGAACCCCGGCCCTGACTACATGATCCCGTTCGGCAAGGCCAAGGTGCTGCGCGAGGGAGTGGACGTGACGGTGGTGACCTACGGCGCCACGGTGCAGCGCGCCCTCGCGGCCGCCAATCAGGCGGCCGACGCCGGCGGCCCGAGTGTCGAGGTGATTGACCTGCGCACGCTGTCGCCGTGGGACCAGGAGACGGTCTATGCGTCGGTACGCAAGACCGGGCGGGCGATCGTCGCGTACGAGGACTCGATCTCGTGGGGGTACGGCGCCGAGATCGCGGCGCGTATCGCCGACGAGTGCTTCGCCTGGCTCGACGCGCCGGTCAAGCGCGTGGCGTCGCAGGATGTCTGGGTGGGGTATGCGCCGGCGCTTGAGGACGCGATCTTGCCGCAGACGGGGGATTTTCTCAACGCGTACATGGAGATTGTGAAGTACTGACGGAAGACGGGAGACGGGAGATCCACGTGCTGGTCGTGGATCGCGAGGGGAACGTGCTGTGGCGCGCCGCGGGAGCGTTCAGCGACGAAAAGGGG
>PNKL01000095.1 GCA_013822425.1 Gemmatimonas sp.
CCGGCGGTAGGGGCGACAGGACCCCTTCTTCGGAGGAACTACCAGCGCGAGAAGCAGTCCACAGGTGCTTGCCCCTTTTCGTGTTGGTGACATGTTCTGGCACCTCACAATCAGGAAGATGGTAAGCCCCGTCCATCTCTGTGACGGCGGGGCCCTATTTCGGCTGGCGAGGCGCGCACGAGGCGCGCTCCAATGATGGAGTGCGCAGGGCCGAGCATGCGAGAGCCGATCGGCTAGGACATGGCCCCGATCTGCGTCAGAGCTTCAGAGCGAGACGGAGGATTCGTGGGTCGTTCGGCGCCAACCGCTGGAAGCCGAAGCCCAGTCCGAGGTACCACTGCATCAGCTCCGCGTTCGCAGGATCCACGGCCAGGAGCGGCCCCGCCGTCGCGTGGCTGAGGTCTCGGGCCGTACGGATGGCGGACGCCACGAGGCGCCGACCGTGGTCGTGGCCCTGGTGCTGTACAGCGAGTCCCATACGTCCGAGCAGCCAGCCGCCCATCGTGTGGTAGGGCACCATGACTCCCATGGCCGCCATGATCACCGGCGAGAGCCGGACACCGACCGGCGAGAGCGTGAAGAACCCCACGATCCGCCCTTCCCGCGTCGTCGCCACCGTGTCTTCGACGACCCACACGGCCGCCATGCGCGCCGCCTGCTCCGTACGCGCTCGCTCGCGGAGGTACTTGTCGACGTCGGCGGCGCCGGGACGCGTACCACAGGAGAAGGCGTCCACGGGATGTTTATCGTGGAGTCGGACCAACTGCCACGACGCCATTTACCGGGACGCGACGGTGGGGGCACCCCACAGGGTTTCCGCCTCGGCCATCGCCCGTCCGAGCGCCGGCGTCACGGCGGCCGGGGCGGCCAAGATACGTAGCAACTCGACCTGCTCGGTGGGGGTGAGTCGCCACTCCTGCGTAGCGACAATGTCGGTCGCGACCTGTTCGGCGAGCACCGCGAGCACGTACTCGCTCAGGGTCTCACCCTTCGACCTCGCGACCGCCTCGGCGTGCCGCTTGAGCACCGCCGGGAGTCTTGTCTCGAACCGGTCGTCTGCCGGCAGTTCCAGGTACGCCTGCGCCGTCGCCGTCATCGTCATTCCCCCGTGTATATCGTCATCCGGAAAACCCAAGGCGCCCAATGTGCCCGGACGCTGTCCGTACATTATGCACGGTTTGTGTCCGTGTCAAGGTACGTACGCCGTACGGATACATGATAGCCGTCAGTCACCTCGCCTCGCAATGGCCCCCGGCTGCGCTGCTTTCTTCTCCTCGAGCAAAACCAACAACCGGAAGAACTTCTGCACCAGAACACGAAATAGGGCAAGCGCCGAAATCGGGATAGGGGGGCAGCGGATGATCTCCGCCGTTCCCCTCCCACACCACCGGGCTCGAGGACGCGATCGACAATGGCGTGCGCAAGGTCGTCGTCATGCAGCACATGTCCCCTTCGACTGGCCACGAGTCTCCACACAAGTGAACTGCCAGGACGCGCAGGGGGGCCCGGCTCACCGCCAGGCCCCCTTGCCGCACGCTGTCGTCTTCTGCCTCTCCAAAAACCAACTGGGGCCCGGCCTTTCGACCGGACCCCAGAAGGGTTACAGCTGGACCCGAGAGTCTTAGAAGACGATCGGGAGAGCCAGAGCCGCAGCCGACACCATGCCGACCGTGCCCGTGCTGTTGTAGCCAATCGCAATCACGTTCTGCGTGATCGTCGCAGCGGTGCCGCCCAGCAGGCTGAACGCCGAGGCGCCGTTGATCGACAGGCTGTACGTGAACGTGCGGACCGCGCCGATATCCGTCAGGGCCGAGGCGGTCGTCGAACCAAGCAGACGCCACTCCGTGCCGGCAACGTTCAGGCCGTAGAAGTCAACACGTGCGAACGGATTGTTGAACACCCCGGTCGGGCCGGTGGTCGTCGTCGTCAGCGCGATGCTAGCCGGACGAGCGGCCGTGGCGGCCGTCGACAGACCCGAGCTGACGCCGGTGATGCCAGCGCCGAACGCAGGAACCGTGAAGCCCGTCATGCCCGTCGCACCGCCGGTGGCGATGGCGGTCGGTGCCGTGAACGTGGGCAGCGTGCCCGCGCCGGTCGTTACCGTGTTCGCCTGGTTCATCGCGTTGGCCGACACGCCCGAGAGGGCGGTGAGGCCAGCCGCCGCATTCGCCTGGATGGCGAACGGCAGATTGATGACCTGCGACACCGCGTAGTTCGTGTTGATGAACGTCGCGGCATTGTAGCCGTTCAGCGCGGTCTGCGCCTGGCCAAGGACGGCCGGGGCCAGCGGAGCAGGAGCGCCTGCATAGGCTCCCGAGAACCACTGCGACTGAAGGTCAAGATTCTCATTCAGGAACGCGCTCGCCGTCCAGCCCGCCGCAACCGTGAGCGGCGCCGAAGCCGCACCGACCCCAGGGGCCGTGGCGTCAACGAGCGTCGTACGCGACGCAAGCGTCGCCGAGTTGCCGGCGGCGTCGAACGCCGTCGCGGCGAACGTGTAATAGCCTTCCGTGGCGACCGTGTTGCCAGGCGTCGCCGCCATGGTCGTCGTGCCGTAGACCGGAGCAGCGCCGGCCAGGCCAACCTGCGTGCAGACGCTGCTGACGATGGCGCCGACGAAGCAGGCCTGCGTTGCCGTGTTGCCATTGCCGCGGAAGATGACATTGCCCTTCGCCGGCACGGCTGGCAGCATGCCAGAGTTGCCGACGAGGCCCGTGTCGCTGACCGTCACGTTGAACTCAAGCGCCGGAGCTGCGTTGAAACGCGAGTTGGCCGTGATGCCGGCCGCGTACGCGATCGTCGGAGCTGCGCGGTCCACACCAAACGTCTGGAGGCAAGCAGCCGGGTTCGGCGTGCGGTTGCCCAGCTTGTCCTGCGCATACTGCACGAGGCAGTACGTCGCGTTCGTCGCCGACGCCGCAAGCGTCGTCGGGTTCGTGATGTCGGCAGCAGCCGTGGCCGTGGCGAGCGTCGTGCCCACCTTGGCCGCATACGTCACCGTGCCAATGCCACCCACGCCGGCCGCACCGTCAAGCACCGCCGCGGCAATCATGCCGTCGTTGCCCGCCGCGGTGACCGTCGTGAACGCAGCGGCATCGTTCAGCCAGCTGAGCGCGCGGCCGTTCGGGTTGAGCACCGTGTTCGCCGCCGTGAAGGCAGCGGCGGCGTTCGGCGCACGGTTATCCATGCGGAAGCCCGTGCCAACGTTGAGCGGAAGCGCCGTGGTCGTGAACGGATTGCCGCTCGCGTCCTGCGCCGCCTGGATCGAAACGCGCTCGCCAGTCGCCAGCGAGCCGGCGCACACCACTTCGTTGAACTCGTAGTTCGTCAGGTTGCCCGCAGCGGCGGCACCCGAGTTGGCCCACGACGCCGTCCACGCAAAGGCGCCAGTGGCCGGAGCCGTCAGGGCCTTGGAGCGCTGGGCGGTACCACTGTTGTCGCAAGCCGCCGCGCCGAAATTGACCGTCGCTGAAGCCAGCGCAACGCCGGTGTACGAAACCGGGATGATGCTGACCGAGACATCGCCCTTGTTGAAGCGATAGCCGGCGCCGTTGTTCTCGGCAGCCGTCGTGCCACCGACCGTCGTCGTGCTCGCGAAGGCGTTGGCGTTGGCGAACGTCAGATTCTGCGACACCGACGCCGAGGCGGCGGATGTCGAGCCACTGGTCGTCGTGTAGACCTTGGCCTGCACGGCCTGCGTACCATTCAGATACGTGGGCGCACCCGTCGTGGCATTGAACGCGGCCGTGTTGACCGAGAACACCACCTGCGGGAACGTCGTCTGCGCCGCAATGGCCTTCTCGGCCTCATAGCGGAGCGCGGCCGACCCGGCCGCCGTGAACGTCTGCGAGCCAGCAACCGCGCCACCGACGAGGAGCTCAACCTTCGAGATCGTCTGGTTGCCGGGGTTGATGTTGAGCGTCACGTCAATCTGTCCCGCGACAGCCGCAGGATTGACGGGGATGCCAAGACCACCGGCACCCGTGATCTTCTCGATCGAAACCGTGGCCGGAATCGTCGGCGTCACAGGCGAAACCACGACCGTGGCGCAGCCCTTCTTGCCGGTGTCAACCGTCGACGTCGCGCAAACGGCGATGCCGGGGTTGGCCGTCGCGGGCGCAGTGAACACGCCAGCGGTGGTAATCGTGCCGGCCGAGGCCGACCAGGTCACCGTGGTCGCGAGGCCAGCGTCGGCATTGACTGCGGCCGTGAACGGCATCGACTGATTGACGGTCAGCGTCGCCGTCGCCGGCGTGACCTCGACAAAGTTCACCTTGGCAACAGGCGGCGTCGGCGGGTACTCCGTTACCCGCACTTGGTCGCCGCACGCTGCGAGCAACGCAGCGCCAGCGACGAGAATCGTCTTACGAGAGAAGTTCATGGAACCCCCAGTGGAAGTAGCCCTACAGGAAACTTCTGCGAATTCACCACCCTTGCTCGCGTGCAACGCCTCCATCCACGGTAAGACGTCCTGGCAAGGCAAAACACACTGCTGGCCAATCTCGTGCAATATGACGACAGTGCCGGCAACAGGCAACCCCAATTGCGGTCACAGTTTGCCTGCCTTGCCCGTCACGTTTCCGATGCCCAGACCGGCCAGCCACCCTATAGTGGTGGTCGGACCGGGAGCCGAAAAACTACGACCCCCCGCTATCCCCCGTCAAGCAAAGGCGGGGGAACTGGTGCCACATCTAGACGAACCGGCAGGAACGGGGTAACGGAACGAGGAGGAGGTAGAGGCGAAGGGACGAGGGACGAGGGGTGGAACGACGAGGGAGGTCCATGGCGCGCTCCGCGACCTCCCGCCTCGTTCCACCCCTCCTCGCTCCTCGCTACGCCTCTACCCCCTCCCCGTTCCGTAAGAGCCCCTCACAGAACTTCCGCCTGTGATGCGGAGTCAGCCCCTCCTCCCTCAGCGCCGAGATATGCCCTGGCGTGCCGTACCCCGCATTCGCCTCCCATCCGTACGCCGGATACCGCCTCGCGAGCGCTTTCATCAGTCGATCCCTCGCGACCTTCGCCACAATGCTGGCGCAGGCAATTGAATAGATGCGCGAGTCGCCGCCCACGAACGCACGGTGTGCGATGCCCAGCGTCCTGATGGGCTTGCCGTCCACCAGCACCGCGTGCGGGCGCTCGCCGAGCCGGCCCAGCGCCCGCCGCATGGCGAGCGCGGTCGCCTCATAGATGTTGAGCGCCGCGATCTCGCGCACGCTCGCCGCGCCGAGCGCGACACAGAGCGCCCTCTCCCGGATCTTCGCGGCCAGTCGCTCGCGTGCCGCGGCGCTCAGCTTCTTCGAATCCTCCACACCGGCGATGGCCCGCGCCGCCGCCGGCATGATCACCGCGCAAGCAAAGACGGGACCCGCAAGCGGACCCCGTCCGACTTCATCGACTCCGGCAATGAGCCGGGCGCCTTGGGCGCGCAGCGAGCGCTCGACCGCGCTCCAGCGCCCCACCAGCGTTACGCCTCTTCGGCCGAGCCCGTAACCGGCACCGCCACGCGGACCTTCTTCTCCTTGATGCGCGTCGCCTTGCCCGTGAGCTCGCGGAGATAGAACAGCTTGGCCCGGCGCACGCGGCCGCGTCGCACGACGCTCACGCTCTCAAGCATGGGCGAGTGCACGGGGAAGATGCGCTCGACGCCGACGCCGTTGCTGATCTTGCGGACGGTGAACGTGGCGCTGACGCCCTCGCCCTTCCGTGCAATCACGACGCCCTCAAACGCCTGGATGCGCTCCTTGTCACCTTCCTTCACGCGCACGTTCACGCGCACGGTGTCGCCCGCGCGGAACGGGGGAACGTCCTTGAGCCACTCTTTCTGCGTTTCGATGAAGGGATGCATAGCGCTGTCCAGCGGAGGTATTGGCGATAGTCGAGCCTTGTAAGCTATTCAGGCTGACGCCCGAGGTCAAGCGATGGAATTGCTTGGGGTTAACGGCGGCGGAACGAGGAGGGAGGTCTCTTGCTCGTCCAAAACCTCCCTCCTCGTTCCGCATCTCGTCCCTCGTCCCTTCGCCTCTACCCCCTCCTCGTTCCGAATCAGTACGCCGTGAACAGCAAGTGGTTATTGACCGTCTTCGAGCTCGTTACCACTCCCTTCGTCGTCGCCGCGTACAGCGCGTCGCGCACCTGCTGCGCGGTGGCCGTCGAGTTGCCCTGCAGGTACAGCGCGGCCACGCCCGCCACGTGCGGCGTCGCCATCGACGTGCCGCTGATCGTGTTGGTCGCCACGTCGCTGGTGTACCACGACGAGGTGATGCCGACGCCCGGCGCGAACCAGTCGACACAGTTGCCGTAGTTCGACCACGACGCTTTGCGGTCGGTTTTGTCCGTCGCGCCGATGGTCATGGCCGCGGGCACGCGCGCCGGCGAGTACTTGCACGCGTCCTGCGCGATGCCCGCCTGGTTGCCATTGCCCGCAGCCACGGCGTAACCGACGCCACTGGTGATCGAGTTGGTCACCGCCTGGTCGAGTGCGGTCGAGGCGCCACCGCCCAGGCTCATGTTGGCCACCGCCGGCTTCACCGCATTCGCCGTGACCCAGTCGATGCCGGCGATGACGCCCGACGTCGTGCCGCTTCCCGAGCAATTCAGCACGCGCACGGCAACCAGCGAGACGCCCTTCGCCACGCCGTACGTGGTGCCACCCACCGTGCCCGCCACGTGCGTGCCGTGGCCGTTGCAGTCGTTGCCGTTTTGCCCGTCGCCGATGGCGTCGAAGCCGGCCGACGCACGGCCGCCAAACTCGGCGTGCGAGGTGCGAATGCCGGTGTCCACGATGTACGCGCGCACGCCGCTTCCGGTGGCGGTGTACGTGAAGGTGCCGCTGAGCGGCAGCGCGCGCTGGTCAATGCGGTCGATGCCCCACGTGGCGCCCGACTGCGTCGTGAACGCCCGCATCTCCTGGTCGCGCTCGACGTACGCGACGGACGGATCCCGCGCGAGATCGGCGATGTCCGTGCCGCTGAACGAGCCGGAGAAGCCCTTGAGTGCGGCGCCGTACGTGTGTGCCACGCTGCCGCCGAACTGCCGTGCGAGGCCGAGGGCCCTGCCGCGCGGGTCGGCAACGTCATCGCGAAAGACCACGATGTAGTCGGCCCGCTCGTTGAGAGAGGCGACGCGCGAGATGCCGGTGACGGATTCCGTGGGGGTGGGCGCGTCGTGAGCGCAGGCGGTTACGGCGAACGTCGCGATGGCGAGGGCAATCTTCCGCATGTTGGAGCTCCAGTGGGGGTGTGGGAGGAGTGCGGGATCAATGGTCGGGCACAGAATAGGCGCGCGAACCCGACTGCGCAAGATGGGTAACGAGGATGGGTAACGAGGCGTGTCATCGTTCCCGTCCCGCTTCGCCCCTCAGCCGTACTCGCTGGTCGGCGAGGCGATGTGCGTGGCCGGCAGCTGCAGGCCGAAGTCCGGGACGGCGTGGACCCTCTCCTCGCCCCTCGCTACGTCCCTACCCCCTCCCCGTTCCGTCACCCTCTCGCTCTCGGCTCAGGCGCTCTCCTTCAGCCTTCCGCCACTTCTCGATCTCCGCATGGTGCCCGCTGAGCAGCACCTCCGGCACCGCGTGTCCGCGAAATTCCGGCGGCCGCGTGTAGCTCGGCGCCGAGAGACCGCGGCCATAGAACGAGTCGCCACGCGCGCTGTCGTGATCGCTCATCGCACCGGGGAGCAGGCGCACCACCGCGTCCACGATGCAGAGCGCCGCCGGCTCGCCGCCCGACAGCACGAAGTCGCCGACCGACATCTCCTCGGTGGCCAGATGGTCGGCCACGCGCTGGTCCACGTCCTTGTAGTGGCCGCAGAGCAGCGTGAGCTCCTCGCCAGCCGCGAACCGCTCGGCGTCGGCATGCGAAAAGACCTTGCCGCGCGGCGACAGGAGCACGATGGGGGCCTTGGCGCCGAGCGCCTCGACGCACTCGAAGAATGGGCCGGGCTTCATCACCATGCCGGCGCCGCCGCCGTACGGGTAGTCGTCCACCGTGCGGTGCCTGTCGTGCGTGTAGTCGCGGAGGTCCACGACGTGGTATGTGACGCTCCCCGCCTCGCGCGCCTTGTCGGGGATGCTCAGCGACAAGGGCACGGCAAAGTACTCAGGGAAGATGGTGACGATGTTGATCCTCACTCGAGCAGTCCCCCGGGCGCGTCGAGCGTGATCACGCGCGCGTCGCGGTCGAAGGCCCGCACAAAGGCATCGTTGAACGGCACGTCGCGCAGGCCGCGCGGCGTCTGGATCTCGAGCACGAGCCCCTGCGGGAGCTCGTAGTAGCCATGTACGTCGCCGATGACGGCGCCCTGCGGATCCACGACGCGCATCCCGGGAAGTTCGTGCGCCCAGAGTTCGCCGTCGGCGGGCGGCTCGAGTTCGCTCACCGGGACCAGCAGCGAGCGGCCGCGCCACTTCTCGGCCTCGGTGCGGTCGGCGATGCCGTCGAAGAAGATCAGCAGGCCGTCCTGGAACGGACGCGCGGCTTTCACGATCAGCTCGACGAGCCGCCCCGTGACGGCGTCCGGGGCAGGGTCGCCGTCGGCGGTCCCCACGATGACACGCGCGCCGGACGCGAAAATCACGTCCGGCGCGTCAGTCTCGAGAGCCACCGCCAGCTCACCCTTGATGCCGTGGGCGCGACGAACGCGTCCGACGACCGCAGTGGGGCCGATGGCCACGGTGTTACTCGCCGGGCTCCGTCACGGGGACAGCGGAGGCGCTCAGCTTGGCCGCGAGGCGCGTCTCGTGGCGCGCCTTCAGG
>PNKL01000096.1 GCA_013822425.1 Gemmatimonas sp.
CGTCTGTTCCTCGTCCATCAGCGTGTCCCGAGGGCCGGCAGCGTGCCGCCCACCGCCCGCTCAAGCGCCGTATACGCGAGCCAGTAGTTGTGCAGGGCATCGAGATACAGGCGGCCCGCGTCAAGTCGGCTTGTTTCGCTTGCAGCAGTGCAAACACCGAGGCGTCCATGGCGTTCACATGGCGTTGCAGTTCGTCGAGCACGCGCCGGCGAAGCGGGAGCACCACGGTGCGCAGGTGTTGTGCTCGCCGACCGGCGCTCCGCACCTGGGCGAGTTGCGTACGCACCTGCGCGTGCACGTCCACCACAAGCGCGTCGTGTTGCGCGACGCGCTGACTGAGTTGGGCGCGGGCCCGGGCGATCGCGGCGCCGCCTCGGTTGAACAGTTGAACAGCGGGAGTGGGATACCCGCCGTCGGGCCGGCGAAACGTCCGTCGGGCTCGCGTTCCACGAAGACGCCGATCGTGCCGTCCGCCAGCAGGCGAAAACGCTGGTCGAGACCGAGGGCGGCGGCGGCGGCACGAGCGCCTTCGCGCGCGGCAGCTACATCGAGCCGGCGGGCAAGCGCGAGCGAGTCGAGTGCGCCTACCGGCCAGGGGATCGTGCCGGGATCCCGTAGCCGCTCGGGAATCGTCCATGCGGTATCACCAACTTCAGCTCCCATGAGGCGCCCCAGTTCCGCGCGGGCAGTCGCGAGCGAGCCTTCGGCCTCTACAACGTCGGCGACGCTCTGTTCGGCCATCACCTGCTCGCCCACGAGCATGAGCGCTGGCACGTTGCCCGCCTCGCGCAACGCCTTCGCCGCACCGGCGGACGCCGCCGTTGCAGCCGCGAACGTCGTGCGGAGCTCCAGCACCTGCTGGGCATGCTGGACGTCGAGATACGCGCGCTGGACATCGGTCATCACGCCGAGCACCGCATCGGCCACGCGTTCTTCGGTGCTCGCCAGTTCGGCGGCGGCCACACGCCGGCGCAGCGGCAACTGGAGTGCGCGGACGAATGAAAAGCCGACACCGACATTCGAGACGACGGCGTCAGTGTGTGGAACGTTGTACAGCAGGTCGAGCACGGGGTTGGGGAACGTCGCCGCCTGCCACAGTTCGGCCTGCGCGATGCCGACCTCGGCGAGGGTTGCCCGCACGCGGGGGTTGCGTACCATCGCCAGACGGGTTGCGATGTCCGTATCGAGCGGCCCGACGGGGATCGGCATCGCGGGCCGGGCGCCCGAATCGATGGCAACCCAAGAAGGCTGAACGCCGGTGCGATCGGTTACCAAGGCGGCGACACCGTCCGATCCGCGGTGCACGGCGGGGGGCACGCAGGCGGCACTCGTAACGACAGCGGCGATGGCGACGCGTCGCAGCGGCGCCGACAAGGAGCGCGACACGAAGGGGGGCGTAAGTACCATATGTTTGACGACGGGTAAAATTACGGGTACGAGCAAGCAAAACGGTTGCGGGCCCAGAGTCAACGGGCGCACGACGCTCCGCCGTGCGTCGCCGTCTATTCGCGCGCGCCGCCGGGGAGAGCAAGCGGCCCGTCTCCGTGAGACGGGCCGCTTGCCAACCGGTCGCGCTGCGAACTGGTCACGAACAGGTCGGCCTGCCCATCGGTAGCGGCAGTGTGCACGACTTCGTCGTCCCGTCGCGCGTGATGATCATTTTGGCCGTCGCGGTGCCATCGTAGGTGATCACCTCGCGATGCACCGACGTGGTCGTCCCGCTTGCGCGCAGTACCGAGACGTTCATTACGCGGATGATCGTCCCGGCGGTTGGATACGTGCGCCCGGTGCCCGATACCGGCACGATAATGCCGCGCACGGTATCGGCCGCAGCGCGTGTGGCAGAGAACGTGCCCGTGTTGTCCTTGCCTACCGTCACTTCCTGGCCGGCGGCTATGCCGTTCACCGTGCGCCTGGTGCTCCCCTTGGCAAGACCGCTGATCGTGCGATCACTGCGGTGGGCGATGGTGGACGTCGCGCTGTCGCGGCGCGTGATCGAGCCGGAAACCGCCACCACCGTGTTGATGGTGTTCGTGGTCACGCTGTCGAACGCCGACTGGGGCACCCCAGCGGCGTCGCTCCACGCGACGGAGCGGGTGACGGTCAACCCGCGCTCCACGACCGGCGTGCAGGGTGCCCGCTTCGCCGCCGCATCGTATGTGCAGGTGCTCTGCGCCAGCGCAGGATCGCCGTACCGGCCGCGCCCGAAGTCGCGGCCAAGCCCCATGCCGCCGGTAAAGTCGTCACCGAGTCCGCCGCCCATCATCGGGCCCATGCCACTGCCCATGTCCATGCCGCCCATGCCGCCCATGCCGCTCGTGCCGCTCGTGCCGCTCGTGCCGCCCATGCCGCCCATGCCGCCCACGCCGCTCATGCCGCCCATGCCGCCCATACTGCCTTGCGGGCCAAGGCCGAACGCGGGCGCGCCGGGGAACATCGGGCCGGTGCCTTCGCCGCTCGAGTTGTACGTGGTCTGGCCTGACGTGTACGCCACCGGCACCGTCGTGAACGCCGAGGCCAAGTCGGCCCGAGCGCTCAGCGCGCGCTCATTGCTGGCCGTCGGGTCGCCGCACGCGACCAAGGCGAGCACCGCTCCCACGATGGCGATCTGTTGTATACGCTTTTGCATTACCAGTATCCTCCGGAAGGCGCCGGCTTGCCGGTCGAATTGTTCGGCCGTCGTTGCCGGCTTCATGAACAGGGACACCCAAGTTTGCCGGTACCCTATTTCCAGGGCCCGGCCACGCACCCGCAGGGCCTGCTCAGCCCGGCAACCAGTCGGCAAGTTGCGTGCGCAAGGCCTTAAGTGCGCGCCCCATCCGCGCCTCGACGGTCTTCACCGAAACGTCCAGTACGTTCGCAATCTCAGCGTACTTGAGCCCGTCGCGCCGGCTCATTTCGAAGACTTCACGCTCCACGTCCGGCAGCGACTGCATGACGCGCCGGAATTCCCGATCCAGCTCCTGCGCGTCGAGTTCCGCCGGCGACGACGGCTCCTCCCACTCGGGGACGCGCACAAACGGCTCGGCGTTCAGCGCCACCTTGGCGTGACGCAGCTCGTTAAGTGCGCGGTTCCGCGTCGCCCGGAACAGGTACGACCGCCAGGACTCGGCGATCTCCAGCATCTCGCGGCGGCGCCAGACCTCCAGCATGACGTCCTGTACCACGTCCTCAGCCGGCGCGCGACCGCGGAGCAGCGACTCCGTGAATCCGACGAGCATGCCATAGAAGCGTCGGAAGAGGCTGTCGAACGCATGCTCGTCGCTCTGCCGGATTCTGTGGAGCAGCTCGCGGTCGTCCATACCCCTAATTCTATTGAGGTCTCGCTGCAAATAGGGTATCCTGCGACTCGCGTGTCAGCTTGATGTCATGACGGAATCCAAAACCATCCCCGAGCTTCCCGCCGGCGAACCGGACTGGGAGGCAGTTGCCCGGCACCTCGCCGGTGAAAGCAGCGCCAGCGAGTCTGCGGCGGTGGGCGCCTGGCTGTCCGCTCATCCAGCGGACGCCCGGGCCATTGCCGCACTCTCGGCGCTGGCCTCGCAGCCGGGGCACCGTTCGGCCGACGTCGACGTGGAGACCGCGCTCGCCAGGGTGCACGAGCGCATGCGCATGTGGCCCACACAGGCCGTACCGCTGCGCGCAGTCGCGCGTGCCACGCGACGCTCCTTCATGCCATGGAGCATGGCGGCGGCCGCTGTCCTCGTGATCACCGCCGGCGTGGTGCTGTCGCGGCGGTATGAGGCGGCGGGCCCGGTGGCCGACGCGCGTAGCTTCGCCACCGCCACGGGGCAGGTCGATTCCACTCGCCTGACCGACGGTACGCACGTGATCCTCGGTCCGTCGAGCGAGCTCACCATCCTTGCCGGCTACGGCGCGGGCCGCCGCGAGGTGCAGTTGCGCGGCACGGCGTTCTTCGAGGTGCGACACGACGTGGCGCGTCCATTCACCGTACGCACTGGCAGCGTGGCGATCACCGACATTGGCACGATGTTCGCGGTGCGCGACGATGGCGCCGACGGGGTCGAGGTGTCCGTGAGGGAAGGGGCCGTTCGCCTCCAGGCTGGAACGGCAGTCGTCGAGCTCGCGGCGGGCGACTTCGCAGCCGTGCGGCAGTCTGGGATAGTTCTGCAGCGCTCCGGCGCGAGCGACAACGACGTAGCGTGGACGATGGGACGACTGGTCTTTCGCGAGACGCCGCTCGCGCGCGTGCGCACGGACCTGCGCCGCTGGTTTGGGGTCGAGCTTGTCGTGACCGACTCCGCCCTTGCCAGCCGGCACCTCACCGCGTCGTTCACCAACGACTCCCAGCGCCAGGTACTCGACGTCATCGCGCTTGCGCTCGGAGCCACGTATGACGTGCGTGGAGATACCGTGACGCTGCGACCAGCGCCCCTGACCGTTCGCCCGCGCTGATGAGACGCGGCGGGCGCTGGCTGGTCGCATGCACGCGCGGGGCTTTGTGCGCGCTGGCGATGTTGACTGCTCCAACCGCGCTCTGGGCGCAGTCCACGGCGCCGTCGGTACCGCTTGAGCGCCGGGTCAGCATGCAGTTCCGCGACATCTCGTTGCGCGAGGCGCTCGATCGCGTCATGGCTGTCGCGCAGGTACGCATCTCGTACAGCGCCGAGCTGCTGCCGCTCGACCGCTCGGTACGCGGCACGTTCGATTCCGTCACGGTGGGGGCGCTGCTCGTTGCGCTGCTCAAGGACGTCGCGGTCGTGCCCGTGGTATCGGGACGCGACCAGGTCGTGCTGGCACCAGTGCGTGATGAGCGCGCCATGCGCGCAACGCCGCCGCCCAGGACGGCTGGCACTGCCGAGCTCGACCGCGTGGTCGTCACGGGCTCCGTCGCCGGCGCTGCCCAGCGCCCTCTCACGATCGCCCTCTCCGTGATCGACGGTCGCGACGTCGGTCACGCGGAGGTGCATGACATCTCGTCCGCACTGTCCGTCGCCGTGCCGGGGTTATGGGCGTGGGAGCAATCGCCGGCGAGTCTGATTGCCCGGTACGGGAGCATCCGCGGCGCCAGTTCCTTCGGTGCGAATTACCCCAAGATCTACGTGGATGGGCTCGCCACGGCGAACCCGCTCCTCGTGACACAATTCGATCCCGAGAGCGTGCAGCGCATCGAGGTCATTCGCGGACCGCAGGGTGCGGCGTTGTACGGGGCCGACGCCATCAGCGGCGTGGTGAACATCGTGACGCGACATGAGGGTGTGGACGCGGGAGCGCCACGCGTGCGCATGCGATCCAGCGCGGGGTACGCCTCCAGCGACTACTCGTCATCGGCCGTTTTCGCACAGGATCATCGCCTGACCTTCGGCATCGGCTCCAGCCTGCGCACGGCACAGTTCGGCCTCGGGCTTGGTTCCCTTGGCGCGTTCTATACCGGCGCGGCAAGTCACAGCGTGCAGGCGTCCGCCGGCGGACGACTCATCGGGGCGCGCACCGTCGTTACAGGCACGGCGCGCCTTGTGTCGGGCTCGGTCGGAACGACGGTGAATCCACTGCTTGTTAATTCAACGGTGGCCACCGCCGCTCACGCGGGCGGCGCAGCGGCCAGACGTGATGACGCGCAGTCGCTTCAGGCGTACACGGTCGGTGCCACGGTGAAGTACGCGGCGAGCGACCGGTGGACGCACACGCTCGTGGCTGGTGTCGACGGCTACGTATTGTCGAACGTCGCCAACGATTTCACGCCATTTCCTTCCAGTACCGACTCGGCGCTGCGCGCCGCCCGCGGTGCGGCCGACCGGACCACACTGCGCGTCAGCAGCGTGGCGCGGCTTGGCCGCGTCGAGCGGCTTGCCCTCTCGCTTACCTTCGCGGCGGAACACTCTGCACTCCGGCAGGAGGCGCCAGTCATTCAACTGGGGCGCGCAGGCATGCACCAGGCCGCCGTCGTTGGCCTCGCGCGCGCCGTGGGCCCCATGGGCTCCACAGCCGCCACGCAGGTGGACTGGGTCACCGACGCCGGATTCACCACGCAAGCGGACGTTGCCTGGCGCGACAGATGGTTCCTGTCAGCGGGGCTTCGGCTCGAGCGCAACAGTGGTTATGTGATTGCCGCGCGCAGCAACCTGCTGCCGATGATCGGCGGGGCCTGGGTGCGCGAGTTCGGCGACGTGACGCTGAAGCTGCGTACGGCGTTCGGGCACGGCATTCGCGCGCCACGAAACGCGGTGCGCGAAACGATGTTCGGCATGATGAACGCCAAGGCGGTGGTGCGCAGTCTCGCGCCGGAGGAGCAATCCGGCGTTGAGGGCGGCATCGACCTGCTGCTGGGGCACGTCGCCACGCTGCAGGTGACGCGGTTCGGCCAACTTGCATCCGGACTGATTCAGCAGGTGATCATTCCCGACTCGACCTCAGCGACTGCCAACCAGCCGCCCTCGCAACTCAGCCTGCAGTACCAGAACGTCGGGTCCATTGGCAATCACGGGTGGGAACTGCAGGCGACCGTGCGGCAGGGGCGCCTGGCCGGTGCGGTGTCCCTCGCGACCGTCGACAGCCGCGTGCGTTCACTGGCGGCCGGCTACACCGGTGACCTCCGCCCGGGCGATCGGGTACTTGGTGTGCCGGGCCGTACGGCCGGCGCCTCCGCGACGTGGTCTGGCGTTCGCTGGAAGGCCGTGGTTGGCGTTTCTCGCGCCTTCGACTGGATCGAGTACGACCGTCTCTCGCTTGCAGCGGCATACGTCGGCTTCGATCGCGCCACCGTGCCGCTCTACGGGGCCGACTTGCGCGGCTACTGGAGGACCTACGCCGGGCGCACACGCCTCCGCGGGTCCGTGTCACGCGCGTTTGGACGCGGGGCGTCGTTGGTGCTCACCGGAGAGAACCTGCTCAACTTCCAGCGTGGCGAGCCAGACAACGTGACCATCGTGCCCGGGCGCACCATCACCACCGGCGCGCGGCTCTCGTTCTACTAGAAGATATCGAAAAGGGTGACGGCATTGGGAGCCGATGGATCCCATGGCTTTACGAACGGTAAAATACCATGTAAGTTTGTCGGAGTTGCCAAGTTGGTCCACGGCAGGCGAACGCATGGTGCCATCACGGAAGACCGCGGGGACTCATCCGACGCCCAAGCCGCTGGATACGGTTCGGCTCTCCGCCCGGGGCCTTGCCAAACTGCTGGGCGATCTCGAATCGCGATCCTGCGAGTCATCTGGACCATGGGGCGTTCAGCCACGGCCCGCGAGATTCACACCCACGTTGTACGAGTGCATGCCGTGTCGCCACTGACCACCATCACTTCCACCTCCTGAGCCCCCCAATGCCAATGCCCATCATCCGTACGTGTCGTTTGCTCGTTGCTGCGTTCCTGTTCCTTTCGGTTCCACTCGGGGCCCAATCGGCGCACAGTGCGCACAGTGCGCACGCGGCGCCTGCACCGCGAGCATCCGACGGCGGAGAAGCCGCGAAGGTGGCGGCGACGCTTCTCGCCGTCTTCGCGGCTGCCGAGCGGAATGACATGAAAGCGCTCGATTCCCTGTATGCCGGCGACAGTCTGACCGTCTTCGAGGGTGCGGGGGTGAATCGCGGATGGACCGACTACCGCGACCATCACCTTGCTCCCGAACTCCTGGAGATGAAGAACTTCCAGTACCGTCCCGCGGATCTTGAGGTTCACGTGGACAGCGGAACCGCGTGGGTGCTCTTTCGGTATACACTCAAGGCGGAGTTGAATGGTCGGGTCATCGATGCCGTAGGCCGCGGCACGGCGATCCTCGAGCGGCGAGGTTCGCGCTGGGTCGTGCGACACACACAGACGGGCAGTCGGGCGCGCCGGCCAACGGATCCGGCCTGAACGAATTGCAACAGATTTGGCGGTGTCCGTGACCGGAGATGTCAATTCCAACGGCCCACGCAGATGGGGCCATCGTCAGATATTTTACACCTCATAAAATCCGCGCGGCGCGGCTCGCCGACCCCTTCATCATGAGAAACTCCATGCTGCAGCCCTGCAGACCCAGATCACTCGCCTTCTTGCTCCTGCTCGCGCTTGTGCTCCCTTTTCGCTCGGCGGCGGCGCATCCGCGGTTGGTGCGGGCGGTGCCAGCCGCCGAGAGCCACGTACAGACCATGCCACGCGCGCTGTCTGTCACGTTCAACGAATCCCTGACGATCGCGCTGAGTCGACTCACGCTGCTCGATCCCACGGGACAGCCGGTTGCGCTTGATACCGTGCGGTTTGCGTCGGAAGACACCAAAACGTTGACTGCGAGTATACTCGGCACAATGCCCGCGGGCCGGTATACCGTGAAGTGGCAGGCGGCAGGTGCGGACGGTCACCCGATGCGGGGGCAGTACACGTTTGTCCTCGACGCTGCCCCAGTCGAATCGACGAAGCGAACGACTGACACGGGGACGTTGAAGGGCGGCGCGTCTTCCACGCTGCGCGGCACGTCCCGGCCCCGCGTGCCTGGCGTGCGATGATCGCGCCGGCGGTGGTCGCGTTCGCCACGCTGCGCCAGGTGCCCATTGATTCGGCGTTCGGGGTGGAGTCCCCGGCATACGTGGTAATTCGCGCGGTTCTGTCGATTGCCCTCGTGGGCTTGCTTGGCATCCTTGCCCTGCGCTTGGTAGTCTGGCCGCGTTTTGCGCGGCAGGCGAGCACCAGCGGAGTGGCAACCGCGGGTGCGGTGACGCAGACGGCGATCAGATGGGCAACGATGCTGCTGTGGATAATCGGT
>PNKL01000097.1 GCA_013822425.1 Gemmatimonas sp.
GAAGAGAGACAACAGAGAGACAACAGAGAAACAACAGACAGACAACAGACAGAACAGAGTGCTGGCGTAGCTCAGTCGGTAGAGCACACCCTTGGTAAGGGTGAGGTCACCGGTTCAATCCCGGTCGCCAGCTCTGGTGGCAGGAGACAGAGGGACGGAAGGCGAAGGACATAGCACGAATGTGCTACGGGGGCGGTCAACCGTGAACCGCCAATACAAGCAGTACCCAACAGGTACCTGAAATGCCCCGCGACAAGATCATCCTCGCGTGCAGTGACTGCAAGAACCGCAACTACTTCACCACCAAGAACAAGCGCCTGCATCCCGAGCGCGTCGAGTGGAAGAAGTATTGCCCGCGCTGCAACAAGCACGTGGTGCACAAGGAGACGAAGTAATCATGGCCGTCGAGGTGGTGCCTCAGGGTCCCGTGCAGAAGACCGTCACGTTCTACCATGACGTGATGGCCGAGATGAAGCGGGTGACCTGGCCGGACCGGCCGCAGGTGCGTCAGCTCTCCGTGGGTGTCGTGCTGCTCTCGCTGTTCATCGGGGGCGTCATTGCGCTGATGGACGTCATTCTCCAGCAATTGCTGGTGAAGCTCCCCACGGCGTTTTAGGAGCGTGTTCGTGCATCGGTTTTACGCGATCCAGACGACCTCTGGACACGAGAACAAGGTGCGGTCGCTGATCCAGCGGAAAATTGACGCGGATCCGGCGGCCCCCGAAACGCGTGCCATTCGGCAGGCGCTCGTGCCCACGCAGGAAGTCGTCGAGATCAAGAACGGCAAGAAGGTCACCGTCGAACGCAAGGTGTACCCCGGGTACGTGCTGGTGGAAATGGAAGCGCACGAGGACGCGCTGCACACCATCGGCAACATCCAGGGGGTCATCAAGTTCGTCGGCAAGGACCGCGACCCGCAGCCGCTGCGTGAAGATGAAGTGCGCCGCCTCCTCGGCATCGCCGACGAGACGGAGGCAGCACCGCCCAAGGAGGAGATTCCGTTCCTCGTGGGGCAGGCCGTGGCCATCACCGACGGTCCGTTCACGGACTTCAACGGTGTGGTCGAGGAAGTGATGCCCGACAAGGGCAAGGTGCGGGTGTCGGTGGCGCTGTTCGGGCGGCCGACGTCCGTGGAGCTGGACTACCTGCAGTTGCGGGCGCACTAGGCGGAGCGCCTACGGTGCTGCGGTTTCCTCAACCGCAGTGACCGCTTTGCCGCCGAAGAGATGGTAGAAGGTCGATGGTAGAGGGTAGATGTCCGCATCTACCATCCACCCTCAACCATCCACCATCTGTCGAATGCCACGCGTGATGGCTGCCCCACTCACGCACCGAGGATTACCACGACCTCGCAAATCACACCGTGGGAGTCGGCGGGGCGATGGGCGCCCTGCCCGAACGTCAGAGGAGCACCATGGCAAAAAAGGTCGTCGGTTTCGTCAAACTGCAGATTCCTGCAGGCAAGGCGAACCCGGCCCCGCCGGTCGGCACCGCGCTCGGCCCGCAGGGAATCAACATCATGGCATTCTGCAAGGAGTTCAACGCTCGGACGCAGGGCCAGGACACGATTCTCCCGGTCGAGATCACGATCTACGCCGACAAGTCCTTCACCTTCATCCTGAAGACGCCGCCCGCGGCGATCCTCATCATGAAGGAGCTCGGACTGGACAAGGGGTCGGGCCAGCCCAACCGCAACAAGGTCGGCGCCATCAGCAAGGCGCAGATCAAGAAGATCGCCGAGCTCAAGATGCCGGACCTCAACTGCGATTCGATCGAGTCGGCGATGGCGATGGTGGCCGGCGCCGCGCGCTCGATGGGCGTGGAGGTGAAGGACTGATGCCCGGCACTCATGGAAAGAAGTACCGCGCGGCGGCCGCCAGGCGCGTGATCGAGCAGGCCTACGCGGCCAAGCAGGCGCTGGACCTGGTGAAGACGGGCGCGTACGCGAAGTTCGACGAGACGGTGGAGGTGGTGGTGCGCCTCGGCGTCGACCCGCGGCATGCCGACCAGGTGGTGCGCGGCACCGTCGTCCTCCCCGCGGGGACGGGCGCGACCGTGCGCGTGCTGGTGATCGCCGTCGGTGACAAGGCCAAGGAGGCTGAGGCCGCCGGCGCCGACTATGTCGGCACCGAGTACATCGCCAAGATCAAGGAAGGCTGGACCGATTTCGACGTCATGATCGCCACGCCCGACCAGATGGGCCAGGTGGGCCAGCTCGGCCGCGTGCTTGGCCCCCGCGGGCTGATGCCGAACCCGAAGGCGGGGACGGTGACGATGAATATCGGCCAGGCCGTGAAGGAAACCAAGGCGGGCAAGATCGAGTTCCGGGTCGACAAGGGCGGCAATGTGCACGCCAAGATCGGCAAGGTCTCGTTCGGCCTCGACGCCCTCGAGACCAACTTCACCGCGTTCATGGACCAGATCGTCCGGTCCAAGCCTGCGGCGGCGAAGGGTGTCTACGTGCGGAACCTGTCGGTCTCGTCGACGATGGGTCCCGGGGTGAAGGTCGACACCACCCCCTACCGGTAACGAGCCATGAAGCGCACAGACAAGGAAAAGCTCGTCGCCGAGCTCGGCGAGAAGATCAAGGGCGCCAGCGCCCTCTATTACACCGACTTCACCGGGCTGAACGTGAAGCGGATGACGGACCTGCGGCGCCGCCTGCGGCGCGCGGGCGTCGAATACGTGGTGATCAAGAACTCGCTGGCCATCCGCGCGGTCAATGCGTGCGGACTGGTGGGCCAGCCGATCAAGGGACCGACGGGCGTGGTGGTGGCGAAGGACGCCATCGCGGCGGCGAAGGTCCTCGCCGACTTCGCCAAGGCCAATGACCAGCGGCCGGCAGTGAAGGGCGGCATCTACGAGGGGGCGGTGGTCGACCAGGCGATGGTGTCGAAGCTGGCGACGATGCCGACCCGCGACGAGGCCCTGAGCCTGTTCGCGGGCTACCTCAACAGCATCCTGATGTCATTCGCCCTGGCCCTCGACGCGCGCAAGACGCAGCTCGAAGGCAGCAACTGATTCCCCAGGCGTCCGCCTGATCAACAACGCCCCAGGACTCCTGGGAACACACGGAGAACACTACCATGGCAAGCACGACCCTGAGCAACGACGACATCCTCGAGGCGATTGGCAACAAGTCGGTCATCGAGCTGGTCGAGCTCATCGACGCGTTCAAGACGAAGTTCAACGTCACCATCGCCGCGGCTCCGGCCGGTGCCCCGGCGGCCGGCGCCGCCGCGGCGGCGGTCGAGGAGCAGACCGAGTTCACGGTCACGCTCACGTCGGCCGGTGCCAAGAAGATCCAGGTCATCAAGGTCATCCGCGAGATCACCGGCCTCGGGCTGAAGGAAGCCAAGGACCTGGTCGATGGCGCGCCGCAGACCGTGAAGGCCGGCGTCTCGAAGGACGAGGCCGCTGCGCTGAAGGCCAAGCTCGAGGCCGAAGGCGCCGGCGTCGAAGTCAAGTAGGGCCGGGGGTTGCCGGCGGTCCGGGCTGTCCGGACCGCCGGGTTCCCACCCTCAGCCCCAACGACCCCCGTGATCGCACGCTTCGTCCCGCCGTACAACTGACGCGTTGCACGCCCTGACCCGCCCGCGCGGCAAATCGCCGCACGGCTGGGCCGGGGCCGTTTTCGCCTGTCCACCGGAACGCCCGGACCCGACATGATCAAGCAGATTTCGTTCGCCAAGCTCGACCAGGCCATGGAGATGCCGCATCTCCTCGACATCCAGGTGCGCGCCTTCGAGTCGCTGCTGCAGCTCGACGCGGCCGCCAAGCACGTGGAGGATGTGGGCCTCGAGCGCGTCTTCAGGGACCTGTTCCCCATCGAGGACGTCCACCAGAACTTCTCGCTCGAGTTCGAGAAGTACACGCTGGGGGAACCGAAGTACTCCGTCGAGGAGTGCATCGAGCGCGACATGACCTACTCGGCGCCGCTCAAGGCGACGCTGTCGCTGCGCGTCTTCGAGGACGCGGGCAACGGCAAGCGGCTCAAGAACGAGATCCGCAAGGAAGTCTACCTCGGCGAACTGCCGCTGCTGACGAACCTCGGCACCTTCGTGATCAACGGGGCCGAGCGCGTCATCGTGTCGCAGCTGCACCGCTCGCCGGGCGTGGTGTTCGAGGAGAGCACCCACCCCAACGGCCAGCGGCTGATCAGCTCGCGGATCATCCCGTTCCGCGGCTCGTGGGTGGAGTTCACCGTCGACATCCACGACATCATCTACGTCCACATCGACAAGAAGAAGAAGTTCCCGGCCACCGCGCTGCTGCGCGCCTTCGGCTACGGGACCAACGCCGACATCCTGCGGCTCTTCTTCGCGGTGCGTGAGCTCGACCTGACGAAGAAGCGCGAGGGCCGCGCGGAGAACCGCGAGGTCATCGGGGCGATCGTCGCCGAGGACATCGAGCTCGCGGGCGAGGCGGCGGCCGAGGATGCGCCGAAGCCGAAGACCAAGAAGGCGCGCGCCCAGCGCGAGCGCGACGAAAACCTGCTGCTGGTGAAGGTGGGCGACGAGCTCACCGAGGAGGTGTTCAACCGCCTCCGCCGCCAGAAGATCGACCGGCTCAAGGTCTTCGCGTCGTACATGTCGGTGGACCTGCGCGACGAGCTCGACGCGATCGAGCGCGGCGAGCGCACAACGGCGCGCGTGATCGCGCTCGACGTGATCGACCCGAGCACGGGCGAGGTGATCGCCGAGGCGGGGCAGGCGCTCAAGGAGATGCTGTGCAAGCGCCTCCGGAAGGCCGACCTGCACCGCGTGCACGTCTTCTCGCCGTCGCTGCGCGTCGAGAGCCAGCTCATCAAGAACACGCTGCTCAAGGACCCGACGCACGCCGAGGACGAGGCGCTCAAGCAGATCTACTCGCTGCTCCGCCCGGGCGATGCGCCCAACAAGGAGACGGCGAAGCAGGCGCTGGAGCGGCTGTTCTTCTCGCCCAAGCGCTATGACCTCGGCCGCGTGGGGCGCTACAAGATCAACCAGCGCCTCGGCCTGCCGACGTCGCCCGACGTGACGGTGCTCACCGTGGACGATTTCGTGGCGATCCTCCGCTACCTCGTGGAGCTGCACGAGGGGCGCGGGCACACGGATGACATCGACCACCTGGGCAACCGCCGCATCCGCTCGGTCGGCGAGCTCATCGCCAACCAGTTCTCCGTCGGCCTGTCGCGCATGGCGCGCCTGGTCAAGGAGCGCATGAGCATCAACCAGGACACCGAGAAAATTGCGCTCGACGACCTCGTCAACGCGCGCACGGTGTCGGCGGTGATCCAGGCCTTCTTCGGGTCGTCGCAGTTGTCGCAGTTCATGGACCAGACCAACCCGCTGGCCGAGCTGACGCACAAGCGCCGCCTCTCGGCGCTTGGCCCGGGCGGCCTGACGCGCGAGCGCGCCGGCTTCGAGGTGCGCGACGTGCACTACTCGCAGTACGGCCGCATGTGCCCCATCGAGACGCCGGAAGGCCCGAACATCGGCCTGATCACGTCGCTGGCGTGCTACGCGCGCGTCAACGACCTCGGCTTCGTGGAGACGCCGTACCTCGTGGTGCGCAACGGCAAGGTGACGGGCGACCTCGAGTGGCTCGACGCCAACCGCGAGGAGGACGCGATCATCGCGCAGGCGAACGCGAAGCTGAACCCGGACGGGACGTTCGTGGACTCGCTGGTGCTCAGCCGCCAGCAGTCGGACGTGCCGCTCGTGCCGCCGTCGCGCATCGACTACATGGACGTGGCGCCGGAGCAGGTGGTGTCCATCGCCGCCGCGCTCATTCCGTTCCTCGAGCACGACGACGCCAACCGCGCGCTGATGGGCAGCAACATGCAGCGCCAGGCGGTGCCGCTCCTCAACCCGCAGACGCCGGTGGTCGGCACGGGGCTCGAGGAGAAGGTGGCGCAGGACTCCGGCGCGGTGGTGATTGCGAGGCGCGCGGGCGTGGTGACGCGCGTGACGGCCGACGAGATCATCGTGGACGCCGGGCAGGGCAAGGAAGGCAAGCGTGACGCCGGCGCCCCGCTGGCGCGGCTCACGCAGCAGGACCGCTACCGCCTGAAGAAGTACTGGCGCACCAACCAGGACACCGCCATCAACCAGCGCCCGGCCGTGAAGCTCGGGCAGAAGGTGAGGCCGGGCGAGGTCCTGGCGGACGGCGCGGCCACCGAGCACGGCCAGCTGGCGCTCGGCAGCAACGTCACCGTGGCGTTCATGCCGTGGTACGGGCACAACTTCGAGGACGCCATCGTGCTTTCGGAGCGCCTGGTGAAGGACGACGTGTACTCGTCGATCCACATCCAGGAACTCGAGCTGCATGTGCGCGACACCAAGCGCGGGCAGGAGGAGATCACGCGCGAGATCCCGAACGTCTCGGAAGAGTCGCTCGTGGACCTCGACGAGCGCGGCATCGTGCGCATCGGCGCCCACGTGAAGCCGGGCGACATCCTGGTCGGCAAGATCACGCCGAAGGGCGAGACCGAGCTGTCGCCCGAAGAGAAGCTGCTGACGGCGATCTTCGGCGAGAAGGCGAAGGACGTGAAGGATTCGTCGCTCAAGGTGCCGCCGGGCATGGAAGGCGTCGTCATCGACTGCAAGATCTTCTCGCGCGTCGAGGACCAGGTGGTGGAGAAGGACCGCGGCGAGCGGATCGGCGACGTGCGCCGGCTCGAGGGCGAGGAGAAGGTGCGCGTCAACGACGTGCGCGACGAGGAGATCAAGGAACTGCTCGTCGGGCAGATCGTGGAGCTCGCGCTCAAGAGCGGCACGGTGGAGGAGGCGATCCCGAAGGGGACGAAGCTGACCGGGGAGATCCTCGCCACGCTGCGCCTCGCCACGCTCGACCTCAAGACGTTCCGTGTCGGCAACAAGAAGGTGAACGAGGAGGTCCGCGAGATCATCGAGGCGGCCAACGACGTCAAGGCGAAGATCGAGGAGAAGGCGGAGGAGCGCATCGACCGCATCCTCCAGCCGGACGAGCTGCCGCCGGGCGTCATTCAGCTGGTGAAGGTCTACCTGGCCGAGAAGCGCAAGATCTCGGTGGGCGACAAGATGGCCGGCCGCCACGGCAACAAGGGCATCGTGGCGCGCGTCGTGCCGGAAGAGGACATGCCGTTCCTGCCGGACGGTCGTCCGGTGGACATCGTGCTCAACCCGCTCGGCGTGCCGAGCCGCATGAACGTGGGGCAGATTCTCGAGACGCACCTCGGGTGGGCGGCCAAGCTGCTGGGCTTCTACGCCAAGACGCCGGTCTTCGCCGGCGCCAACGAGCGGGAGATCGGGCTGCTGCTGCGCCTGGCGGGCGTGACGTGGGCGAAGTCGTCGCTCGGCCTGCTGGCCGACGTGCCGTCGATCACCGACAAGGACCTTCGTCAGCTTCTCGCCGACATCAAGCCGAGCGCGGAGGACCTGGACAAGGTGGAGCTCCTGAACGACGCGACGTTGAACGACCTGCACGGGCGTGCGATGTCGGCGGAGACGAAGGAGATCTTCGTGCGGGTGCGTGAGTACCTCGCGGCGGCGGCGAAGGAGCTGGCCGAGCGCGAGCACGCGAACTTGCGCCACGAGAAGGTGTTTCACGACGTGGCGGTGGACGATCCCGACTACGCGACGCGCAAGGCCGAGTTCAAGAAGGTCGGCAAGGAGATCGAGAAGCTCGACGCGTTGAGCGCGGCGGAGCTCCTCGAGGCGCGCGGGCTGCCGGCCCTCGCCGCGACGCTCGGCCGGAAGAGCGAGGCGGACGTGGATGCGGCGGCGATCGAGCTGCTCGGGCTGGCCGGCATCATGCCGTTCGGCAAGATCCGCCTGCGCGACGGCCGCACGGGCGAGGCGTTCACGAGCCCGGTGACGGTGGGCCAGGTGTACATGCTGAAGCTGAGCCACCTGGTGGACGACAAGATCCACGCCCGGAGCATCGGGCCGTACTCGCTGGTGACGCAGCAGCCGCTGGCCGGCAAGGCGCAGTTCGGCGGGCAGCGCTTCGGCGAGATGGAAGTGTGGGCCCTCGAGGCCTACGGCGCCGCGCACACGCTGCAGGAGATCCTCACGGTCAAGTCGGACGACGTGAACGGACGCAGCCGCGTGTACGAGGCGATCGTGAAGGGGCAGAACCTGCCCGAGCCGGGAACGCCGGAATCGTTCAACGTGCTCGTGAAGGAACTGCAGGCGCTGGGCATCCACGTCACGATGGACGCGAACGAAGTCACGGGCGGGTCCTTCGGAAACGGGAACGAGGAATAACCGATGATTGATTTCCGCAACGCGCGCGAGCAGCGCGCCTCGGCGTTCGACTTCATCCAGGTCCGCATTGCGAGCCCGGAGGAGATTCGCGGTCCCCGTGACCCTAAGGAGCGCGAGCGGCTGGAGATGGCCGGCCTCCGCTCCTGGTGGTCATGGGGCGAGGTCACCAAGCCGGAGACGATCAACTACCGGTCGTTCAAGCCCGAGAAGGACGGCCTCTTCTGCGAGCGCATCTTCGG
>PNKL01000098.1 GCA_013822425.1 Gemmatimonas sp.
GGTGTAGTCGCCGCCGGTGAAGGCGTGGCTGACCCAGTCATGGCCGAGCACGCAGCGGGCGATGGCGGTGTCATCGAGGCCCTCGGCGATCAGGGCGTCAATGGACGCGATGGCCTGCTCCAGCCAGTCGGCCTTGGCCGTGAGCAGGGCGACGGGGTTGTCGACGAGCCCCCGGTGCGCGTCGAAGAGGCGCTGCGGTCCGAGTGCGATGACCCGGCGCAGTGAACGCACCAGCGTGCGCGGCTGCTCGCTGGCGTGCGAACTGCGCACCTTGACGCCGATGAAGAGGTCGCCGCCGAACAGCGCGCCAGTCTCGCGGTCCCAGACGGCGTGATGATCGTCGCTGTGGCCGGGCGTCGCGATGCACTCCAGTGAGCCGGGCGGAGTGAACGGCGTGAACGCGCCGACCGGCGACGGCGAACCCCACGTATAGCGCCGGTAGAAACCGATGGGCGCGGGCTGACGCACACGACTCGCGGTGCGCGCATCCATCCAGACCGGCACGCCGGCACGGGCAACGGCGGCGACGCCGCCGGAGTGATCCTCGTGGAAGTGCGTCACGAGACAGCCATCGGGACGAGTCGTCGCGGTGAACTGTTCCAAGTTCCCGGCGCAATCAGGAAAGCCGGTGTCCACCAGCACGCCGCGCACAAGGAAGGCGCTCACCCGAAAACCCACGGACCGGCTCCGCCACGTGCTGAAGCGAAGCTCGGTAACCTCATCATGGTGGATGATTTGCAGCATCGGAGGGAATCTACACCGGCTTTCCCCGATTGCTTCGGGGACGCAAAAGGGGTACTTTTTCACCCAGAGCGACTACGCATGCGTCGAGCGCCCGGCCCGCAAAGGCCGGGCGCAGTCCTTTTGTCTTTTCCGGGGTCCCCCGATGATCGAAGCCCTCAAAGCGAAGCTTGGCGCGGAAGCCGAGAAGCTCCGCCACGAGCTCAACGTGACGCTGCCGGCGGAAATCCGCCGCGCGGTCGAGATGGGCGACCTGCGCGAGAACAGCGAGTACAAGTCCGCGCTGGAACGGCAGCAGTTCGTGCAGGCGCGCCTCGGCCAGCTGTCGTCGCGGCTGTCGAAGCTCTCCACCATTGACCCGGCCCAGATTCCGAATGACAGGGCCGGGCTCGGCTCCAAGGTGGTCGTCGTCTGCCAGGACACGAAGGTGACGGAGACCTACCACCTGGTGTTCGGCGACTCCGAGGAGTTCGAGGACGGCCATGTCACCATGATGTCGCCCATCGGCCGCTCGTTGCTGGGCAAGAAGGTGGGCGACCTGGTGCTGCTCAAGCTGCCGGCCCGCACGCGCAAGATGAAGGTCGTGGAGCTGACCACCATTCACGACGTGTAGCGGCGACCCGCTGCAGCGAAGAGGCCCCGTGATTTCCGTCGCGGGCCCTCGTTCGTTGGTGGCGTACCCGCGGCACGCGGGCAGCATGGGCGTCAAGCGCTTCAGGGCTTCTTTTACCACGGAGCACACGGAGGAAAAACCGGAGGGCCACGGAGTACTGCAACTACTTGGAGGAACGGCGAACGCCACGCAGAGGGTTGCGTGGCGTTGTGTCGTTACCCCAGTCGTTGCAGTACTCCGTGGCCCTCCGGTTTTTCCTCCGTGTGCTCCGTGGTAAGAAAGAACGGATCAACCAATCAACAGCTCTTTCATTGGGCGACGAGCGTGCGTGACGCGCCTACCGTCCACCCGGGACCCTGAGCAGCGTGAGGCGCAGCCGCGCGGGCTCCGTCATTTCGCGCCAGGACACGTAGACGGCTGTGTCGCTGGCCGCGGCGATGCGTGGGAAGCCGGCCGAGCGTGCATCGCTGGTTGCGCTGACGACGGTCGCCGCGGAAAGGACGCCGTCGGACCGCACGCGCTTGGCGCGAATCTCCGCCGTGCCCTTGCCGGTGTACTCCATCCACGTGACCAGCGCGCCTCCGTCGGACAGGTATTCCACGTCCACGCGTCCCAGCGGTGAGCCGTCATCCACGCGGACCGGCGCGTTCCACGTGGCGCCACGGTCGGTGCTGAACGCGAGCTGCACCTTGGCCGTGTCGCGCGCGTTGGTGAACCAGGCCAGCGCCACCCCGTGATTGCGCGACGACAGCGCCGGTCCATTCACCGGACAAGCGCGGGTCACCCAGCCATCCGCATGCACGACAGCCGGTGGCCACCAGCGTCCCTCGTCGTAGCGCACGACCGCGATGTCGCGGATCTCGTCCCCTGACCGGTCGCGATACGCGAAGACGGCGCCGCCGCCACCCGTGCGCGTGCCGGCCACCTGGCAGCAATCGCACACACGCGTGTCGAGCATCGTGTCGGGCCGCACGCGCAGCGTGGAGTCCACCACGCCGAAGCCAAGATTCATCGCGCCCGTCTCCCCGCCGGTGGCGTTCCCGTCGAGCCAGGCGGCGAACGTGGAGCCGTCGGGCTGAGGCACGAGGGCCGCGAAGCCATGTTCCGAAGCGCTCGTGTCGCTGTGCAGGCGCTGCGGGGCACTCCATGTGACGCCGCTGTCCGCGCTGGTCGTCACCCAGACGTGATAGGAGTACTTGCCGGGCGCCGAGCGGCGCAGGAAGTGCGCGATGAGGCGTCCCTTGGCATCAACGGCGAGCGAGGGAAAATCGGCCCAGTTGCCAAAGAGCAGGCTGTCGCGAACCACCATCACGGGCTCCGACCAGCGCGCACCGACCGGCCGGTGCGCGGCGCGCAGCACCCACGCGGAATCAGCGCTGCGCTCCATCCAGCTCATCCAGACAGTGCCGTCGCCGGCGGTCGTGAGGTATGGCGTGGAAGCACCGGCGCTTGCGGCTGGGGCCTCATCCTCCACGCGCACCGGCGCGTTCACCAGGGCGTCCTCGCCGCGACACGCGGCAACGGAGACGAGCGCGGCGAGCATCGCAGCCGCGCGAGAGGATCGAGTGGTCATCGTGAGCATCCGGAAGGGGGGCGTGAAGGCGGGCGCCCTCAGGCGTCAATCGTGAAGAGCCGCTCGATAGTAGCCCGATACTCGGCGACTGCCAACTCCTCGCCTCGGTCGGTCCAGCCGAGGAGGGGTGCCATGAGGGCCGCGACGCGGGGCGCCACCGCAAGTCCGTGGTCGCGGGTTTCGAAGGCGAGATGGGTGCGGCGCACGAGCACGTCGGCGACGGTGCAGGCGAACTCAGCCTCGACGGCGTGCACGACATCGGCGCCGATATATGGCAGGGTCAGGACGAGACGTGTGGCGAGTGCGGCGGCGGCGCCGGCGCGCGCCCAGACCTGGTGCCACGCGCCACCGTAGGCGTGCACGAGCCACGCGGCGATGTCGTCGGTGCCGGTGGCGGCGCGGGCGGCGGCGAGTTCGGCCTCGAGGTCCTGCACGTCGCCGCCGGCGAGCGGGATGTGATCGGTGCGGACCCGCGGCGACCGCCGCGCGAGCGCGCGGAAGACGGCATCCACGACATCGCGCGCCACGACGCGATAACTCGTGAGCTTGCCGCCGGTCACGGTGATTACGCCGCCCGGGCCGGCCTCGACGAGATGCTCGCGCGAAGCGGAGTTCGCGTTGCCCGAGTGCGCCGCCGCGGCAAGCGGCCGGATGCCGGCCCACGCGGCGATGACATCGTCCGCTGTCAGTGCGGCGTCGGGGAAAGCACGATTGGCAGACTGGAGCAGGTACGCGACATCGCCGCGCGTGGCGCGGACGTCGTCGGGGGCCTCGGTAGTCTCGGTCTCGGTGGTGCCGATGAGCGTGCAGGGCCCGGCCGGCAGGACGAACATCACGCGGCCGTCCGCCGCGAGCAGGGTGATGGCGCCGCGATTCCCCACCCGCGATGCGGGAACGGCAATGTGCACGCCCTTGCTGCCGAGTACCGCCGGCACGGACGCGGGGTTCTCCATGCGTCGCACGCCATCCGTCCACGGGCCAGTGGCGTTCACCACACAGGAGGCGCCGATGTCGAGCGCGTGCCCACCCAACCGGTCGGCAACACTGGCGCCGCTGACACGGCCGCCGTCCCACTGGAGGCTCGTCACTTCCGCGTGATTGAGCACGGTGGCGCCGGAGACCGCGGCGTCGAGCAGGGTGGCGAGGGTCAGACGAGCGTCGTCGGTGGCGGCGTCGAAGTAGCGTGCGCCGCCGAGGAGGTGATCGCACGCGAGCATCGGCTCCGCCTCAACGATGTCCGCGGCGCTGAGTCCGCGGTGCGGCGCGACGTTGCGAAAGAGGGCGAGCAGGTCGTAGAGCAGGAGTCCGGCGCGCAGCTTCCAGCGCGGGATCCGCGCGCCTTCGTAGACGGGCCACGTGAACGCCAGCGGGCGCACGAGATGCGGTGCGATGCGGAGGAGCACGCGCCGTTCGTGGCTGGACTCGAAGACGAGGCGCAGGTGGCCGTGCTCGAGGTAGCGCACGCCGCCGTGCACGAGCCGGGAGGACCGGCTGGAGGTGCCGCTCGCGAAGTCGTCGCGCTCCACGAGCGCCACATCGAGCCCGCGACGCGCGGCGTCACGGGCAATACCGGCGCCCGTGATGCCGCCGCCGACCACCAGGACGTCGAAGCGACGCTGGCGAAGTCGGGCAAGCTGCGCGGTGCGGGTGAGGGCGGGGGTGGTCGTTGTCGGCAGAATCACTGCCCGAGAATACCGCGCGAGTTCGCCGGCCGTAAGGCGCGTCGAGCTGGCGCGTCGAGCTGACCTTCTTTACCACGGAGGACACGGAGAACTGCTGAGGGCCACGGAGTACGTCCTGGGGGAACTGCGAACGCCACGCAAATGTCTGCGTGGCGCGTTGTCTTTACCCTCAGCTTTTGTGGTACTCGGTGGTCCTCCGTTCCCCTCCGTGTGCTCCGTGGTGAAAGAAGCCGCGTTCCCGGTAGTGAAAAAGCCCTCCGACGCACACTGAAGCCCCGATAGCCGCCGAGGGAAACGCCGTCTAACTTCAATGGTCTATGGCCAGCTTCGGACACGGCCGCCGCGTGGCGATCATCGAGGGAGTCCGCACCCCGTTCGCCCGCGCCGGCACGACACTCAGGCATCTCAGCGCCATCGACCTCGGCAAGATCGCGGTCGGCGAGCTGATCCAGCGGACGAGCCTCGATCCGGCGAGCGTGGACGTGCTCGTCTTCGGCACGGTCATTCCGTCGGTGCTCGCCCCGAACATCGCGCGCGAAGTGGCGCTGATGCCGGTGCTCCCGAAGTCGGTGCAGGCGTTCGGCGTCAGTCGCGCCTGTGCCTCGGCCAACCAGGCGATCACGGATGCGGCCGACCAGATCGCGCTCGGCCACGCCGATGTGGCGATCGCCGGCGGCGCGGAATCGCTGAGCAACGTGCCGATCCTGCACTCGCGCGGCTTCAGCGATGCGCTGGTGGCGGCGAGCAAGGCCAAGACGCTCGGCGGCCGGCTGCAGGCGTTGGCGAAGATCCGGCCGAAGGACCTCATTCCCATCACCCCGGCCATCGCGGAACCGTCCACGGGCGAGACGATGGGACAGTCGGCCGAGAAAATGGCGAAGATCAACGGCGTGCCGCGCGCGGAGCAGGATGCGCTGGCGCTGGCGTCGCACCTCAATGCGGCCAAGGGGACGGCGGACGGCCGCCTGACGGCCGAGCTCGCGCCGGTCTACCTGCCGCCGCGCTACGAGCAGGTGATGACGGAGGACAACGGCATTCGCGGCGACACGTCGCTCGAGCAGCTGTCGGCGCTGCGGCCGGTGTTCGACAAGCGATACGGCTCGGTGACGGCGGGCAACGCGTCGCCGCTCACCGACGGCGGCGGCGCGGTGCTGCTCATGAGCGAGGAGCGGGCAAAGGCGCTCGGCTACACGCCACTCGCCTACATCAAGTCGTACGCGTACGCGGCGCTTGATCCCGGCGAGCAGCTGCTGCAGGCGCCGGTGCTCGCGGCGCCCCTCGCGCTCAGGCGCGCCGGACTGACGCTCAAGGACATGGACCTCGTGGACATGCACGAGGCATTCGCGGCGCAGGTGCTGAGCAACCTGCGCGGTTTCGAGTCGCCGCACTGGGCCGAGCGCGCCGGACTGTCGGCGCCGCTGGGCGAGGTGGATCGCACGAAGCTGAACGTGCTCGGCGGGTCCATCGCGATCGGCCATCCCTTTGGCGCCACCGGAGCGCGCATCACGACCACGCTGGCACATGAACTGCAGCGGCGTGGCGGCCAGTTCGGGTTGATGACGGTGTGCGCGGCGGGCGGTATGGGATTCAGCATGGTGATCGAGCGTGAATGACCAGTCCAGGGAACAGGGAACAGGGGACGCTGGCGGTATGAGCGCACTTTCCGTAGCGATGCATGACGGCGTGGCCGTCGTGACGTTCGACCTGCCGGGCGAGCCGGTGAACAAGTTCTCGAAGGCGGTGATCGCCGACTTCGTGGCGGTCTTCGACCAGCTGGAGCGCGACACGTCGGTGGTGGGCGCGGTGCTGATCAGCGGCAAGCCCGACACCTTCATCGCCGGCGCCGACATCGACGCGTTCCTCGAGTTCACGTCGGCGGCGGACGCGATGCGCGCGAGCGCGGCAGGGCACCAGCTGATGAACCGGCTGGAGCAGGGACGCGTGCCGTGGGTGGCGGCGATCAACGGCGCCTGCCTGGGCGGCGGGCTCGAGGCGTCGCTGGCCTGCGCGTATCGCATCGTCGCTGACTCGCCGAAGACGGTGCTTGCGCTTCCCGAAGTGCAGCTTGGACTGATTCCGGGAGCGGGCGGGACGCAGCGCCTGCCGCGCACGGTCGGGTTGCAGGCGGCGCTCGACATGATCCTCACCGGCAAGAACGTGCGCGCCAAGAAGGCGCAGCAGGCCGGCCTCGCCGACGAAATAGTGCACCCGAGCATCCTGCGCGAGACGGCGATCCGGCGGGCCAGGGAACTCGGGACTGGAAAAATCCCGCGCACGCGCGAGCGCACGTCGTCGCTGCTCGATGGCAACCCGCTGGGGCGCGCCGTGGTGTTCCGGCAGGCGCGCGCGAAGACGATGAAGAAATCGCGCGGCCACTATCCGGCGCTGCTCGCGGCGCTCGAGGCGGTGGCGGCGGGCTACCGCGGGTCGGTGGCAGACGGATTCGCCGCCGAGGCACGGCTCTTCGGCGAGATGGCGTTCACGCCGGTGAGCCGGCAGCTGGTCTTCCTGTTCTACGCGACCACGTCGCTCAAGAAGGACAGCGGCGTCAGCGGCGATGCGCCACCGGCGACGAAGGTGGACAAGATCGGCGTGCTCGGCACGGGGTTCATGGGTGCGGGCATCGCCGCGGTGAGCGCGATGCAGGGCGTGGCGGTGCGCTTCAAGGACACCAATCACGCGGCGGTGGCCAAGGGGCTCTCCGCCGTACGCGACGTGCTGGACGAGCGGCTCAGGAAGCAGCAGGTGACGCGCCAGCAGTTCGCCGACCAGCTCTCGCTCGTGAGCGGCACCGTGGACTACACGGGATTTGGTAACGTTTCGCTACTAATTGAAGCGGTGTTCGAGGACCTCGCGGTCAAGCAGGCGGTGCTGAAGGAAGCCGAGGCGGTGCTGCCGCCGGGGGCGATCTTCGCGACGAACACGAGCACGATTCCGATTCACCGGATTGCGGAGGCGTCGCGCGACCCCTCGCGCGTGGTAGGGATGCACTTCTTCTCCCCCGTGCACAAGATGCCGCTGCTCGAGGTGATCGTGACGCCGCAGACGGCGCCCGACGTCGTGGCGACGACCGTCGCGTTCGGGCGAAAGCTGGGCAAGACCGTGATCGTGGTGAACGACGCGCCGGGCTTCTACGTGAACCGCATCCTGGCGCCGTACATCAACGAGGCCGGCACGCTGCTCGACGAGGGGGCGCGCATCGAGGCGATCGACACGGCGATGCTCGACTACGGCTTCCCGGTGGGGCCGGTGACGCTGCTCGACGAGGTGGGCCTCGACGTCGCCGGCAAGAGCGGCGCGATCATGGCGGCGGCGTTCGGCGACCGGCTGCAGCCGTCGGTGACGCTGGGCAAGGTGCTCGCCGCGGGGCGACTCGGCCGCAAGGGGAGGAAGGGCTTCTATCTCTACGACGAGAAGGGCAAGAAGGGCGGCGTGGATGTTTCAGTGTATGCCCTCACGCCGGCGGGATCATCGCGCGTCGAGGTGAACGCGGCCGATATCCAGGAGCGGCTCTCGCTGGCGATGGTGAACGAGGCGGTGCGGTGCGTGGAGGACGGGATCTTGCGCGCCCCACGCGACGGCGACATCGGCGCGGTGTTCGGCATCGGCTTCCCGCCGTTCCGCGGTGGCCCGCTGCGCGTGGTGGACACGATCGGCGCCGCCGAGCTGGTGAAGCGCCTCGACGCG
>PNKL01000099.1 GCA_013822425.1 Gemmatimonas sp.
GGGCTAGAGCCCAAGCTCCATCTGTCCGCGCCCCAAACCCGGAAACGTCACCACGTCCTGCGCGGCGCACCCCATCGTCCCCCTGAACGCTGCCTTCTTCAGCGCCTCTTTCGCCGCGCGCAGCGCCACCGTCGGCTCGTTGTTTTGCTGGCTCAGGTGCGCCAGCAGCACCTGCCGCAGTCCCTTGTGCGCCACGCGCTGCAGCAGCCCGCTGGTCTGGCGGTTGCTCAAGTGCCCGGTGTCGCACGCGATGCGCTCCTGCAGGAATGGCGGGTACGGCCCGCTCCGCAGCATCTCCTCGTCGTGGTTGCTCTCGAAGACGAGGAAGTCGAGGCGCTCGAAGGCGGCGCCGAGTTCGTCGGGCACGTGCCCGAGATCCGTGGCCACGCCGATGCGCGCCCCCGACCGCTGCGCCGTGATCACCACCGCCGCCGGCTGGGCGGCGTCGTGCGGGACACGCACGAGCTCCACCGTGCAGTCGCCAACGCCCTTCGCCTTGCCGTACGCGAGCGCGTACTGGCGCTCCGTCGGCAGGTCGCGGATGCCGTTCAAGGTCCCGCGCGTGGCGTACACCGGCCACTGCCACTTGGCTACCGCCTGCGCGATCCCCTGCACGTGGTCGATGTGCTCGTGCGTCACGACGAGCGCATCAATTGACTGGGGCGCCACGCCGACCTCGGCGAGCCGCCTGGCCAGGATGCGCGGGCCGAGGCCGCAGTCCACGAGAAGGCGCGTCGTCCCGACTTCCACGAGCGTTGCGTTCGCCTTGCTGCCGCTGGCGAGCGTGCAGAACCTCATCGGCGTTCCCGGAGTTCGCTCGGCAGCGTCTCGAGCAGCGGCTTGAGGTTGCGCGCCTTCTCCACGGTGGTCACCAGCACGACGCCGTCGTGTTCCACCACCACCAGGCCGCGCACGCCGTACAGCACCACGTTGGCGCCAGCCGCATACACGACGTTCTCCGCGGATGCGCGAAGCTGTACGCGCCCGTGCGCCACGTTGCCTTCGGCGTCGCTCGCGCGCACGCCGCGCAGCGCCGACCAGGTGCCGACGTCATTCCATCCGAAGCTGCCGGGGAGCACATACATTTGCGCGCTCCGCTCGAGCACGCCGACGTCCACGGCGATGGGGTCCGTCACGCCGCCGAAGAAGGCGGCGGCGTCATCGCCCGCGGCCGCCAGCGGCTCCGCCACCGACGGACAGTGTGCGGCGAGTTCGTCGAGGAAGACGGCGACGGGCCAGGCGAAGATGCCGGAATTCCACAGTGCGCCGGCCGCCACCAGCGCGTCAGCGCGCGCCTGCGTCGGCTTCTCGGCGAATCGCGCCACGCGCCGCGCCGGCCCTTCGGTGGCCACGCCGACCTCGATATATCCCAGGCCCGTATCGGCGTGCGTCGGCACGATGCCCACCGTCACGAGGCCGCGCGTGCGCACCGCCTCGGCCGCGGCGAGCCGCAGCGCGTCACGAAAGCCGGCCACGTCTGCGATCGCCGAGTCGGCATGCACCGACACCATGATCGCGTCGGGCCCGGCCGCCTTGGCGATGCGGCTCGCCGCCCAGGCGAGCGCCGCCGCCGTGCCGGCGGGACGCGGTTCGGCGAGCACATGGTCGGCGGGCAACTCGGGGGCGATCGCGCGCACGCCGTCGGCCAGTTCCGCGTTGGTCAGCACGAGCGTCCGGTCGGCCGGCGCGACCGGAGCGAGCCGGTCGAGCGTGTCGCGCAGCATCGGCTGGTCGCTGAGCAGGGGGAGGAACTGCTTGGGGCGCTCCGGCGTGCTGAGCGGCCAGAAGCGCGAGCCCACGCCCCCGGCCAGGACCACCACCCATGTCGGCGCGCGGCTCACGGCGCCGCCGCCGGCGCGTCGCCGCCGTCATCCACGCCGGTCAGCTCGGCCACGCGGGCGTAGAGCCGCTTGGGGCTGAATGGCTTCGTGATGAAGTCGGACGCGCCGAGTCGCATTGCCTCGTCGTACCGCTGGTCCTGTCCGACGGCGGTCAGGATGACGCAGGGGAGGGACGACCAGCGCGGGTCCTGGCGCATGCGCGCCAGCACCTCGAGCCCGTTGAGGTTCGGCATCATGAGGTCGAGCAGGACGAGTCGGATGTCGGGGTGGGCCGCGAGGGCCTCGAGCGCCTCGATCCCGTCGAAGACGAGCGTGACCTGGAAGGGCCCCTGCTCGAGCTTTGTCTTGACGATGCGGCCGATGTGGGGTTCGTCGTCGGCCACGAGCACGTGGCACGTCATGCCGGGACGCCGCTCAGACGAGGGACGCGATGTTCGCGCGGTTGCGCCGCAGTTCGTACAGCAGCTGCGCGAGGTTGACGCCGGGAAGGGCGAGCACCAACAGCACCGCTTCGGCCGAGAGCGCCGCCACGATGGCATAACCGTACTCGTGCTCCAGCACCGCGGTCTGGAGCGCGTCCTGCTGGCTGGCGTGCCCCAGTTCCTCGGCGGCCAGGAACACCGGTGGAACATGGGCGGCCACGCTTTCGGTGTCCACCGTCGGCAGCGCCTGGGCGTCGATCACCAAGCCATCGCGCCCCAGGACGACCGCGGCCTGCACCCCCTCCCGATCCCGAATCGCTGCCACGAGGTCGTGAATGGTCGGCATCGCCCGCTCCGGTGTAGAAGTAGAAAAGATTGCCGAAGTGTACGCTCCACCAAGGCGAAGTCAAGCGGAATTCGCTTCCCCTGCCGCCCCCCGGCCGCTACTTTCACCGATAGCCCATGCACACACTGAATTCCTTCCTTTGCCGCGGCCGTTGCGCGGCGCGCGGCCCGTTCCTGCTGGCCGTGGCGGCGCTCGCGTTGTCGGCGTGCGACGATCCGTTCAAGCTCAAGGCTTCGTACGGCAACGAGCCCTTCGTCTACTCCCTCTACGGTATCTCGGGGACGGGACCGGCCAACGCGCCGGCCGCCCTCGACCTCGTGGGGCGGTCGCCGGTGCGCGTGGACGGCAATTTCAAGTTCGACATCGCGTTCGACTTTGACGGCCGCGGCAAGATCGTCATCCTGCCCCAGAAGCTCGTCGGCACGCCCATCACCGGCTCGCGCACCGTGGCGCTCCAGCGCATCAGCGGCAGCTACGAGTCCGTCCTGCTCGCGCCCACGAAGGGCTGGCAGCTCGACTCGGCGCTGTCGGTGCTGCCGGGCGAGGTCATCGGCGTGCGCCTGACGTCGGCCAGCTGCGTCTACCAGCTGTCCAGCGAGATGTACGCCAAGCTCGTGGTGGACTCCGTCAGGACCGGTGGCCTGATCTTCGGCCGTGGCGTGATGAACCCGAACTGCGGCTTCAAGTCGTTCGCCGAAGGCATTCCGGAAAAATAGGCCATGCACGACATCCGGATGGTGCGTGAACAGGCGGCGGCGCTGCGCGACGGCATGCGTCGCCGCGACGCGCTGGACCAGCTCGAGCCGGTCATCGCGCGCCTCGAGCAGCTCGACCGGGACCGCCGCGCGGCGATCCAGGCCGTCGAGGAGAAGAAGGCGGCGCGCAACACCGCCAGCCAGGAAGTCGGCCGGCGCAGGAAGGCCGGCGAGGACGCCTCGGCGCTGCAGGCGCAGACGCGCGCGCTCGGCGAGGAGATCGCCCGCATCGAGGCGACACTCGTGGAAACCGAGGCCGCCATTCAGCAGGGGATGTACGAGATTCCCAACGTCACCCTGCCGCAGGTGCCGGCCGGCGACGAGACGCACAACGCCGTGGTGCGCACGTGGGGAACTCCCCGCGCCGCAGAGGGCGTGAAGCCGCACTGGGAGGTGGGCGAGTCCCTCGGTCTGCTCGACCTCGCGCGCGGCGCCAAGATCTCGGGCTCCGGGTTCATCGTCTTCCGCGGCACCGGCGCGCGGCTCGTGCGTGCCCTGATGAACCTCATGCTCGACCTGCACACGCGCGAGCACGGCTACGAGGAGCTGTGGGTGCCGGTCGTCGTGAACCGCGCGTCCATGATCGGCACGGGCCAGCTGCCCAAATTCGCCGAGGACATGTACGCGCTCGGCGACGACGAGGGATTCCTCATTCCCACCGCCGAGGTGCCGGTCACGAACCTGCATCGCGAGGAGATTCTCGACGCGGCGCAGCTCCCCAAGGCGATGTGCGCGTACACGCCGTGCTTCCGCCGCGAGGCGGGTGCCGCGGGCAAGGACACGCGCGGGCTCCTGCGCGTGCACGAGTTCGACAAGGTGGAACTGGTGCGCTACTGCCGCCCCGAGGACGGGCCGGCGCAGCTCGAACTGCTCACCGGACACGCCGAGCACGTGCTGCAGCTGCTGGGACTGCCGTACCGCGTGCTGCTGCTCGCGGCCGGCGACACGGGATTCAACAGCGCGATGACGTATGACCTCGAAGTCTTCGCTCCCGGCGTCGGCAAGTGGCTCGAGGTTTCGTCGTGCTCGGTCTTCACCGATTTCCAGGCGCGGCGCGCGAACATCCGCTTCCGCGCGGCGCCAGGCGAGAAGCCGCGGTACGTGTACACCCTGAACGGATCGGCGCTGGCGTTTCCGCGCGTGATTGCCGCCCTCCTCGAGCACTATCAGCAGCCGGACGGTTCGGTGCTGGTGCCCGAGGCGCTGCGCCCGTATCTCGGCGCCGATTTCATCAGATAGCGCATGCGACGCCGGGGGCCGGTGTTCCTTGTTGCGCTCGGCCTCCTGCTGCTTCTGGGGTCGTACGTCTGGTACGCTCAGCGCATCGTGGACGAACTGCGCGGCGAAGCCGAGCGCACCAGCCGCATGTTCGCGCGGGTGTACAGCGCGCTCGTGGACACGTCGTCGTCCCCGGCGACATCGGACCTTGCCCTGTTCGATATCTCCCAGGAGATCAACGAACTCGGCGTGCCCGTGATCGTTACCGACGACGCGGGCCGCCCCAGCTATTTCGCCAACCTTCCGGACCTCGGCTCGGGCTTTGTCTCTCCGGCGGACCCGCGGTCTGCCTCGGTCCGCGCGATGGTGCGCACCCTCGACGAGCAGAACCGGCCAGTCGTGGAACCCGGCATCGGCAAGATCCACTTCGGCAACACGCCGCTGGTGCGCGGGCTCAAGGTCATCCCGCTCCTGCAGGTGGCGATGCTCTCGCTGCTCATCGTCGCCGGCATCATGGCGCTGGGCGTGCGCGCCCGCGCCGAGCGCGAGCGCGTCTGGGCGGGCATGGCGCGCGAGGCGGCGCACCAGCTGGGGACGCCGCTCTCGTCGCTCAAGGGATGGCTGGAGTTGCTGGCGGAGCGTGGCGGTGACCCCGCGGCGGAGTCGGCGCAGCGGCACATGCAGGGCGACGTGGAGCGGCTGGAGCGGGTGGCGCACCGGTTCGAGCGCATCGGCCGCCCGCCCAAGCTGGTCGCGAGCGATGTCGGCGAGGTGACGGAAGCCGTCGTGCACTACTTCCGGGCCCGCGTCCCGACGCTCGCCAACACGGTGGTGATCGGCTTCGAGCGCGGCGACGGGCCGCTCGTCGCCCCGGTGGATCGCGTGCTCCTCGAGTGGGCGGTCGAGTCGCTGATCAAGAATGCGGTGGATGCACTGGCGGGGCGGGGCGGGACCATCACGGTGCGCGTGGACCGAGCCGCCGGTGGCGGCGCGCGGGTGCGCGTCGCCGACGACGGGCCCGGCATCCCGCCCGCGCTGCGCCGCAAGATCTTCGCCGCCGGCTTCACCACGAAGGAGAGCGGCTGGGGCATCGGACTGCCGCTTGCCCGTCGCATCATCGAGGAGTCGCACAGCGGCCGGCTGGTGCTGGTGGCGTCCGATCGCGGCGCCGTGTTTGACGTGCTCGTTCCTGGATGACGCTGCCGGGCTCCGCGGGTGAACTGACCCTCAACGCAGCGCAGCGCGCCGCCGTCGAGCACGGCACGGGGCCGCTGCTCGTGCTCGCCGGCGCCGGTTCGGGCAAGACGCGCGTGCTGACGGCGCGCGTTGCCCGCATCGTGGACGCGCTGGGCGTCGCGCCGCATCGCGTGCTGGCCGTCACCTTCACCAACAAGGCCGCGGGCGAAATGCGCGAGCGCATCGCGCGCCTGCTGGGCGCCGAGCCGCGCGGCATGTGGATTGGCACCTTCCACGGATTGGGCGCGCGCATGCTGCGACTGCATGCCGAGCGCGTGGGACGCACCGCCGAATACACGATCTACGACGAGGATGACACGCTCACCGTCGTTCGCCGCCTGATGGAGCGCGCCAAGGTGTCGATCAAGGACTTCGCGCCAAAGGCGGTGGCGGCCGCCATCAGCGACGCGAAGAACGCCCTCGTCACGCCCGCGGAGTACGAGCGCCTCGCGATGACGCCGCTGGCGAAGGCGGTCTCCGCCGTCTACGCCGCGCTCGAACCGGTCCTGCGCGCGCAGAATGCGGTGAGCTTCGACGACCTCCTCGTGCTCCCCGTGCAGCTCCTCACCGAGCATGCCGACCTGCGCGCGCACTACGCTGCGCGCTTTGAGCACCTGCTGGTGGACGAGTACCAGGACACGAACCACGCGCAGTATGAATTCGTGCGTCTCATCGCCGGGCCGCAGGGCAACGTCGCCGTGGTGGGCGACGACGACCAGTCCATCTACGGATGGCGCGGTGCCGATGTGCGCAACATCCTCGACTTCGAGCGCGACTATCCCGGCGCCCGCGTCGTGCGCCTCGAGGAGAACTACCGCTCGACGCCCGGCATTCTCGCCCTGGCCAACGTCGTCATCGCGCAGAACACGGCGCGGCGCGGCAAGACGCTGCGCGCCACGCGCCCGGCCGGCGAACCCGTGACCGTGCTCAAGGCGCTCGACGATCGCGACGAGGCCGACGCCATCGCCGAGGCCATCGAGATCCGGCGCATGAATCTGCGCGAGCGTCCGTCCGAGATGGCGGTGCTCTATCGCACGAACGCGCAGAGCAGAGGCATTGAAGAGTCGCTGCGGCGGCGGGGCATCCCGTACCGGCTGGTCGGTGCGGTGCGCTTCTACGATCGCCGCGAGGTGCGCGACCTGCTGGCCTGGCTGCGGCTCGCCGCCAACCCGGCGGACGACGAGGCCTTCCGCCGCGCGATCACCGTGCCGCGGCGCGGCATCGGCGAGGCGACCGTGGAACTGATGGCCGAGTCGGCGCGCGCGCTCGGCATTCCGCTGCTCGGGATGACGCGGCGGGCCGGCGAGCTCGAGGGAGTGCGTCCCGCGACGCGTCAGGCGCTGGGGGACATCGCGCGGCTTGCCGACCGGTTCCGCGCGAGCGCCGCTGACGCGAGCGTGGATCAGTTGATTCTCGAGATCCTGCAGGCCACGGGCTACGATGAGGCGCTGCGCGCCGAGGGGCCCGAGGGGCTCGACCGCCTCGACAACGTGCGGGCGATGGTCGAGGGAGCCGCCGAGACCGTGGTGGATGACGGCGGCGAGCTGGGGCTCCGGCCACTCGATCACTTCCTGCAGAAGGCGATGCTTGTCACTGCCGCTGACCAGCTTGGTGCCGATGCGGATGCGGTGACGCTGATGACGGTGCACACCGCGAAGGGACTCGAATACCCCGTGATATTCGTTGCCGGCATGGAAGACGGGCTCTTCCCGCTGGCCCGCGCCTTCGACGATCCCGAATTGCTCGAGGAGGAACGTCGGCTGCTCTATGTCGCCATCACGCGCGCCGAGCGGAAGCTGACGCTCACATGGGCCATGACCCGGCGGCGCAACGGCGAACTGATGCCCGGGATGCTCTCGTCGTTCCTGTCGCCGGTGCCGAAGGAGTTGTACGACGCCCAGCTGACGTCCAGGCTGCGCGGGAGCGCCAGCGCGTGTGCGTACCCCACGCCCGCCATGCGCCGGCCGGGCTCACCGATGACGCGGCCGGCCGCCTGGGCAGCGCCCACCGAGGAGGAGTCGCAGGTGGCACCGATCTACGTCAAGGGCGCGCGCGTGCGGCACAAGGCGTTCGGCAGCGGTACCATCCTCGACCTCGCCGGCAGCGGGCGCGACGCGAAGGTGACGATCGAGTTCGACGACGAGACGGTGGGGCGCAAGCGGCTCGTTGTGGCGTTCGCAGGTCTCGAGCGCGACGACGAGTAAAGGGGGTTCGCGGTACGGGGGGTTCGCGGCGCACTGCGAGACGGGCAGCGCACCCG
>PNKL01000100.1 GCA_013822425.1 Gemmatimonas sp.
AGAGACAACAGAGAGACAACAGAGAGACAACAGAGAGACAACAGAGAGACAACAGAGAGACAACAGAGAGACAACAGAGAGACAACAGAGAGACAACAGAGAGACAACAGAGAGACGGTCGAAGGGGACGACGGGCCGCAAAGACATCCATGCTTCGCGACCCGTCGCCCCCTTCAGACCTTGCGGTCGTCGTTCTATTTCCTGGCCATCGGCACTTTCTTGCGCGACACGGTCTCGCGTTCGAGGGCCGCACCAAACGCGTCGTACTTCGACCCGGGGTGCCACAGCACCCATCCGTCGTATCCCGCGTCGTACACGGCCTGCTTCTGCGCGCGCACCTCGGCGGCGCCGTACGGCGGCTGCTCCGAGGGAGAAGGCCTGCAGCCACGTCCTGACGTGTTCGGTGGAACGAATCCCGAGCTTCTCGTCGCGTTCGCGGGCGCGGGTCACCGCGGCGAGCACCACTTTGTAGGGTTCCGCATTCGGGTGCGCCACGCCGAATGCGCCGCGCGGATAATGTGACGGATAGACCATCGGGAGCATGACGTCCACGCGGGGTGACATCACCTCCCACTGCTGGCCGATCTCGAGCGGTGCGGCCAGCGTCGTGACGAGCCCAAACACGTCGGCCGTGGTGCGCACCCCGAGCTTGCTGATGCGCGTCCTGGCGTAGGTGAGGAACTCTGCGAGCACGTCCGCCTTACTCAATCCGTTGGCACCGGGAAAGACCTGTTGCGGTAACGACTTATATGGCTCCGGGAAACGTATGTAGTCGAACTGGACCTCACCGAATCCGAGCTTCACCGTCTCTTCTGCGATGCGGACATTGTAGTCCCAAAGCTCGCGGCTATAGGGGTTCACCCACGTGAGCCCCTGCTTGTCGCGCCATGGGCCGCCGCCGGCCGTACGGATGGTCCACTGTGGGTGCACGCGGGCCGTTACCGAGTCCTTGAAGACCACGATACGTGCGATGGCGAGAATCTGGTGCGCCTTCAGCGTGTCGAGCAGCGCACGCAGGTTCGGAATGGTCCCCGCGTTTCCCGCGTTGCGCTGCACCACAGGATCCGCCGACGCGTAGTTGAGTCCGAATTCGTCCTTGATGTCCATGACGAATGCGTTGATCTCGGTGGTGTCGGCGAGCGCCACCAACTGGCGCATGCGCTTGGCGCTCTGGGCGGCGAAGCGATTGACATACAGTCCCCGAACGATGGGTGCGTCAAGCAACCGGGCGGGGGCGGCGCGCGCCGGCGCGGGGGCCTTCACCGTCGCGCCATCTGGGGTGGCGGCCGGCGCTTGCGCCGCCAGGTCGGACACCAAGGCGAGCAGTGGGATCAGGAGGAGGCGATGCATGGCGTGCAAGCTAAACGGCGACGCCTGCCCCGAGCGACCCCCGAAGGACTGCTATATTGCGGCGTGCCTCACCGCCTTGTCCTCCCCCTGCTGCTGGTCGCGGCGTGTGCGCGCGCGCCCAAGGGCCCCGCGCCGCGCACGGAGTTCCTGGTCGCCAACGCCGACTCGACCTTCTGGGTCACGTCGGATGCGCGCGGCATCCGCATGCGCGGTGCGCCGCTCGTGCTGGCGCGTGTCGCCGACGGGTTTCACGAACTCTACGTGGCGGATGACGACCGTTCGTACTATGACGCGCTCTTCGTCGGACAGCGGCTCTATCGTCGCGACCTGATCACCGGGGATTCCACGGAGCTGCTTTCCGACGGAGAAGTGGCGGCGATGGCCGAGAGTTTTGCCCGCGAGCATCCGGGCGAACGGCCGCTCGCACCGGACGAGGAAGGCGCCGAGAATCCCCGAACGTCGGCGATGGCCGAGTTGCGCCTGATGGACGTGCACGGACCATTTGCGTCGTACGAACACCTCACCGACATCGACATCCGCGGCGTCTCCAGCCGGCATGCGGCGCACGGTGGCATCGTGGATCTTCGCACCGGGAAGGAGCGCGCGGTGCGCGATCTCTTCGGCGACGAGGAGGAACGTCGCATCGTGCCGCTGGCGGAGGCAGCGTGGCGCAACGCGCGCGACTCGCTGCTGGCGGCCGCCGGCGCGCGCGGCGCCGCCGCGCGCAGCGCCATCGTGCACTTCGAGTTCAGCATGGGCAGCTTCGCCCTCGCGGCACAGGATCGCGTGCCGCAGGTGCGCTTCGTGGTGCCAGGGGCCGGCGGAAACGCTGGTGGCGTGACCATCCCGCTGCCGCCCCAGCGCGTCGCCGAGCCGGCATGGTGGCGCGACGTGCGGGACGAACTGCCGCTCGGCTCGCCGCCGCAGTTCCGTTGGCCGCGGGAGCGCTTCGAACTGCTCGCCCGCATGGACACCTCGAGCGGCGACCGGGCGACGCTGTCGCTGCGCGATGGTGCGCGGGAATGGCCCGTGGGGGTCGTGTGGGGGCCGGTGCGCCGCGTCTTCTGGCTCGATGCGCCGAACCTCACGCGCGAGGGACGACAGGCGCTGGTGCGTGCGTTCGACGAGGCCTCGCTCTACGGCGAGCAGTCGCGCATCGTGCGGGCGCCGCGCCCGCGCGGCCCGCCGGCAGTCGTGCCCGCGTCGCGCCGCGCGCGCCGAGGCGGCGTCGCGCCCCGGAGCGCCCTGTGAGCACGCCGCGCCCCGCGCCGTCGCTCAAGGTGGCACTGCCGTACACGGCGGCACAGGCCAATCGCGCGCTGCCTCTGGTTCGGCGCATCGTGACCGATCTGGTGAGCCACGTCCGCCGCTGGGAGGCGGCCGTGCGCGAGGTGGAGTTGGCGAGCCACGACAACGTGCTCGAGAACGCGGATTCCGAGCGCTGGCAGCGGGAAACACAGCGTGTCGCCGCTGAGATCGAGGACTGCGTTCGCGAACTCGCCGAGCTGGGTATCGAGGTGCGCGGGCTCGACGTGGGGCTCGTGGACTTCCCGGGGACACTCGACGGCCGCGATGTCTGTTTCTGCTGGCAGCTCGGCGAGAGCGCCGTGGCGCACTGGCACGAGCGCGACGCCGGCTTCAGCAGCCGACAGCCCCTGCCCGTCGAGGCGCTCGCGCCGCACGGCTGAGGCGGCGCAAGGTCAGGTCGCGGCCGGCTCGTCGGCGAAGGGGACCTCGATCTCCATGCCGTCACGCGCGACTGTCACGTGCGGGAAGACCTCGCGGGCCTCGCGATCCAGATCGGACGGGTCGCGCGAGTAGCGCGCCGAGAAGTGCGTGAGCACGAGCCGTCGCACGCCGGCGCCGGCGGCCACCTGCGCCGCCTCGCGCGCCGTGCTGTGCCCCGTTTCGACCGCCCGCTCGGCCTCCTCATCCCCAAACGTGCTCTCGTGCACCAGCAGGTCGGCGCCCTGCGCCATGTCAATGGTCGCGGCGCAGGGACGCGTGTCGCCCGTGATCACCACGCGTCGCCCCGTGCGCGTGGGCCCCACCAGGGTGGACGGCTCCACCACGCGCCCGTCGTCGAGCGTCACCGCCTCGCCCTTGTGGATCTTCCCCCAAAGCGGCCCTTCGGGCACGCCGAGTTCGCGGGCGAGGTCGGGGTTGAAGCGCCCGCGTCTCAATTCCTCAATCAACGCGTATCCCACCGCGGTGACGCCGCGATGGTCCACGGCATAGGGGACGATCGCATAGTCCTTGCGCTTCAGGGGCTCGCCGGGCGTCAGCTCGGTGAGCTCCACCGGGTACGTGAGGCGCTCGCCGCCAAATGCGTCGGCGCGCTTCATCAACTGCACCAGGCCGCGTGGACCCCAGATGCACAGCTTCTCGGTGCGTCCCTGCAGCGACAGCGTGCGCATCAATCCCAGCATGCCGATGATGTGATCGCTATGGAAGTGCGTGAAGAACAGGTCGCCGAAGTTGAACGACACGCCGTAGCGCATCATCTGCCGCTGGGTCCCCTCACCGCAGTCGATGAGCATCGTTTCTCCCTCGCGGGCGAGCGATAGCGACGACACCCCGCGTTCCACGGTGGGGCGCGAGGCGGAGGTGCCGAGGAAGGTCAGGGAGAGACTCACAGGGCGACGGGCTGACGGGCTGACGGGAGATGGGAGACGGGAGACGGGAGACCGGAGGTGGGAGGTCTCCCCGGCACAACTTAATCGTTCGAGGAGCGGCGCGTTCGGCGCGCGTTCGCGCGCCTACCCTGCTGCTGCGAGAATGCCCTGCAGGCGCGTCTCGTCGATGTTGGCGCCGCTGACGATCGCCACGATCGGCGGGGTCAGGTGGCGCAGCCGACCCGAGCGCAGCGCCGCCACGCAGACTGCCCCCGCCCCCTCGGCCCGGATCCCCTCGGCGAACCACAGCCAGGCGATGGCGCTGGCGATCTCGTCTTCCGTCACCGTCATGATGGATTCGAGCGTCGCCTGACCGATGGCGAGGGCGTCGTCATCCACCTGTCCGGCGAGGCCATCGGCAAGGGTCGGGAGGTTCTCGATCTCCACGAGGCGCCCCGCCTCGATGGCGCGCGCCATGGCGTTGGTGCGCTCGCTCTGCACTCCGACGACGCGCACGTGCGGCGCCTCGCTCAGCAGGAACGCGCCAACACCGCCCAGCAGACCGCCGCCGCCGACGCAGACGAGCATGGTCTGCAGCGAGGGGAGTTCCTCGAGCACCTCGCTGCCCACCGTGCCCTGCCCGGCGAGCAGCGGAACGCCGAGGCACGGATGCAGGAAGGTCGCGCCAGTTTCCCTTGCGAAGGCGCGCGCCCGCACCATGGCGTCGTCGTAGTCGCTTGCTTCGTCGAGCACGTGGGCGCCGCGGCGCGCGATGCCGTCCTTCTTGACAGCGGGGGCGTTGGAGGGGACGAAGATCGTGGCCGCGACGCCGAGCCGCTGTGCCGCCTCGGCGACGCCGAGTCCGTGGTTGCCGGCGCTGGCCGCGACGATGCCGCACGCGCGTTCATCGGGCGTGAGGAGCGAGAGCGCATTGAACGCACCCCGCACCTTGAACGATCCCGTGAGCTGCGCCGACTCCAGCTTCAGGAAGACGTCGCCGCCGACGAGATCGGAGAGCGCCGCCGAGCGGCGCAATGGCGTGCGCACGGCGACGCCCCGCAGGCGGCCGGCGGCTTCGCGAATCTCGGTGACGGAGGGAAGGAGGCGCGACATAGAGGCAGACGGCGGACGGCAGACGGCGGACGGCAGACGGCAGACGGAGGACGGCAGACGGCAGACGGCAGACGGCAGACGGCAGACGGAGGACGGCAGACACGAACCCGTGGAAGATGCTCTCGCGGGGACCGTCGCGTCTACTTGCGCACGATGCGTCTACGCCGCTCCGTTCCACCGCCGCTCGTACGCCGCGGCGTCGAACTTCCTGTACGCGCGCTCGAGCGACATGGACCGGATGGTCCCCCACACCGGTCGCTCGCCCCACGGCCGGTCGAACTTGCCGAAGCACCACTGGATGCCGCCGTAGCTCGACGGATCGCGCCCGTCGAGCGCCCATTTGTCGTTCAGGTGGATCAGGTACCGCAGCGCGTCGTCGTACGTGGCCGTCCACATGAGCACCGACTTGCCCCAGTACATCCGCATGACGTTGTGGATCGTACCGGTGGCAACCAGTTCGCGCTGCGCCGCGTTCCACAGCGGGTGGTGGGTCTCGGCGCGCTCGAGCTGTTCGCGCGTATACGCGGCTTCCCGCGCATCTCCGGCGTGCGTCGCCATGGTCCGGTGCACCCAGTCGGGAAGGGCCGCGAGCGTGCGGAAGTTCGGGTTGCGCAGGGCGAAGTTCAGCGCGAGTTCGCGCCACGTCACCAGCTCATCGAGGAATCGTCCGGCGCCAGGGCGCCCCACGGCGGCGATGGCCGCACGCGCCACTTCTGCGGTGCTCACCTGGCCGAAGTGCAGGTACGGCGAGAGTCGCGACGATCCGTCCGCATCCGCGGGATCGTTACGCCGCTCGTCGTACCGCGGCAAAGCGTCGTCGCAGAACGTCCTGAGCCGCGCAAGGGCCGCGCGTCGGCCGCTCTTCAACGGCGCGGGCGGCACGGCATGATCGATCTCGCAGCGCGCGATCTCGGCGGCGAGGTCGCCGGTGAGGTTGCCGGTGAGGTCGAACCGGTCCACCTCGAGGGAGTTCCAGAGCGCATTGGATGCCTCCACGCGGGGCAGGGCGTCGGCCACCGGCTCGAGGGCGTGCGACAGGTGCGCCATCACCTTGGGCCGCAGCGTGCGCGCGGCCCACTCCTCCTTCACGAACAGCGCGGCCGGGACGATGGCATGCGATTCCACCGCCACGACGCGGCAGTCGCCGTGCGCCGCAAAGCGCTGCGTGCGCTCGACGATGCCGGCGGTGGGGAAGTCATCGGTGACCACGAGCGTCGCGCGTGCGGCCAAACGATCAAGCGCGCGTCCGTCGTCGTTGCGACGGTGCCGCAGCACGAACTGGTAGCGAAGGCCCCCGCGTTCGGCGCGCTGCGCGAGTTCGCGCGCGTTGTGCAGGATGAACGAGTGGATGCGGTCGTTGGCGTGCTCGTACGTCGGGTCGAGCCCCTGATGGATGATCAGCGGGAGGCCAAGTCGGTTCGCCTCGCGCGTGGCGAAACGGAGCGCCCAGTTGTCGGCGAACCGGTGCGTGGACTGCATCCAGTAGAGCACGAACTCGCCGGTCGGACGTTCCGGGTGCGCATTCACCGTCCGTGCACGCAATGCGAGCTGGTCGCTGACGAAGGCGGAGGTGAGGGCGTGTGGCACGGGGAGCTAACGCGGCGGGGTGACTGGCCGTTCCGCTCCAGGCACGTCGCGCCCCAGTACCTTGATCTGCTTCGACTTGGCGAGCGTCAGGCATCCCAGAGGTTGACATTGGGTCGAATCGGACTACAATTCACACTGTCTGTGGGGCCCCGCCTCTGGTGGGGCCGGTGTGTTTCAGACCCGGGTGCGACCGGCAGCGTGTGACCCAGTGTCGCCCTGGAGTGTCTTGGGGCTGTAGCTCAGCTGGGAGAGCGCTGCAATCGCACTGCAGAGGTCAGGGGTTCGATCCCCCTCAGCTCCACTCGCAGGAAGACAATCGATGTGCCCGCCGCCGTTCGGTAGGACGTAGAGTTCCAATGACGGCGCGCGTGGCCACTTCATACGAAGGCCGCACCTCACGGTGCGGCCTTCTGCGCATCGGTGCCTGCCGGTCCAACGTATGCCACGAGCAACGCGCCGCATCCGTGGATGCTGCGCCCCGTTGCCGCTACCAGCCCATGCGCTCGCGCAGTGCCGTGATGTGACGCACGTGGTGCTTGCTATGCCACCCGTACAGCGCGGTCAGCACGTCCACGGACATGGTGCGGCCGTGCTCGGGATGGACGACGGTGCGCGCAAAGCCGGCGTCATCGAGCGTCCGGAGCAGAACGACCAGCCGGGCGTGCACGCCCTCGAGGATCTGCAGCGACGGCTCGACGGCAAGCATCGTGCAGTCGGGGAGTTGCGCCCACTTCCCCTCCAGGTACGGCTTGATCGTCGGATTGTCCTCGGTGAGCGCGAGCCGCACTCGCGTCATGGCGTTGAGGTGCGAATCGGCGAGGTGATGCACGACCTGGCGCACGGTCCATCCCTCAGGGCGATAGGGCGTGTCGAGCTGCGGGTCGGACAGGCCGTTCACGGCGGCGCGCAGTTTCTCCGGTAGCTGCGCGAGGGCCCAGATGGCGGCGGTGCGGATTTCGGGCGTGACGGGAGCAGTGGGGTCGAACTTGCCGATGGGATAGCGGAGGTCGGTCATGACGGAACGGGGAGGGGGGTAGAGGCGTCGCGAGGAGGAACGAGGGAAGGGACGGGGAGGAGGCAACACGCTACAGCGCGAACCACTCCTGCACCCTTTCCCGCAGAGCGGTGTCGCCGTCCTTGTGGGCGTATTCGTTCGTGAGACTCGAATACACATAATCCCGCTGCCACGCCTTCACGTTCGCGACGCACTCGGCGACCGCGTTGATGGCGTGGTCAATGTCGGCCATCGTCGTGCTCGGGTGAAAGCTGAACCGCACCCAGCCGGGCTTCTCCGACAGGTCGCCATGGTCGATGCGGTCGGTGATGGACTTGGACCGCGACGGA
>PNKL01000101.1 GCA_013822425.1 Gemmatimonas sp.
TGCTGGTACAACCGTCCGCCGGACACGAACCGGTTCAGCTCCGGCCGCGCATGCAGCGCCTGGCCGACCACATAGGACAGCACGTGAAACAGCGTGGCGTGCTGTTCGTGGGCGCGATTGTAGGCCTTCAGCTACGCACGGGTCTTCTCGATCCGGAACGTGGAATCGTTCAGGACGATGCTCTCATTTCGTCCGGGCATGAGATACGGCATGATCCGCTGCATCGGCGGCGCGCCGCGGATCAGGTCACCGTCGTGTCGCCGGAACAAGGTGGATGCCGCCGAAGCGAACGCGATCGCCACCCTTCGGCAGAACATCCGGCGGCGCAACGCACGGGCGACGATCATCGAGGCCGCCTCGCCGATCCTCGTGGACCATCCCGAGCGGATCACGGGCAAGCGCGTCCTCGTGGTCGAGGACGGGCCGACCCTGACGCATGGCGAGATGAGTTTCGGCGCGGGCATGCTGGCGGCCGACCGGTTCGGCGCCGCCGAGGTCGTGGATCCGCGTCCGTGGACGGTGGGGACGATCGCCGAGACGTTCAAGCGGTACCCGAACATCGGCACGCTCCTGCCGGCCATGGGGTACGGTGAGCAGCAAGTGCAGGATCTGGCGACGACCATCAACGCTGTGCCGTGCGACACGGTGATCATAGGCACACCGATCGATCTCACGCGGCTCATCCGGATCACGCAACCGACCGTGCGTGTGCGCTATGAGTTGCAGGAAGTCGGCAAGCCCGACCTGGGCGACGTGCTGGCGCCATTTCTGAAATAGCGTGCCGCTCGGTCCCGTAGCCTACCGGCTTGCCCTCGCCGCCTTTTCCACCTGCGCCATCACCCGCAGCAGGTTCCCACCCCACAGTGCCATGATGTCCTTCTCGCTGTAGCCGCGCCGCACCAGTTCGATGGTCACGTTGATGGACTCGCTGGCGTTGTTGAAGCCCTCCACGCCGCCGCCGCCGTCGAAGTCCGACGAGATGCCGACGTGGTCGATGCCGATGAGCTTGACGGCATAGTCGATGTGGTTCACGAAATCGCTGACCGTCGCGCGCGGCGGCGGCGGGAACTTGGCGTCTATGGCCGCCAGCTTCTGTCGATAGAGCGCGAAGACCGAGTCATTCGGTGCGCCGCCGGGGCGGCGTGCGGCGGCCTGACCCGCAGCCGGCTGGCCCGCGCCCTGGCCGCCGCGCGGGTTCATGCCGAGTTCCGCACGGAGCGCGGCGATCGCCGCCGCACGCTGCGGCGCGTCGGGCGGCGCCTTCTTCACGTAGCCGCTGAAGGCGACCATCTGGGCCACGCCGCCGTTCTTCTTGAGCGCCAGCAGTTGCTCGTCGTCGAGGTTGCGGCTGTGGTCGCACAGGGCGCGCACGCTGGAGTGGCTGGCGATCACCGGCGCCTTGGACATCGCCATCACCTGCAGGTTGCTGGCCTTCGACGGATGCGAAATGTCCATCATGATGCCGAGCCGGTTGGCCTCGGCCACCACCTGCCGGCCGAGCGGGCTCAGCCCGTTCCACTTCCACACGTTGTCGCTCTCGCCCGTGTTCGAGTCGGAGAGCTGATTGTGCCCGTTGTGCGCGAGGGACAGGTATCGCGCGCCGCGCTCGTAGTAGCGCGCGACCGTGCTGACGTCGATGCCGATGCCGTACGCGTTCTCGACGCCCATCAACGCCACCTTCTTGCCGGACGCGTGGATCCTGCGGACGTCCGCCGCCGTGTACGCGATCGCGATGCGGTCCGGCGCCAACTTCTCGGCCAGCGCATGGATGGCATCGAACTGGGCCATGTTGACCGCCTGCATCGCCGCGTAGGCGGAGTCGCTGAAGTCCTGGCGCTGACCCACGTACACGCTGAAGAAGACGGCGTCGAGCCCGGCCTTCTCCATCTTGGGAAGGTCCACCTGCGTCCGCGGGAGCCCGGTGATGTAGTTCGGCGGCGCACCGACCATCTGCGCCGCGTTGAAATCCACGTGCGTGTCGATCTTGAGCGCCTTGGCGTGGATCGCCCGCGCCTTGGCGACGACCGCCGGGTCGTCCTGCGCGGCGGCGGCGGTACCGACGGTCAGGGTCAGCGCGAGGGCGCGGAGGATACGCGAGAGCTGCATCTCGGGACTCCCATTGGGGTGGCATGGCCCCGCCGGATGGCGGAACCGGAATCTGCGACATCCGTTGGTGTGCCGCATCCAGTAGATACGCGGCAACGGCAACTATTGATGGGCGGCGGCTCGCCCGCGGCCCCAGGGATGGGCGACGTGAGCGCCAGTAGCCCATCTCCCTGACAAGCGGCTGGGAGCGCCGATCCGGCGCGTCGGACCTTGCCTCTATCACAAGGGGAATTTGCCTGACAGCGGCTCGTGCGAGGCTGCCCGCCATCGCAAGGACGGACGGCCTGTCGGAGGCCGAAATGAGAGCGAAGAAGGCCGGTCTGCCGATTCGCACGACGGCGCAGCGCGGCCCCGACGCGAAATCTCGATGTGGTAAAGCCTTACACCGCGTAGTCGCTCCTACGATAGGCGGTGAGAGCTCCGCGTCGTAACGTGACGGTGCCCCCTCTCTCAGCTCAGGTTGCGAGGGTACGCGTCAATGAAATCACAGAACCGCCGGTCCTTCCTCAGGGCCAGCACCGCAATAACCGCCGCAGCAACGGGTCTCACTCCAACTACCGCGCACGCAGGACCGAAAAACCTCCTGTCCCCCGATCGCCTGGGTGTGCTGGTCGATACGACGGTGTGCATCGGCTGCCGCCACTGCGAGTGGGCGTGCAAGACGGCGCACGACCTGGACACGCCGCCGCTCGAGACGTACGAGGACCGGACGCCGTTCGAGAAGATGCGACGACCCGATGACACCGCGCTCACGGTCGTCAACGCGTTTGCCAGCCCGGCCCGGCCCGACCTTCCCACGACGGTAAAGGTGCAGTGCATGCACTGCGACCACCCGGCCTGCGTGTCAGCGTGCATCGTGGGCGCCATCTCCAAGCAGAAGGATGGGGCGGTGCTCTGGGACACCGACACATGCATCGGCTGCCGGTACTGCATGGTCGCGTGCCCGTTCCAGATCCCGGCCTTCGAGTACGGGAAGGCACTGCAGCCGGACATCATGAAGTGCGACTTCTGCACCGACCGGCGAACGGAGGGCAAGCTGCCGGCGTGCGTCGAGTCGTGCCCGGTGGAGGCGCTCACCTTCGGGCCCCGCGAGGAACTCGTGCGCGTCGCCCGCGAGAAGATCCGCCGCGCCCCAGAGCGCTACGTGGATCACATCCTCGGCGAACACGAAGTGGGTGGCACCAGCTGGATGTACCTGGCGGATCGCCCGTTCGGCGAACTCGCGTTCCCCAAGCTCTCCGACCGTCCGGCACCCGGCGTTTCGGAGAGCATCCAGCACGGCATCTTCGCCTACTTTGTTCCGCCCGTGTCGCTCTATGCCCTGCTGGGCGCCGTGATGTGGACGTCGCGGCAGCGCGCGGCGGATGAGGAGGAGCACTCGTGAGCCACTCCATGCGCCCTCAGCCGCTGGACAGGAAGTTCGTGACGCCTGGCGTCCTTGTGCTGCTGCTCCTCGCGGCGAACGGCCTCGTCTGGCTGGGCGGCCGCTTCCTGTTCGGCCTCGGCGCCGTCACCAACCTCAGCAACCAGTACCCCTGGGGCATCTGGATCGGCATCGACGTCGCGGCCGGCGTCGCCCTCGCCGCCGGCGGCTTCACCACCGCGGCGCTCGGGCACGTCATGCACCGCGCGCAGTACCACGCCGTCGTACGCCCCGCGCTCCTCACCGCGCTGCTCGGCTACACGATGGTCGCGATCGGCGTCTCCATCGACATCGGCCGCTACTACTACATCTGGCATCCGCTCATCATGTGGAACGGGAGCTCGGCGCTGTTCGAGGTCGGCATCTGCGTCATGATCTACATGACGGTGCTGTACATCGAGTTCCTCCCCGTGGTGACCGAGCGGTTCATCGGGCGCGTCAACCTGCCCGGCGCGCTCGCGCGGCTCAACACGCCGCTCGACAGGCTCCTCCGCCTGCTCGACCGCACGCTCGACCGGACGATGTTCGTTTTCATCATCGCCGGCGTGGTGCTCTCCACGCTGCACCAGTCGTCGCTCGGCACGCTGATGGTCATCGCGGGTCAGAAGATGCACCCGCTGTGGCAGACGCCCATCCTGCCGCTCCTCTTCCTGCTGAGCGCCGTCGCCGTCGGCTTCCCGATGGTGATCTTCGAGTCGCTGCTCGCGGCGCGTTCGTTCGGCCTCAAGCCGGAGATGCCCATCCTCGGCCGCCTCGGCCGCATGGTGGCGCCGCTGCTCGGCATCTACCTCGCGTTCAAGCTCGGCGACCTCTTCGTTCGCGAGACCTTCGTCTACCTGAAGACGGTCAGCGTCGTGAGCGTGATGTACGTCATCGAGATGCTGTTCGGCATCGTCATTCCGCTCCGCATGTTCATGACGCCGGCCGTGCAGAAATCGCCGGGGTTGCTCTTCACGGCGGCAACGCTCGTGGTGGGCGGCGTGCTGCTGAACCGCGTCAACAACTTCATCGTCGCCTACACGCCACCCTACGCGACGCACCCGTACGTTCCGTCCGTCGGAGAGATCTCGGTGACGGTCGGCTTCATCGCGATCCTCGTGCTGCTGTATCGCGCGGCGGTCATCTTCTTCCCGGTCATCAGCCTGCCCGATCGCAGCCTGACGCCCGCCTCGAAATACTCCGTCCGGGGATAAGGCCATGAGACGCATCGCCTCCGTCGGACTGCTCCTCGTCGTCAGCGCCAGCGCAGTCGCGCAGACGCGCCCCGTGGCACGTGCCGGATCCGGCGCCCTGGATTGCCGCGCCTGCCACACCGCGGTGACGCCTACCAGGAACGCGCCGGCGCTCGCCGCCTGTCCACGCCTCAAGATCACGGGCTATCATGCCGTGGATGAGGCGCCTCCCGTCATCACGCTCGGCACGCCCGGCAAGACCTATGGCCCGGTCAAATTCGCGCATCGCGAACACGCGCACATGGCGGAGACGGGCAAGGGGTGCAGCGGTTGTCATCACTACGACCAGGCGCGGCCCATCCAGCAGTGCAAGAACTGCCACGCCGTCTCGCGGCGTCGCGAGGATCTCGGCAAGCCCGACCTCAAGGCCGCCATGCACCGACAGTGCGTGGAGTGTCACCGCGCGTGGAACCCCACCGGCGCGTGCAGCACCTGCCATGAGAAGCAGGATGCGGCCGCGAAGGCGACCGGTGCCGTGGCGACGAAGCCGGCCGTGAAGGCGCCGGAACGCATCGTCTACGAAACCAACGCCAGGCAGGGAAAGTCGGTCACCTTCTTCCACAAGGACCACACCGACCGGTTCGCCCTGGCCTGCGCCGACTGCCACCAGAACGAATCGTGCGGCGCCTGCCACGATCGCAAGCGCGTCGCGGCCAGCCAGCCCGTGCTCACCCGGCAGACGAAGGCTGGCATGACGGAAGAGCAGGCACATGAGCGCTGCGCCAACTGCCACACCGTCGACGCGTGCGCCACCTGCCACAAGGGTATGCCGTCGCGCCGCATCGGCTTCGACCACGGCCGGCGCACGGGCTTCACGCTCAACCGCTTCCATGCCCAACTGGATTGCAGGTCCTGTCACAAGGCGCCAGGCGCGTACCAGAGCATCAGCGCCGACTGCGAGAGCTGCCACAAGGGGTGGCAGGGGAGGTTCAGCCACGCCCGCGCCGGCCTCGAACTGGACGAGCAGCACCAGGATCTCGACTGCGTGAGCTGTCACGAGGACCAGACATTCCGCGCGAAGCCCGTCTGCACGACCTGTCACGACGACAAGACCTGGCCGGCGCACAAGCCCGGCAAGGCGGTCGCGCGTGGCACGCCGAAGCGATAGCGCATGAAGTACTTCCGTACACTGGGCTCGAAGCTCACGGTCGCCGTGGGGACGGTCGCCCTCGTGACGATCACGATCTTCGCCGTCTTCAACAGCCGGTCGGACAACCGGAACCTGCTGGCAGAAGTCGAACGGCATGCGAACCAGCTGAGCGAGGCGGTCAAGTCGAGCACCGAAGCCGACATGCTCCTCAACCAGCGGGAGCGCATCGCGGAGACGATCCGGCGCATCGGCCAGGACCCCAGCATCCAGCGCGTTCGCATCATGAACAAGGCGGGTGAGATCATCTACTCGTCCGACTCAGCCGAACTCGGTCATACGCTGGACAAGAACGCCGAGGCGTGCACGCTCTGCCACAAGGCCGACCAGCCGCTCGAGCGGGTGGAAATCGCGGAGCGCACGCGCGTCTACCGGGTGCACCCCGACTCCGGGCGCACGCTGGGGATCATCAACCCGATCTACAACACCCGCACCTGCTCGTCCGCGTCGTGCCATTTCCATCCGCGGTCGCAGACGGTGCTCGGCGTGCTCGACGTCACCCTGCCACTCACCGAGATCGACAAGGCCATCCGCCGCGGGCAGGTGGAAATCACGCTGCTTGCGGTAGGTGCGTTCGTCACGCTCAGCCTGATCATCGGCCTCCTCGTCCGGCGCTGGGTGGCGCTGCCGGTGCGCCGGCTGGTGGAGGCGACGCGTCACGTGGCCGGCGGCGACCTCGGCTACGTCATTCCCGAGGAACGGGGTGACGAGCTGGGTATGCTCGCCCGCTCGTTCAACAACATGACGCAGCGGCTCTCGGAGGCGCGGCTGCAACTCGTGCAGTCCGACAAGCTGGCGTCGCTCGGCCGTCTGGCGGCCGGCGTGGCGCACGAGATCAACAACCCGCTCACGGGCGTGCTCACGTACAGCAGCTTCCTGCAGAAGCGCACCAAGGACCAGCCCGAGGTGCAGGAGGACCTCAAGGTCATCGTCCGCGAGACCATTCGCTGCCGCGAGATCGTGAAGAGCCTGCTCGACTTCGCGCGCCAGTCGGTGCCCAAGAAGGGACCGGCCGTCATCAACGAGATCATCGCGCGTGCAGCGGTGGTGGTGGAGAACCAGCTCGCCCTGAACCAGGTGAAGCTGGTGCGCGAACTGGGCGCCGACGTGCCGCCCGTGACGGTGGATGCCAACCAGATGCAGCAGGTCTTCATCAACCTGTTCGTCAACGCATCCGACGCCATCGGGCCCGACGCTGGCGGCGGCACCATCACGGTGGTGACGTCGCGCCTCAAGCTCTCCCCCATCGGCATCACGCAGATCAAGCAGGCGCAGTGCCCCAAGCGGCACAGCCTCATCAATGCGGAGGTGCGGATCGACAACAAGCCGTCCATCCGCGTGCGCGTGCGCGCCGAGGGACACGAGGGCTTCATCTACCGCGACCCGATGTACGGGCTGGCGAGGCACCAGTTCGGCATCGCCCCCGAGCCGGGGATGCACGTCGACGTGACGTGCCCCGAATGCTCGGCCTCGCTCACCATGCACGGGTCGCCGTGTCCCGACTGCGGCAGCGCCACGTTCCAGTTCGAGGTGCCGGGCCGGGGCTTCGTCGAGGGGTGCACCAACCGCGCCTGCACGTGGCAGCGCTGGGCCGAGCTCGAGAAGGGCGGCGACCGCGATTTCGTCGAAATCCAGGTGCGGGACACCGGGGCTGGCATCCCGCGCGAGGAGATTTCGCGCATCTTCGAGCCGTTCTATTCCACCAAGGGGCAGAAGGGAAACGGGCTCGGACTGGCCGTGATCTGGGGCATCGTGGACAACCACAACGGCTCGATCACGGTCGAAAGCGAAGTGGGAGTCGGCACGACGTTCATCATCCGCATTCCGGTGGAGCCATGAAGGCGGCGCGCGACATTCTCGTCATTGACGACGAGGACGTGATCAGCCAGGCGGTGCAGCGCGTCTGCAGCGCCGAAGGGCTCACGGTGGATGTCG
>PNKL01000102.1 GCA_013822425.1 Gemmatimonas sp.
GTCTTCCGTCCGTTCGGAGCCCATGTACTTCCAGTCCGTGAACAGGCCGACGAACTCCTGCTCGATCAGTGGGCGTGTCGCGTCGAGTTCGGGGCAGGCCACCCGCAGCAGAAACGCGAACTCACGCTGGGGGGCGTCAGCGCCCTCGGTCTCCATCTTCTTCTTGCGTTTCCAGGCGCGGTCGGCGAGCGCCTCGAGTTGCTCGGGGGCCAGCGACTTGAGAACCTCGTCGTCCATCTTGGCGACGAAGGTGCCGGTGCGGCTGGCGACCGTCAGGGCACGTTCGAGCTGCTTCTGGGCGCGCCGTCCTTCAAGTGACGCGGGTGAGCGGCCAAACTCGGTGAGCCAGAGGCCCACGGCGAGCAGGTTGAACCCAACCGACAGGGCGGCTGCCACGGTCGGTTCAACGGCGGAAGCGAGGCCGATGCCTGTGACGCAGAAGACGGTGGCGGCATCCTTCGTGTCTTCAAGGTTCGTGCGGAACCGGACCGCGGCCACGATGCCGGCGAGGGAGAACGCCAGCGGGATGGAGTACTTGACCAGCACCACGATGCCGGCGATGACGAACGGCAGGACGATGAGCGCCTGCACGACGGACTGCGAGTATCCCTTCTTCTGGCGCGTGAGGATGTAGACCCACGCCACCGGAAGGGCGAAGGCAAACGCGCTCGTCATGGCAATGATCGTTGGGCGGACGGCTGGCCCCTCCGTTGCAGCGGACCTGATCAGGTCGCTCCTGGAAGGCACGGCGCCGAGGGTGTCAAAACTGGTTCCGGCGAGCGACCCCAGCCCGCCGACGGAGAGATCCTCCAGCCAATAGAAAACGACGCCAAGCACCAGGTAGTACAAGGCGGTGCGCAGGAGGACGTTATCCCAGACAGGGATAGGCTTGCCGGAGCCGTTCACGGGACCTCGGGGAGGGACAGTCTGCCCTACGTATGATGGGGTGAACTTGTGGCAGGCGGCATGGGGTAGCAACAGGGAGGGATCCCACGGCGGTTCCCACGGGCGGCACCACGACGGCTCCCTCTGGCGGCAAGGCGCGCACTGGTCCATCCTTTTCCACCTTCCATCGGCTTCCCCAAGACCTGAACGTGATACGCGAAATCCTCGCCGCCGCCTGCCTGGCCGCGGTTGCCGCCCTCAATTTGGCGGCCCAGAAGTCCGGGGTCGCCCCGAAGCCCACGCTGGTCGTCTTGATCACCGTCGACCAGATGCGAGGCGACTATCCCGCCCGCTTCAAACAGAACCTGACGGGCGGCCTCAAGCGGCTATTTGACGGGGGGGCCTTCTTCCGGAACGGCTTTCAGGATCACGCCGTCACCGAAACGGCTCCCGGACACTCCACGCTGACATCCGGACGGTTCCCCGTGCACACGGGGATTGCCGCGAACTCGCAAGGCGTCGGCACGGCCAGCGCGCCACTGCTGGGCGGGGCAACGGAGACCGGCGCGTCCCCATTCCGGTTCCGGGGCACGACGCTGGTCGACTGGATGCGCGCCGCCGACCCGACCACGCGCTTCCTCTCGGTGTCGCGAAAGGACCGCGGGGCGATCCTGCCGATCGGCCTCGCCAAGGGCGACGTGTACTGGTGGAGCGGAAACGCCGGCATCTTCACGACGAGCCGGTATTACGCCGACACGCTACCGGCGTGGGTGCAGCGCTTCAACGAGCACAAGGCGTACGCGGCATACGCCGGCAAGACGTGGGACTTGCTGCTCCCCGGCAACAGATACGCGGAGCAGGACACGGTCTGGGAGGAATCGAACGGTGTGGACTTCCTCTTCCCGCACCCATTTCCCTCCGACACTGCCGCCGTGGCCAGGATGTTTGCCAACTACCCGGTGATGGATTCCTTGACGCTGACCTTCGCACTTCGCGGCTTGCAGGAGGGCCAGCTTGGGACGGACGGACATCGCACGGACTTCCTCGCGGTCTCGCTCTCCACGACCGACGCCGTTGGGCATAAATACGGTCCGGACTCGCGGGAGATCCACGACCAGATCCTCCAACTCGACCGCTACCTTGACGCGTTCCTTGATTCACTCTTCGTGCTGCGAGACCGGAAGCGGGTCCTGATCGCGCTGACAAGCGACCATGGCGTGACGCCGTATCCCGAGGTGCACTCGGGACGCTATCCGAACAAGAACGCCAAGCGCGTGAACCTTGATCCCATTGTCACCGCCCTGCAGGTGTCGTTGCGGGCGGCGGGCGTGACGGACTCCGCATGGTCCTTTGACGACGGGGTGTTTTCGGTCCACCGTGCGGCGGCATTCGACAGCGCCAAGGTGAACGTGGACTCGACGACCCGGGTATTCGCGGCGACGCTGCGCAAGGTACCCGGGGTGATGCGCGTCGACCTGTTGTCGGACCTCGCCAAGGCGAATCTCACGAAGGACAAGATTGCACGTCGGTGGCTGCACATGTTCTCACCCGGCAGCGCGACCAAGCTGGCGGTCACCCTGACGCCGTACAGCTACTGGGAGGCCACCACCTACGCGACCCACGGGATGCCGCATGACTCCGACGCGCAGGTGCCGGTGCTGTTCTGGGGCGCCGGGGTGCGTGCCGGTGCGCCGCCCGATACCGTGCGCACGGTGGACATCGCGCCAACGCTCGCGGCGATCATGGGGGTGAAGCCCCTCGAGAAACTCGATGGCGTTGTGCTGAAGAAGGCCGTTCGTGGCGCGAGGTGATCGTGCGTCGCGCACGGCACGGCCGGCAGGACCGGCCGTAGCCGCCGCCTTCGATACACTGCGCTTCGGCCGGGAGAACACGCTCGACCTCCGGTCGAGCCTGCCTACCGGTGCGGAAGCGGCACGCCAGGCGGAGCTCTTCCTGCGGGAACGGCAGGTAGCCAGCGCGAATGAAGTCCTTGTGATCACTGGACGCGGCAACCAGAGCACGGATGGCGTGCCGGTCGTGCGTCCGGCGGTGGTGGGCGTGCTGACTCGGCTGCGTCGCCAGGGCGTGGTCACCAGATGGAACGAGCATACCGCTGGATCATTTGCGGTAACGCCGGCTCCGATCACCGCGTTGCTTGAGGTGCCGAGACGGCGGCGTTATCCGGTGAAACCCGCCGTTGCAGACCCCGCGGGGCTTGCCGACCTTGACCCGGCGACGCGGCAGACACTGCGCGCGCTGGCCATCCGGTCGCTGCAGGCGCTCGGGGCTCCAGTACGCGAGTCGTTCGTGCACGATGAGATGCAGCGTCAGTTCTCGGTGCTCGGCGCATCCATACCTGACGGCCCCGACCGCGAGGCGCGACTCCGCGTCGCTGCGGAAACGGCACTGGACGAACTGGATGATGCGGAGTGACGGCTCGCCTTCCCCTGCCCATGGACGCATGACCAAGACGCCCGTCTTCCTCGAAAAACGCCCGCTCGGTCGCAGCGGCCACCCGACCTCCATCCTCGGACTTGGCCTTCGCCGACTGGGGGAGGGAAGCCAGAAGGAGTTTGTGCGCGTCGTCCGCGAGGCGATCGACAAGGGCGTGACGGTCATCGAGACGGCGCATGAGTACGGCGAGGGGCGAACCGAGCGCTGGCTGGGGCTCGCCCTGGCCGATGGGTACCGCCAGCGCGTCACGCTGGTGGCGCAGTGCTGTGCGCACCTGCGCGACTACAAGACGGCGATGCACCAGCTCGATGAGACGCTGGGGCGGCTCAAGACGGACCGCGTGGATCTGTGGACGTTCCACGAGGTGATCTATGACAACGACGTCGAGTGGATCTACGACCACGGCGGACTCGACGCGATGCAGGAGGCGCGCGAACAGGGGAAGGTACGCTTCATCGGGTTTGGCGGACACAAGTCGCCGCACATCCACCTGAAGCTCCTGCAACGCGGGTTCGCGTGGGACGCCGTGCTGATGCCGCTGAACCCGCTGGATGCGTCCTTCCGCTCGTTCGAGAAGAAGGTATTGCCGGAAACGATCCATCGTGGAGCGGCTGTCATCGGCATCAAGCCGGTGGCGGGCGGCGCGCTGCTGGGGGTGAAGGGCGTGAAGCCCGAGGAGTCCCTGCGCTACTGCATGTCCCTGCCGATCAGCTCGGTGATCTGCGGCATGGATTCCACCGCCGTGCTGCGCAAGAACCTGAAGCTGACCGCCGGATTCAACGCCTTTCATCCAGGCGAGATGGACGCGCTGCGACAGAGGGCACGCACCGTGGCGGGCGACGGACGCGCCGAGCGATACAAGACGACGCAGGACCATGACCTGCTGTCGGGACAGGTGGCCCACGGATTCATCCCTCCGCCGAAGAAGAAAGCCTAGCGATCGTGGCGGCTGTCGCCGCGCTAACTTATTTGCATGTCGCTGACCCGGGACGAACTGCGCCGCTATGCGCGCCACGTGGTGCTGCCGCAGGTGGGGGTGGCTGGACAGGAGCGCCTCAAAGCCGCGTCGGTGCTCATCGTCGGGCTCGGCGGGCTGGGCTCGCCGGCCGCGCTGTATCTCGCCGCGGCGGGCATCGGGCGACTGGGGCTGGTGGACTGCGACCGGGTGGACGAGAGCAACCTGCAGCGGCAGGTGCTGCACGGCACGTCGTCCGTGGGAATGCCGAAGGTGGAATCGGCGCGCGCGCGCCTGCATGATCTGAACCCGCACGTGGACCTGCGGGTGCACGGGGAGCGCCTCGGCGTGCAGAACGCGCTCACTCTGGTCGGCGCGTACGACGTGGTCGTGGATGGCACCGACCAGTTTTCCGCGCGCTACCTGGTGAACGACGCGTGCGTCATCGAGGGACGCCCCAACGTGCACGGCAGTGTGCACCGCTTCGAGGGACAGGTGTCGGTGTTCGCCGCGCCGGGCAGTCCGTGCTACCGCTGCCTCTTTCCGGAGCCGCCGACGGCGGGAACAGTGCCGAGCTGCGCCGAGGGCGGCGTGCTCGGTGTACTTCCCGGCATCGTGGGCAGCCTGCAAGCGGCGGAGGCGATCAAGTGGATCGTCGGCATTGGAGCGCCGCTGGTGGGGCGGCTGCTGCATTTCGACGTACTCTCCATGCGAATGCACGAGGTGGCGTTCGAGCGCGATGCGGCGTGCCCAATGTGCGGAGACGGCGCAGCACCACGACTGCTCGACGATTACGACGACTTCTGCGGGACGGCACGCATGGGTGATGCGACGGGCGACGGCGGATCCGAGGTGACGCCAAGGGAACTGCGCGACCAGATGGCGGCGGGGCAGGTGCCATGGCTTCTCGACGTGCGCGAGCCGTGGGAGTACTCGACGGCGAGGCTCAGCGGTGCCACGCTGATCCCGCTTGGCGACCTGGCCCAACGCGTGGCAGAAGTTCCGCGCGATGCGGACGTCGTGGTCTACTGCCACCACGGGATGCGAAGCGCCGGCGCCGTGTCCATGCTGCGGCACGCCGGCTGGGGCCGCGTGCGCAACCTCACCGGCGGCATTGACCGCTGGAGCATCGAAGTGGACCAGCGGGTGCCGCGCTACTAGATGCCGCTCCTGGAGCACGGGCTGACGCTGGGTGCGGTGGCGGCGATCGTTGCCGCGAACCGTGCGTTGCGCGCGCGGCAGGTGGAGCGGGCCTTCGAGACGAGGTTCGGGGCGCAGCGCAATGCGCGGGGCGTGATTGCAGGCGCCGAGAGTTTCACGCTGACGGGATCGACCGACCGCGCCATCGTCCTGCTGCACGGGTTCAACGACTCGCCGCAGACGATGCGCTCACCGGCCGCGGCGATGCACGCGGCGGGATGGACGGTGTACGCCCCGGTCCTGCCGGGGCACGGCCGCTCGCCTCGTGCGTTTGCCGCGTCCAACGCCGATGAGTGGATCGCCGCCGCCCGCGCCGCCGTACGCGATGCGCTGCAGCGGCACCGACAGGTGGCGGTCGGCGGACTGTCGCTAGGAGGCGCGCTCGCCGCGATCGTGGCATCCGAGGAACCGTCAGTGAAGGCGGCAGTGCTGTTCGCCCCGTTCTTCGTGCATAGCCGCCGGCTGGGTGCGATCGCCACCCTGTGGCCGTTGATCACGCTGGGCGTGAAGTACCTGACCGGGGGCAGCGCGATGCGCGCGGTGCGCGATCCGGAGGCGCGGGCAACTCTCATCGCCTACGGATGCTCCACGCCCCGCCTGCTGCGCGAGGTTCAGCGTCTCGTGCGTCAGGCGCGTGCGGTGCTGCCCGCCGTGCGCCAGCCGGTGTGGATTGCGCAGTCGAGCGACGACTACCGCATCCCGCACGAACAGGCGCAGGCGGCCTTCAACCGGCTGGGGTCAGGCGACAAACGCCTGCACTGGACCACCGGCAACGGTCACGTGATCACCGTGGATCATGGGCACGAAGAGCTGTCAGCTGAAGCGGTCCGCTGGCTCGAGTCGCGCCTGTCGGCGATTCCAAAGCCCCTGATGTCCGGGTAACTTGAAGGCACGGGCGACGTCGGCGGAACGCACCGCCGCCCGATCCTGTCGACGGAGAGAGGCAATGCCCACGATCACCTGCGCACACTGCGGCCAACAGAAAGAAGGATTCGAGCGGCCGCCGTTCCCCGGCGCCATGGGCGCGCGCATTCTCGAGGGAACGTGTCAGGATTGCTGGGAGCTGTGGAAGAAGCAGCAGACGATGCTGATCAACCACTACGGCTTGAATGTCATGGACCCGCAAGCCCGGCAATTCCTGACCCGGAACATGGAAGCGTTCCTGTTCAAGGCGGGACGCCAGGACGACGTGGACACGACGAAACAGGGGCAGATCACCTACTGAGTCCGGTCCGGCAGGACGGCAGGATGACCCGCCATCGTGGCACCTGTTGACATTAGTCGCGGTTTGTTACCTATTGCCCGCGCCATGTCCGCCCCGAAAACGCGCCGTCGCGGCGCCGCCACCATCGATCTCGTGCTTTGCTCCGCCCGCCATGGGCGGCTGCATGTCCTCGTGACGAAGTCGGCGGGTGGCACGCCGGTGTTGCCATATGCCTGGAGCGCGGAAGGCGAAGGACTGGAGCAGGCGGCGCGCGAATTGGCCCGCGATGTCGCAGGCCATCCGGCCGCCTGGCTGGCGTCCGGCGCCGCCACGTCTGCCAAGCGGCATCCGGCGGGTGCAGCGCTCTCGGTTCCCTTTATTGGCGTCATGGGGCCGACCGTGGTGGTGCCCAGCGGGAGCGCGTGGCACGCGGTGGACGCGTTGCCGGCGCTGGCGCCGCGCCAGAAGGCAATGGCCGAGGGGGCGCTGGACACCCTGCGGCTCCACATGGACCTGGCGCCGGTGGCGTTCCGGCTGCTGCCCGCCGTCTTTACGCTCAGCGAACTGCAGCAGGCCTACGAACTGCTGCTTGGGCGGCACCTGCACAAGGCGAGTTTCCGCCGGGCGCTGCAGGCGGCCTATCTCGTGGCGCCCACCGACGAATGGCGTAGCGAGGGGCGCGGACGCCCCGCCCAACTGTTTCAGTATGCGCCTCGCAAGCGGCGTGGCAACCACCGGTCCGTGCGGTTCGACCTGATCGGCCGGTAGCACCCCGGCCCGGCAATGGCCGGTACCAGATCGCCACACAACGGTGACACCAAACGCGGCATCCGGGGTAAACGTATTAGTAGCAGAGTGTGTCTAAGGAATTAAACGGAGGCAGCGATGCTCACGTACCTGGACTCCCTATGTGACGCGATGGCGACGCAGGACCTGCCGCGCCTGCACAACCTCGTGGACAACCATCCCCTGGCGCGACTGTTGCCGGCCGAGGCGATGAGCGAGGTGCGCCGCTTCCTCGCGCAGAAGGTGGGCCGGCATGCGGTGCCCCTGATGACCCTCCGCTTCCGCGACCAGAC
>PNKL01000103.1 GCA_013822425.1 Gemmatimonas sp.
TCGCGAGCGCCACCGCCGGGCTCGCACGCATGGCGCAGGTGTCGTACCGGCTGGTCGTCTGCGACGTGATGATGGCCGACGTGGACGGTTTCGGCTTTCTGGCCGGGCTCGTCCGCCGGCAGGACCGCACCCCCGTGATCATGTCGACGGGAATGTCCACGATGGAGAACGCCGTGAAGGCACTGAACGCGGGCGCCGTCGACTTCGTGCCCAAGCCGTTTACGGCCGACGAGCTCCTGACGGCGGTGCGCCGCGGCTTGAAGTACAAGGCGCTGTTGGATGCGGCGGTGGCAGCCGCGCAGGATGCGCGCCCCGACACCATCGCCTGGGTGCCGCCGCCAGCGCAGTACTATCGGCTCGGCTACGCCTCGTGGCTCGCAACCGAGCGCGCGGGGACGGTCCTCATGGGCGTCACCGATCTCTTCCTGCGGACGATTGACGTCGTGCAGGAGATTACGCTGGAGAGAGAAGGCGACGAACTGGTGCAGGGAAGCAGTTGCGCCACCATCCGTGCGGCCGACGGGTCCGAGCATGGCGTGCTCTGCCCGGTGACCGGCCGGGTGGTCGAGGTGAATGAGGCGCTGCGATCGGCGCCCGCGACAATGGAACGCGATCCGTATTTCGAGGGATGGCTGTACCGGGTGCTCCCCTCGGAGTTGCAGTATGACCTGCGGCACCTGACACCATGCAGTTCAGACAGGATGTGAACGTCACCCTGATTGAGGAATCGTCGTATGGTACCCCTGATCCTGCTTGTCTCCGTCGTGCTCTTCGTTCTGGCCGACCTGGGGGTGCGCGCGCTCACGAAGTCACTGCACGAGAAGGCCCAGCGGCGCGAACGTGCGGAGGCGCTGGCCGTCAGCCTCAGGCTGGACGTGTCGCGCGAAGCCCCGTCGCTGAAGCGGGCCGAGGTCCAGGACGCGGTGGCGCGCATCCTCTGCGTGGACGACGAGGACATCATTCTCGACTCGTTCCGCAAGATCCTTGTGCTCGACGGCTACGCCGTGGACACGGTGCAGACAGGCCAGGAGGCGCTGGGCTTGATCCAGACGCACCACTACGACTTCGTCTTCACCGACCTCAAGATGCCGGCGATGGACGGCGTGGACGTCGTGAAGGCGGTCAAGCACATGCGGCCGGACGTGGACGTCATCGTCATCACCGGCTTCGCCACCGTCGAGACGGCGGTGGAGTGCATGAAGTTCGGCGCCACCGACTACGTGCAGAAGCCGTTCACCGAGGACGAGCTGCTCGCGTTCGTGAAGAAGACGCTCATCCGCCGGCAGGACCGCATCGCCAAGTTGCTGAAGCCGAGCGTGCACGTGACGCACCTCCCCGAGGCCGACCGCGTGAAGAGCGGCGTGTTCGCCATTCCCGGCGGCGTGTTCATTTCGGCCGGCCATTGCTGGGCGCAGCTCGCGCAGGACGGCTCGGCGAAGATCGGCATGGACGACTTCGCCAAGAAGCTGTTCGGCCCCGTGGACGCCATCGAGTTCCCGCCGGTCGGGATGACGGTGAAGGTCGGCCAGCCGCTGTTCGTGGTGCGGCAGAAGAAGCGCCGCCTGCAGTTCAACGCCCCGCTCAGCGGACGGGTCACCAGGACCAACGCCCTGCTGGCGGAGGACTGCGACGCGCTCGAAATGACCCCCTACCAGAAGAACTGGGTCTGCATCCTTGACGCGGAGAGGCTGGACGTCGAGGTGCCGCAGCTCAAGATCGGCAAGGCGGCCGTGGCGCTGTTCGAGGAGGACATCGACAAGTTTCGCAGCGTGATGAAGGGGATGCTGGGCGATGCCGCCACGGGGACCGCCGCAGATGACGCGCTGTACCGCGGCGAGCTGGCGCAGCTGAGCGAGGAGCAGTCGGAGCGCGTGGCGAAGGAGTTCTTCGCGCGGTGAGCGCGACGCTGGCCTTCTTTACCACGGAGCGCACGGAGAACGGCTGAGGGCCACGGAGTACTGCGGCTACCGGGGTTAACGACAGTGCGCCACGCGATTCTCAGCGTGGCGCGCGTTGTTCCCGGGAGAAGTTGCCGTGGCCCTCCGCCGTTCCGTGTGCTCCGTGGTGAAAAAGGCCTGCTTGCTACCTCGACCACCGCTTGACGACGCGTGCCGAGAGAACCTTGTCGAGCTTCGGGAATTCGCGCGCGAGGTACGCCTCGCCTTCCTTGGCGATCGTCTCCTGGTTCGGTCCTTTCCCGCGTGGCGCGCCGTCACCGTACCCTTGGTACAGCGAATCCACCACCTTCATGCCCGCCACGACCTGCGCCACGACGCTGAAGCCCAGCGGGTCGAGGCGCTGGTTGTCCCTCAGGTTGATGAACAGCTGCGTGGTGCGCGTGTTGGCGCCGGCCATCGCGAACGAGAGCGTGCCGCGCACGTTGCCGCGTTTCGCGGTGTCGTCCGGAATGCGTCGGTCCTTGAAGGCGCGCTGAACGGCAGGGTCGCCGTTCATGCCGAACTGCACCACGAAGTCGGGCACGACGCGGAAGAAGCGCACGCCGTCGTAGTACCGGTTGTTGACGAGCCAGTAGATGCGGTCGGCGCCGCGCGGTGACCAGTCACGGTGCACCTTGAGGTCGAACGGACCGCGCGTGGTCGTGAAGCGGTCCGGCGGGCGCCGACGGGAAAGAGCGCATCGTGGCGGTTGGTGCAACAGAGAACGCCATCGGCCGGCCAACCTCGGCGCCGCCACTGACACGCCGCAGGGCCTCGCTGACGGTCGCCGCCTTGGCTTCCGCCCGCGCGACGGCCTCGCGAGCCGTCTCCGCCGTGCCCTCGACGCTCACGAGCAGGGACGCCCGATCGGCGGGCAGCCGCGCCGTCCGCGTCGCGGAGGCGGTGACCACACTGTCGCGCGTGGTCTGTGCGGCAAGCAGCGGGATGACGAATATAGCGCTCCGGGACGTGGAGCGCGATTACGCCAAGGCACGTTCGCGTGTGCGACGGGCATTGAGGACGCGGTGTCGCCGCGAGCCCCGGATGCACGGCAGGCTGGACGCCGCAGGAGGGAGTAGCTTTGAGCGACTCCTCTCCCGAGCGCTCGCATGCGCTGCAGTCACGCCCTGGCGTTCGTCGAGTATCCCGGCTCGACGCACCTGCGCCTCGAAACGACGCGCGATCTCATCGTGGACATCGTGCGCTCGCCGCCCACGGCCAGAGCCGCGCGGTGGAGCGCTGCGCCCAGTGTCATGCGATCGGCGATCCCCGCCGTTCGCTTGTTGAGCTGAGGGGACACCCGCACCCTCCAGGGTAGCGCGCGCCTCCCCTCGGCTCGACGCCGAGGGCGTGGACCTCCCTTTCGTACCCGCACCGCAGCGATCGGTCCGCGAACCGGACGCACGGTGGCGCGGCGCGTCCGTGCTGGACGTATCTTACAGGGTCGGCGGGCCACCGTCGCCGCAGGACCCTCGTTCCCGCAGCGAGCGTTCGGCTCGTGAGCCCGCAGTACCATCAACACAGATACGTTCGGAGCATTCCTATGGAAGACGACGCGCGCAAGACCGGAGGCGAGTGCCCGGTGCGGCACGGTGGGAGCACCACCAAGGCCGCCGGAAGTCGGACCAACCGCGACTGGTGGCCCAGCCAGCTCAACCTCGGCATCCTCCACCAACATTCGTCCCTCTCCAACCCGATGGGGCCGGAATTCCACTACGCCGAAGAGTTCAGGAAGCTCGACCTCGAAGCGCTCAAGAAGGACCTCTTCGCGCTGATGACCACCTCGCAGGACTGGTGGCCGGCCGACTGGGGACATTATGGCCCGCTCTTCATTAGAATGGCGTGGCACAGCGCCGGCACCTACCGCACCGGCGACGGGCGCGGTGGCGCCGGCTCAGGCACACAGCGCTTCGCCCCGCTCAACAGCTGGCCCGACAACGTCAGTCTCGACAAGGCGCGCCGACTGCTCTGGCCCATCAAGCAGAAGTACGGCAACAAGATCTCGTGGGCTGACCTGATGATCTTCGCCGGCAACTGCGCCATCGAATCCATGGGACTCCAGCCCTTCGGCTTCGGCGGCGGCCGCGTGGACGTCTTTGAGCCCGACGAGGACATCTACTGGGGGGCAGAGGCACAGTGGCTTGGCGATGAGCGCTACGAGGGTGACCGCGAACTCGAGAATCCGCTCGCGGCCGTGCAGATGGGGCTCATCTACGTGAACCCCGAGGGGCCGAACGGCAATCCCGACCCGCTCGCCTCGGCACGCGACATCCGCGAGACCTTCGCCCGCATGGCGATGAACGACGAAGAGACGGTCGCGCTTACCGCCGGCGGCCACACGTTCGGCAAGGCGCACGGCGCGGGAGACCCCAAGCTGTTGGGACCCGAGCCCGAAGGCGCGCCGATCGAGGAACAAGGACTCGGCTGGAAGAACGCCTTCGGCACCGGCAAAGGCATCGACACGACGACGAGCGGCATCGAAGGAGCGTGGACGCCAAACCCCACCACGTGGGACAATGGCTACTTTGACATGCTGTTCGGATACGAGTGGGAGTTGACCAAAAGCCCGGCCGGCGCGCACCAGTGGACGCCCACGGATCCCGCCGCTAGGACGCTCGTCCCCGACGCGCACGATCCGTCGCAGCGCCATGCGCCGATGATGACCACGGCCGACATGGCGATGCGCGTGGATCCCATCTACTGCGAGATCTCCAAGCGCTTCCACAAGCACCCGGACCAGTTCGCCGATGCCTTCGCGCGCGCCTGGTTCAAGCTGACGCACCGCGACATGGGCCCGCGCGCCCGCTACCTCGGCGCGCTGGTTCCCAAGGAAGAGCTCATCTGGCAGGATGTCGTTCCGGCGGTGGATCATCCGCTCGTGGACGCCAAGGACATCGCCGCGCTCAAGGCAAAGCTGCTCGGCGCGGGGCTGTCCATTTCGCAGCTCGTGGCGACCGCGTGGGCGTCGGCTTCGACCTTTCGCGGCTCGGACAAGCGCGGCGGGGCGAACGGTGCGCGCATCCGCCTGGCGCCGCAGAAGGACTGGGCAGTGAACCAGCCCGCCAAGCTCGCGAAGGCGCTCGAGGTGTTCACGAAGATCCAGCAGGAGTTCAACGGCGCGCAGAAGGGCGGCAAGAAGGTCTCCTTGGCCGACCTCATCGTGCTCGGTGGGTGCGCCGCAGTAGAAGCCGCGGCCGCGAAGGCCGGGGTCAAGATCGCGGTGCCGTTCACGCCCGGACGCACGGATGCGTCGCAGGAGCAGACGGACGTGGATTCGTTCGCAGTGCTCGAGCCCATCGCCGACGGCTTCCGCAACTATCAGAAGGCCGCGTATACGGTGAGCGCCGAGGAGCTGCTGGTGGACAAGGCGCAGTTGCTCACGCTGACCGCGCCCGAGATGACGGTGCTCGTGGGCGGGATGCGCGCGCTGAACGCCAACTACGGGGCGTCAAAGCACGGCGTCTTCACCAGCCGTCCGGAGACGCTCACGAATGACTTCTTCGTGAACCTGCTCGACATCGGGACCACGTGGAAGCCGACGTCAGCGGCCGCCGAGGTGTTCGAGGGGCGTGACCGCGCGACTGGCGACGTGAAGTGGACTGCCACGCGCGTGGACCTCATCTTCGGGTCGAACTCGCAGCTTCGCGCCCTCGCGGAGGTCTACGCGCAGGACGACGCGAAGGTGAAGTTCGTGCAGGACTTCGTGGCGGCATGGACCAAGGTGATGAACGCGGACCGCTTCGACCTGACCTGAAGTGCAGGGTGGCCGGGAGGCAGGGGAGTGGCGCTTCGGCTTCGGCTGGAGCGCCACTTTGCTTTCTGCCAGACGCCGAAGCGGAGTCCGACCGTTATCGAGTCGCCGTCACATTTGGTGCCGCGCGCCGTATCCAGTCATGCGGTGTCATCGACACTCCAAGGTTGCTGTCGGTGAAGAGTCAGTGTACTTTGTCATGCAAAGTAAAGTGTGGGTGGTACTGGCGGCACCAAGTGAGTGAGGAGGTTCCAGGCATGAAGTGGCTGAGACGCGTCCGCGGTGCCATCGGCATGGGCCTCACCTGGGCGTTTGGTTGGGCGCTGACGGGCCTCGTGATCGGCGTGGCCAGCATCGCCCTCCCGTTCCTGCCGTGGCACCTGTTCTTTGAGATCTTCGATGCCCCGCTTCCCGCGCTGGCGGTTCCAGGTTTCTTCGGCGGGATCTTCTACTCCATAGTGCTTGGCATCGCCGGCCGTCGTCGCCGATTCGACGACCTGTCGTTCCCCCGCGTCGCCGCCTGGGGCGCGCTTGGCGGACTGATGCTTGCCCTCTTTCCGTCGTTCCTCGTGCTCGTCGGGCTGGCGCACCTCAGCCGCCCCGATGCGAGCCTCGCGCAGCTCACCGCCTTCATCGCAGCGCCGTTCATGCTCATCGGCGCCGGCTCGGCCACGGGCTCGCTGCTACTCGCCCGAAAGGCCGAAACGACTTACCGCCGACCCAGGACGCGGAAGGGCCAGCACCGCGCGGAGGATCGGGTACCAGCACGGGCCGAGTTTCTTGCTCCACGTGGCGAGGCGCCCGGCGATGCCGAGTACGGTGCCCACCACTGGACCGACGGCGACTGCACCGTCGGAACGCGAGGGCAGGGTTGCAATACATAGAACCACAATGTATACTAGCTCTATGTACCTGCCGTTTCTGCCCTCTCTGCCGTTTGTCTGCCCCTGATGGACATCGGCAAGGACCTCGTCGCCGCCTCGGCCACGCCGCTGGTGCTCGCCATCCTCGCGGAGGGCGAGAGCTACGGCTACGCCATCATCAAGCGCGTCGCGGAACTCTCCGGCGGGGAACTGCAGTGGACGGACGGCATGCTGTACCCGGTGCTCCATCGCCTGGAGCGCGATGCCCTCGTGAAATCCAGTTGGGGCGAATCCGAGACCGGACGGCGACGCAAGTACTACCAGTTGACCAAGGCGGGCGCCGGGGAACTGGCGATCCTGAAGCGGCAATGGCAGACCGTGAACAAGGCACTCCGCGCCACCCCGTTCAACTCGATGTAGCGCGCGCCGCAACGAACCCGAAGGCGTTACGCAGGAGGCATCCCCGTGCTTGAAGAACAGATCAGCGAATGGCGTTCGTACGTCGGCCGGCGCAGGGCCATAGATGCGGCGGACGCAAGTGAACTCGAGGACCACCTGCGCAGCCAGGTGGCCGACCTCAAGGCGTCGGGGCTGAGCGACGAGGAGGCGTTCCTCATCGGGGTGCAGCGGCTCGGCCAGCTCGACGGGCTCTCACGCGAGTTCGCGCGAGAGCATTCGGAGCGGCTCTGGAAGCGGCTCGTCGTGGCGGACGCCGACAAGGGCGGCACCGACTGGCGCCGCGAGGTCGCCGTGGCCGTCGCGCTCGCGCTGGCAGCCGGGGCGGCGGTGAAGCTCCCCCAGTTGTTCGGAATGAGCATGGACGACAAGGCCGCCGAGTCGTTCTACTTCCGCAACCTCACGTTTCTCGTGCTCCCCTTCCTCACCGCATTCTTCGTGTGGAAGCGCGGCGCAGACACCGCCACGCGGATCGGGCTGTCGGCGTTCTTCGTCGTGGGCGCGCTGGCGATGAACCTCCTGCCGTTCATGCGGGGAGGGCACACCGAGCAGTTGGCGGCACTGCACCTCCCGATGGCGCTCTGGCTCACCGTGGGCGTCGCCTACGCCGGCGGCGCGTGGCGGAACC
>PNKL01000104.1 GCA_013822425.1 Gemmatimonas sp.
CGAGCAGGCGCCGGGCCTCGCGGAAGGCTGAATCGGCGGCGGGCGGAAGTCTGTTCACCGCCTGCGCGGTGGCCAGCGTAGGTGACACGGCCACGAGAAACGCCGTGAGCAGGGGGCGCATGGTGCGCTCGCGAGAGTTCATGCAGCCAGAGAGACCGAGTCGCGTGGCAGCTGAGTGGGTGGCAGAACCCGACTGGGGGAGATGCTGGTTCAATCTACATAGATGCCCGAACAAGACGCCGACTTGCGCCGCCGTTTGGCTTGCAGAGTTTCTGCTGCGTGGTGGGGGCTCCGCCTGTTGGGAATGCGGTCATCGTTCCCCTTACGCACTGGCTCCGGCCGGACCGCTCCAGCGACCAACCCCACTCCGAGGCACATCGGAACGCCGATTCCTCGCCTACCGCCTCGGCGGGGGGGGGGGGCCGGGAGGGGGATGCGGCTGTGGCCACCGTCGGAGGAGGCATTCTCCGGGCCTTGTATGCTGGCCCCCTGTCAAATAGACTGAGCGGCGTACTGGTAGCCCTTTCACGAGAGTCCTTGTGACGCCGGACGCATGGAAGGGGTATTCTGTAGAGATTGTTCGTGGCCCTTGGTTCTTGTTTTCGACCCCCACCCATCGTGAGGAACAGCCATGCTTCCTGGTACGAAGGAACGAGTTGTAGGCGCTTTCGTCGCCTTGCTTTTGGCGATAGCGCCATCACCGGTGCTCGCGCAGGGGACCGCAACGGTCACCGGCCGGGTCACCTCCGCTTCAGGGGAACCCCTTGCAGGGGCCAGCGTCTTCATCCGGGAGATTCAGGTTGGTGGCACCGCAACTGAGGGTGGACGCTACACTTTCCAGGTACCGGCTGCCCGTATTCGCGGCCAGCAACTGACGCTGACGGCGCGTTTCCTGGGCTACAAGCCAACCTCTCGCGTCGTGACGCTCACGGCGGGTGCGAACACTGCGGACTTCCAGCTTGAGCGCGACGTCAGCCGGTTGAGCGAGGTGGTGGTCACGGGTGTTGCGGGCGAGACGGAGAAGAAGAAGCTGGCTTTCTCGGTCACGACTATCAGAGCCGAGGACCTTCCCGTTCCGTCCTCGAATCCGCTCTCACAGCTTTCGGGAAAGGTGCCAGGCGCAAACATTGTAAGTGCAACGGGCCGTCCAGGCGCATCGCCCCAGATCATCCTTCGCGCCCCGACGTCGCTCGATGCTTCTGGTGAAGGGCAGGGCCCGCTGATCATCGTCGACGGGATCATCCTGAACGCATCGATGAGCGACCTGAATCCGCTCGACATCGAGAGCGTCGAGGTGGTGAAGGGGGCGGCGGCATCGTCGCTTTATGGCGCGCGTGCGGGCAAGGGCGTGATCCAGATCACCACCAAGTCCGGCAAGAGTTCGTCGCAGGGCGCTCGTTTTGCGGTTCGTACGGAGTACGGCCAGAGCGGGATCGAGCGGCAGTTCAAGAAGGCGGCGAACCACCCGTTCCTGCTGAACGCCGACGGCTCGAAGTTCTGTGCGAACGCGGCCTGCTCGACCACCTTCGACTACAATGAGGAACTGGCGAAGGTCAACAACTCCACCACCACGGTCGTACAGGCCCCGGCCGTCGCGCCGTTCATCGGCGGTGCCTGGGTGACCTTTCAGGACAAGGCGTGGCCCGGTGGAAAGACCTTCAACGCGATTGACGAAGTCTCCAAGACCGGCAACTTCGCAAACACCGATTTTTCAGTGACCGGACGTGCGGGCAAGACTTCGTACTTCGCCTCGGTCAACCGCAATGAGCAGGGCGGTACGATTCTCGGCGTCAAGGGGTATTCCCGAAACAGCCTCCGCCTGAACGTCGACCAAGGATTCGGTGATGACTGGTTCCTTTCCGTTCGGTCGCAGTATACCGGCGCGAAGTCGGACGGTCAGCAGTTCGACGGCGGCGGCCCCTTCTTCACGCTGACGCGTATGCCCGCTGGAGTAAGCGTGCTGTCGCGTGACTCGCTCGGACGGCGCTATGTGCGCATCGCGCTCGACGGCGAGAACTCGAATCCGGTGTACGATCTCGAAAACCTCAAGTACACCCAGACCAGTGACCGGTTCCTCGCCGGCACGACGGTGAAGTACCTGCCGACGGACTGGATGGATGTCGAGGCGAACTTCTCGCTCGACCGTGCGTTGAGCAGGAGCGTAACGGTGCGGGAGAAGGGCTACCGTACGCTGCGCCAGTCGGGCAATAACAACGGCTCGCTCGCAGACGCAGCCGACGGTTCGACGTCGATCAACACGAGCCTCCAGGCGAACTTCCGCAAGAATTTCGGAACTGACCTGCGGACCCGCTACGCGCTGCGCTATCTGTTCGAGCGGCAGGACTTCAACAACGCCAGCTTCAACGGACGTGAGTTCGCCGTCGGTGGTATCGAGACCGGCTCGAACCTGGCACAGACCACCCTCGGCGTGGGGTCGGGGCGGAGTTCCATTCGCCAGATCGGCTTCTTCGGCATCGCCAACGTGGAGTACAAGGAGCGCTACATCGTTGATGCGCTTGTGCGTCAGGACGGGTCATCCCTGTTCGGCGCCGACAACCGCTGGGCGACGTTCGGCCGCGGTTCGTTCGCGTGGCGCGTCAGCGAGGAGCCGTGGGCGAAGCTTCCGGCGGTGACCGACTGGAAGCTCCGCTACTCGGTGGGCTCGGCGGGCACCCGCCCGGCGTTTGACGCGCAGTATGAGACATATTCGGTATCCGGCGGTCAGGTCTCCCCGGTGCTGCTCGGCAACAAGAAACTGGGCGTGCAGGTGTCCGTGGAGCAGGAGTTCGGCACCGACATCCAGCTGCTGGACAAGTATTCGTTGTCGGTCTCGCGCTTCCAGACGAAGATCCGCGACCAGCTTGTGCGGGCGAATCTGCCGGCCGCCGCCGGTTTCACGCAGCAGTGGCGGAATGCGGGAACCGTCGAAACGCAAGGCTACGAGGTGCAGCTGAGCCTCCCGCTGATCACGAAGCAGGACTTCTCGTGGACATTCACCGGGCAGTGGGACCAGAGCTTCTCGCGCATCACGGCGCTCAACATTCCTGCCTACCAGTACGGTCCGGGGCAGCAGGGCGCGGACGCCATGTTCTACGCGCGCAAGGGTGAGCGCATCGGCACGATTTACGGCACCCGTTTTGCCAAGCAGTGCTCGGACCTGCCCGCGAACCTGCAGGGGACCTGCGGGAACGAGTTCCAGCGCAACGATGACGGCTACCTCGTCTGGGTTGGCGCCGGGAACACGTGGCGCGATGGCATTTCGAAGAAGTTGTGGGGGACGTTGGGTCCCACGCTGGCGCCGGCCGCTGGCCGAGTTGGCCAGCTGACCTGGGGCACGCCGTTCACGGCGCAGGATTCGAGTGGCGCCACATACGTGCCGCTCGGCAACACGCTTCCGCGCTATCGGTTCGGCATCGCGAACACGGTGACGTGGAAGGCGTTCAGCGTGTATGCGCTCGTCGACGCGTCGATCGGGCAGAATCTGTACAACCTCGGCCTGCACTGGTCGTACTTCGAGAACTATTCCGCAGAGCAGGATCAGGCTGGGAAGCCGGACGAGCGCAAGAAGCCCATCGGTTACTACGGCACGCCTGGCCTGTACAACGTACTGCAGCCGAACAGCGCCTTCGTCGAAGATGCGAGCTTCGCCAAGCTGCGTGAACTGTCGGTCGCGTATCGCTTCAAGAACCTCACGTGGGTCGGCGGTGACTGGACGGTCAACCTCCTCGGCCGCAACCTCCTGACGATCACCGACTACAAGGGCTTCGACCCAGAAACCGGCCGCTCCGGCGGCAGGGCAGGCTCGGCTGTCATCAATGGCGTCGACGCCTTCGTGTTCCCCAATCCGCGTACGTGGACGATCTCGCTCTCGACCTCTTTCTGACATCAGCCGACACTGTCGACTGAACGGAGACTGATATTATGAATCGACTGTATCTACGGTGGGTCGGAGGGATCGCCCTGGCGGTCCTGGTTACGGGGTGTGGCTCGGAATTGGAGGTGACGAACGTCAACTCCCCCGAAACATCCCGTGTGCTCGCGAAGCCGGCCGACGTGGAGAAGCTTATCGGCGACTCCTACCTGAGCTTCTTCTACGCGCCGACGTACTACTCCAATATCGCCGCGCAGACGAGCGCCATGTCGTTTGAGCATTCGCCCATGGCGGCGAACTTTGGCATGATCGAGCGCTCTGCGATTCCGCGCACCGCGCCAAACAACCGCGTGTCCGACCAGTTCGCCTCGCAGTACTATTATTCCTGGTCGCAGGCCTACAAGGCGATTCGCGCAGCCTCAGATGGCATCAGCCAGATCGACGCAGGCATGAGCCTTGGCTCGGCCGCGGCCGACAACCGGGCGCGTGCGTTTGCCAGGCTCGTGCAGGGCTTGTCGCTCGGTCATCTGGCGATGGTCTATGACTCGGTGCTCGTGGTCGACGAGAAGACCGACATCGCCACGGTCAAGTTTGTCAGTTATCAGGATGGGATGACGGCGGCGCTGGCCAAGTTGGATCAGGCCATCGCCATTGCCACCTCGACGTCGTTCACTCTGCCGGCCACTTGGATCAACGGGCAGGCGCTCAGCAGCGCCGATTTCATCAAGCTCGTGCGGAGCTACAAGGCGTACTACCGTGCGAACGTTGCGCGGACGCCGACCGAGCGCGCGGCGGTCACGTGGACGTCGGTGATCGCCGACGCCCAGGCGGGCATCACCGCCGACTTCAAGGTGACGTCCGACTACAACAACTGGTACTTCGGGATGCAGGAGATCTACTCCTTCTACGGCGCCTGGAACCAGATCAACTACTTCTACACCGGAATGGCCGACACGTCGGGCAACTTCCAAGCGTGGCTGGCGACGCCGCTGACGAGCCGGTCACCATTTATCCTGTGTACGCCGGACAACCGGTGGCCCCGGGGTTGCTCGCAGGCAGAGCAGTCCGCGGGTGGAGCGAACAATGGCCGTTACATCGCGTGGAACGGCACGGGCGGCCACGCCCGCTCGGACCGCGGCACGTGGCGTTGGTCGTACTACAGGAACAATCGCTACCAGGCGTTCTATTCGGGCGGCTACCTTGGACCAATGACGGTGCTCCCGAAGGCGGAACTCGACTTCCTGCAAGCGGAAGGCTACATCCGAAGCAATCAGCCCGCGTCGGCGCTGCCCATCATCAATGCGTCGCGTGCCGCGGCCGGGTTGCCGGCGGCCGATGTGAATGGTGTTTCAGGAAGCGCCTGTGTGCCGAAGCTTCCCAATGGCACCTGTGGCAGCCTGCTCGAAGCCATGAAGTACGAGAAGCGGCTGGAGACGCAGTATTTCGGCGGTTGGTATTACAACGGTCGCGGCTGGGGTGACCTGGTCGAGGGGACACTGGTGCATTACCCTGCTCCCGCTCGCGAACTCGAAACGCTCGGTCTTCCGCTCTACACTCGGGGTGGTGTTGGCCAGGTTGGCGGCGCGGCGAAGGGAACGTACGGCTACTGAAGTCCGTTCGTTCACGCTATATTGTACCGACGGTCGGGCAATCGCCCGGCCGTCGGTCCTTTCGGGAGGCTCCATGCGGCGGTACAGGTCACTCGGTTTCGCGATGGCGGCTCTACCAGCGCTGCTCTCGATTGCGGGGTGCTACCAGAACGTTCCGCTCGGCGCGGGGAGGCCGGTACCCGGGACGCGGATAGCCGTGCACCTGACCGATCGCGGCACCGCTGACCTCGCGGGAATGCTCGGTCCGAGCATCGGGACCGTCGAGGGCGTGTTGAGTGCCTGGACGGAAGACACGCTGGCCGTGAACGTAAGCCGGGTTCGTGACCGGCGGGGTTCGGACAAAGTCTGGTCCGGCGAGGTGCTTGCGATTCCTGTGTCCGTGGTGTCAATGGTCGAACGTCGCGTTCTTGACCGGAAGCGCACCACATTCCTCGTGGCCGGCGTCGCGGCTGCTCTTTACACCATGTTCTTGAGCGTCGATCTTCTCGGCGGAGGGTCGGGGAGTTCGCCGGAAGACCGGCCAAACCCAACGCCCGGCCGCTAGCGGCGTTCCATGATCCGTGCATTCGGCGCTGTCGTAGCGAGTGCCCTCATTGCGGCTTCCGCGGTGGCCCAGGAAGGACGTACGGTGGCCGGCGTGGTGCGGACGGCCAAGGACTCCCTCCCAATCGCGGGTGCCTCGGTGCAGGGAAGGGACCAAGCCGGGGCCGTGATCGTCGAGGCCGTGTCGGACTCCGCAGGACAGTTTCGCCTGGCGCTCCCCAGCCGGGTCAAGGCGGTGCAGTTTCATGTGAGGAAGATGGGCATGGTGCCGGTCACATCACAGTTGCTCGCCGCGGACTCCCTTCCCGACTCGCTAGTATTCGAAGTCTCCGGTGGCGCGGTCGAGGTGGAGGCGGTCCGAATTGAGGGAAGACGCTTCGAGAGCCCAGGCCGGACCGCCCTTGCGGAAGCACACCGCTCGGGGTGGAAGGTGGTTGAGCCGTCCGAAGTATTCGCCAAGCGGGAATCCGCCCTCGACTTGCATGACCTGATTCGGCGCACTGGCGTGCCCGGCGTGCTGCTGCCCACGCGTCCGGGAGGCTGCGCCTCGCTTGCTCGGACGAGACAGTGCCTCACATACGTCATTGACGGTGTGGTCACCGCCGGGGTACCGTTTGTGAACCCGCGCGATATCTACTTCATCGCGTTCGTGAGCCCTCCGGACGCCGCGCTCAGGTTTGGATCGCGGGTTTCCTATGGAGCCATTGTTGTGGTGACCCGTTCCGCCGATGAGCGATAGCGAACGTCGCGTGGTCCTCAGGGGCACGAGGAGGAGGGGCTACGCTCTCTATTGTGGGTGCGGCCCCTTGGCAATCCCCCCTTTCGGGTCTTCGGGAACGTAACTTTCCCGGTGCGTGTTCCGTATGGCAGAAAGGCGTCGTGACCTGACGCCATCCCCCACTGGAGAGACCGGATGCTCCTGGCGGTGCAAACCGCCCTGTTGGTGACGACGCTGCTGGCGCAGGATCCACAGATCCCGGCGCCGCGCGGCTATGTGAACGACTTCGCGGGCGTCATTGGCGCCGAGCGAGCCACTCGCATTGAGCGCATCATCGGGGAAGTGTACGCCAAGTCGGGCGGCGAGGTCGTCGTCGTGACGCTGGCCGACATCGGCGACCGCAACGTCGGCGACGTGGCGCTGCAGATTGGCCGCGCGTGGAAGGTGGGGGCGGCCGCCGAGGTGGGCGACCGGCGACGGAACACCGGCCTCGTGATCCTCGTTGTTCCCAAGGAGACGAGTTCCAACGGCCGCGGGCAGATCAGCATCCAGACCGGCAACGGGGTGGAGGGCTTCATCACCGACTCGCGCGCCGGTGACATTCGGCGCGAGGCGATGCCGTTCCTCCAGCGGGCGGACTACGGTTCGGCTCTCGAACTCATG
>PNKL01000105.1 GCA_013822425.1 Gemmatimonas sp.
TGACGGGTCGATCACGTCGGTGCAGGCCATCTACGTGCCGGCCGACGACATCACCGACCCGGCGCCGGCGACGGCGTTTGCGCACCTCGACGCCACGGTCGTGCTCTCGCGCGCCATCACGGAGCTGGGCATCTACCCCGCGGTGGACCCGCTCGCGTCGGGCTCGCGCATTCTGGATCCGCAGTTCATCGGCGAGCGCCACTACAAGGCGGCCACCGAGGTGCAGCGCATCCTGCAGCGGTACAAGGAACTGCAGGACATCATCGCGATCCTCGGCATGGACGAGCTCTCGGAAGACGACAAGAAGATCGTCGGCCGGGCCCGCCGCATCCAGCGCTTCATGTCGCAGCCGTTCGCGGTGGCGGAACAGTTCACGGGCATCTCCGGCAAGTACTGCAAAATCGACGAGACGATCTCGTCGTTCGAGCGCCTGTGTGCGGGCGAGTTCGACCACCTCCCGGAGCAGGCCTTCTTCATGGCCGGCCCGATCGAGGACGTGGTGGAAAACGCCAAGAAGCTCCAGGCCTGATCCATGCTCAAGGTCTCGGTGGTCTCGCCGGAGGCGACGCTCTTCGAAGGGGAAGCGTCGTCCGTGGTAGCGCCCGCGTTCGACGGCGAGGTGGGTATCCTGCCGAGCCACGCGCCGATGATCACGGTGTTGGGGCAGGGAACGCTGCGCGTGAATGGCGCGACGAACGCGCGGTTCACGGTGTCGGGCGGCTTCGTGCAGGTGGTGGATGACAACGTGCGGGTGGTCACCGAGAAGGCGACGGCGATTTAGCGTAGGTGCGCACGTCGTCTGTGGGGGCCACTCTTGCTTGGGGTGGCCTTCTGTTTTGCCTGGGGACGGGGAAGGGGTGAACTACTTTGCCGCGGATTACGCGGATGAGGGCGGATCACGCGGATCGTGCCTTTGGGGTTTCCTCAAGGCAGTATCCGCGTGAATCCGCTCAGCTCCGTGTAATCCGCGGCAAGGCGGTTGTAGTTCTCAGAGCCCCGCGCACGCGTCGAGATAGGATCACGCGCGACTACCGAATAGGTTTCTCCCAATGCGCCATATCGCACTTGTTCTCAGCGTTGCCCTCAGCGCGGTCGCCCAGGCGCAAACCGCAGCGCGGTCCGTTGCCATTCCGCGGCTCGACGCGCGCATCACCGTGGACGGCACGCTCGATGAGCCGGTCTGGGGGCAGGCGACGCTCCTCGACGGCTTCCGGCAGTACCTGCCGTCCGACAGCCGCCCCGCACAGGAGAAGACCGAGGTGCTGGTCTGGTATGCGCCGGACGCGCTGATGGTGGGGATCCGCGCCTTCACCGCCGACGTCGCGTCGCTGCGCGCCACGCGCGCCGACCGCGACAAGATCGACAACGACGACCGCATCATTCTGTACCTGGATACGTTCAACGACCGTCGCCGCGCCTTCATGTTCGGCGTCAACGCGCTGGGGGTGCAACTCGACGGCGTGCGCACGGAGGGCGCGTCGAGCGCGACGCGGATGTTCGGCGGGAACATCGACTACAATCCCGACTTCTACTACCAGTCGCGCGGCCGCCTCACGGCGCAGGGTTACGAAGTGGAACTCCGCATTCCGTTCAAGAGCCTGCGCCTGCCAGGGACGGGCGAGCAAGCGTGGGGCTTCAACGCCCATCGCTTCTCGCCCTCCACGGGCTACGAGGATACGTGGACCGACGTGCGGCGCGCCGGCGCGAGCTTCATCGCGCAAGGTGGCACACTCACCGGGCTGCATGACCTCGAACGCGGCGTGGTCACCGAGGTACAGCCGTTCGTGACGGCCACGCAGGCGGGCGCGCGCGACGCGGCCGGGGACTTCACACGCGGGAATACCATCATGACCGCGGGCGCCAACGTGCGGCTCGGCTTCACGCAGCTCTCGCTCGACGCGACGTTCAACCCGGACTTCAGCCAGGTGGAGAGCGACGCCGGGCTCGTGACGCTCAACGAGCGATTCGCGCTCTTCATCCCCGAGAAGCGCCCGTTCTTCCTCGAGGGGATCGAGCTGTTCGCCACGCCCAACCAGCTGGTCTACACGCGCCAGCTCGTAGACCCGTCGGTGGGCGGCAAGGTAACGGGCAAGCTCGGCGCCTACAGCGTCGCGCTGCTCAGCGCCCAGGACCATCAGCGAGCGGGAAACGCGCAGTTCCAGATCGGCCGCCTGCGGCGCGACCTCGGCGCCGGCTCGAACGTCGGCCTCACGGTCACGGACAAGGAGCGCGAAGGCGCGTACAACCGCGTGGTCGCCGCCGACCTGCGATGGGTGCACCACAAGCTGTACTACTTCGAGGGCCAGCTCGGCACGGCGGCCACGCGCAACGCGGCGGGCTCCGCGCAGCAGGGCGCCATCTGGAAGGTCGAGCATGACCGCACGGGCCGGCACTGGGGATACAACTTCCAGTGGACCGACATCGGCCGTGAGTTCCAGAGCCAGGCGGGCTTCGTGCCGCGCACCAATGTCACAAGCTGGCGCTGGTTCAACCGCCTCTCGTGGTATGGCGCCCCGGGCGCGATGCTCGAGAGCGTGACGACCTTCTTCGGGCCCACGCGCATCTGGCGATCAGGCGGGGCGCTCTCGAGCGCACCGCTCGAGGGCAAGGAGAACATCTCGCTGATGGTGCGCCTCCGCGGCGGCTGGAACATCACCACGCAGACGGGACGCCAGTTCTTCTTCGTCGATCCCGCGGCCTACGCGCGGTATACGATTGATTCCGGTTCCACCGCGCTCCTCTACCGTCCGGCCAGCTGGCAGTCCGGGCTGGCGGACGTCGGCGCCACCATCTCGTCGCCCGTGCTGCAGCGCGTCAATGCCTCGCTCTCGGTGCAGCGCACGACGTCGCCCATCTTTGCCGAGGGATCGCGCGGGACGGACCTCCGGATATCCGGCTCCCTCACGCTGCGTCCGACGAGCGCTGCGCGCGTCGACGCAACGCTGGCCTCGTCGCGCATCACGCGGCGGCTTGACGGGTCGGAGTACGCGCGCACGCTGATCCCCCGCGTGAAGGCGGAGTACCAAATCACGCGCGTGATGTTCGTGCGCGTCGTGGGCGAGTATCGCTCCGAGCGACGCGACGCGCTGCGCGCAGCGGACGACGGCCGCACGCTGTGGGTGAACCAGACGCGAAGTGTGCCGACTGCGTCCAGCCGCCTGCGCATGGACTGGCTGGCGTCGTACCAGCCGACGCCCGGCACCGTCGCCTTTTTCGGCTACGGTTCAGGGAGAGTAGCGCCAGGGGCCGATGGGTTCTCGGACCTGCGGCGCAGTGACGACGCGTTCTTCGTGAAGCTGGCGTATCAGTTCAGGCGCTAGCTTTGGCGCGCCACGTGGGCCTTCTTCACCACGGAGCACACGGAGAACTGCCTGAGGGCCTACTCCGTGGCCCTCCGCTTTTTCTCCGTGTGCTCCGTGGTGAAAGAGCCCAGCGTTCTGCACCAGTGCCAGCCGCGCACCCCGTGACCGGAGCCTTTCGCGTTCGTCTGGGGTAGGAATCACCTGTCCCCAGTCGGAGAACCGATTCGTGAATCGCCTTCTGTTTGCCGTCCTTTTCGTCCCCGCCGTTTCTGGCGCGCAGTCGTATACGTATCCCTCGTTCCAGCTGCCGACGCTCGTGGAGCGCGAGTACAACTTTGCCGCCGCCGATGGTGGTCGGGCGGGCACCACGCTCCTGTTCCAGTGGCGCGAGGCGGTCTCACCGCTCTGGCAGGTTGGCATTGATGCCGGACTCGCCGACCCCGATGGCAACGCCTCGTCGCGACTCGTGCTCGGCGGCCACGCCGCCCGCCAACTGACGCGCGCCAACACCGAGTTCCCGTTCGACGTGGCGTTGACCGCCGGGCTCGGCTTCTCGGGCGTGGACGGCCACAACGTGGTGCGAATTCCGTTGGGCGCCTCGGTGGGGCACCGCTTCCTGCTCGAGAACGGCATCAGCGTCACCCCGTTCGCGCACCCACGGCTCTCGCTGGACCGCTGCAACGACTGCAAGGCCGGTGAGGCCGACGGCAAGCTCAATGTCGCGGTGGACCTCGGCGGCAGCGTGCAGCTGACCGACCAGGTGGCGCTGCGCGTGGCCGCGACCGCCGGCGGGAGCGACTACCTGGGCTCGGGCAACGGCATCGGGTTCAGCGTGGCGTGGACGCCGAAGGGTCTGCGCAAATAGACTGAGGCTCCGGCAGCATCTTCGGTAGAAGGCCGGGATTGTTGCGCCGAACTGTCCTTCTTCACCACGGAGCACACGGAGAACTGCTGAGGGCCACGGAGTACCACAAAACCCAGGGTTAAAGACATTACGCCATGCAAGCTTCTGCGTGGCGCTCGCAGTTCCCCCAAGACGTTGTATTACTCCGTGGCCCTCAGCAGTTCTCCGTGTGCTCCGTGGTGAGAAAGGCCAGATCCGTGGTGAAGTGACCCAGCGTCAGCCCTCTGCACCGTCCGCGAACCGCTCCGGCCTCTGTTGTCTCTCTGTTGTCTCTCTGTTGTCTTTCTGTTGTCTCTCTGCTACAACAGCGCTTCGACCAGCGCAAACGATCGCTCGGCAGCGCCAATTCCGGCGCGCACCATTTCACGCGCGCGCTCTCCGGCGTCGGCGCGCGCGGTCGCGTTCGCGAGCCACCGGATGAGGGACTCACCGAGTTCCTGCGCGTTCGCGGCGGTGCGACCGCCCTGTGCTTCGATGAGGAGGCCGGCATCGCGGCTGTCGGTGCACCGCGGACCGAACAGCACGGGGGCGCCGAACGCGGCCGGCTCGATCACGGAATGCAGGCCGGCAGAATGGAACCCGCCGCCCACGTAGGCGACATCGGCCAGCGCATAGAGGTCGCCCAGCACGCCCACCCGGTCCACGACGACGACGTCCGCGTCGCCGCCATCGGGTGCGCCGAGTCTTGCCGAGCGCAGTCCTGCCCGCGCCGTCCACGCCTCGATGGCGGCGAGATGCGCCTCCGTGGTTTCGTGCGGGGCAATGACGAGCCGGGCCGCCGGTACCTGCGCCCTCACCTCGCGCCAGGCATCCTCGAGCACCTGTTCATCGCTCGGCCAAGTGGAGCCGGCCACGAGCGTGGGCCGCGGCGACACCAGCGGGGCAACGAACGGCGAGGCGCGGTCCGCGCCCTGGGCGCGCGCCCACACCTGATCGTAGCGCGTGTCGCCGGTCACCTGCAGGCACGCGGGGTTCACGCCAAGCGACTCGAGGCGGGAGGCGTCGGCCTCGTCAATGGCGCCAACCGCACGCATCGACGCGTAGGCATCCCGCAGCAAGGCACGCGCGAACGCGCCGCGCCGCGCCGACCCTTCGGCCATCGTCGCGGCAATCATCGCCACGGGAACGCGACGCTGCACGGCCTCGTCCACCAGGACCGGCCAGACGTCCAGCTTGCTGAAGACCAGCGCCGACGGGCGGATCGCCGCCATCACGGCGCGCGCACCTCGCCGTGTGTCGAAGGGGAGGAAGTCCGCGTAGTCCGCGCCGACCCGCGACGCGAAGGCGGAGGCGCTGCTCGAGAAGTGCGTGTACACGACCTGCACGTCGGGGCGGCGCTGGCGCAGCAGGTCGATGACGGGGCGCGCCTGCAGCCCCTCGCCCACCGAGGGGGCGTGCAGCCAGACGAGCGGTCGCGCCGGATCGCGGTGCGCCGTGCCCCACGCGGCGAAGCGCTCTGCCACGCCGCGGCGTCCCACCAGCGACGCCGCCACCTTGCCATCGCCACCGCGCGCCGCCGCCGCCGCCCATTCAGCGAGCGTTCCCGCGGTGGCGTAGGCGGCGCGCAGCGCGACGTTCACGCCAGGCGCGCCCTACTTGCCGGCGGGCTTCGCCGCGAGCGCCGCGTTGATCGCGCCGCGGAACGCGGCGAGCGGCTGCGCGCCGATCAGCGGCTGGCTCCCGACGAAGAACGTCGGGGTGGATTGCGCGCCGGCGCTGGTGGCGCGCGATTCGTCGTTCTGGATGAGCGGCCGCATGACGCCCGACTTCACGCAGGCGCGCAGCGCGCCCACGTCGGCGCCCACTTCGCGCGCGAGATTCTCAAAGAACGGGTGCGCGTCGGCGAGGTTCGACCACGCCTTCTGTGTCCGGAATATCGCGTCCTGCACGGGCCAGAACTTGCCCTGCACGCTCGCGCACATCGCGGCGTGCGCCGCGGGCACCGCATTGGCATGCATGCTGAGCGGGAGGTTCATGTAGGCCACGCGGATCTTGCCCGTCTCCACGTACTCCTTGCGGATCGCCTCCCACGATTCGTCGTGCCACTGCTTGCAGAACGGGCACTGGAAGTCGCTGATGACGATCATCCACACCGTTGCGCTGGGGCTGCCGATGATGCGCCCGGCGTCGGCCTTCGCGAGCATGGTCGACGACGAGTCGAGCACGGCGGGCGGGCCGTCGGGGCGCAGCGAGGCGGCATCGGCGGCCCGCGCGGACGCCGCCCCTCTGTCCGTGCCGGAACAGCCGAGCAGGACGAGCGCGAGGGCGGGAGTACAGAGGTGACGAAGCATCAGCGGAGTGGGAAGTCGGAACGAATGCGGTGCACGGCGGGCGCCGCGCGGTCCAGCACATAAGTGTAGTCGCCCTGTTCGCCCAGCGCGACGGCGAAGCCCACCTGGCGTGCGAGGCCGAGCACCGTGCCGCGCGCTGCGCGCGCATCGAGCACGAACAGTCCCTCGCCGCCACCTGCCACGTACAGGCGCTCGCGCGTGATCAGCGCGTCGTACGCGAAGCGCGCGCCCGTCCAGATGAACCGCTCGCGCGCCGTCGTGCCGCTGTCGGTGTCGAACAGCCAGAGGCCGCGTTCGCCCGCCGCCACCACCACGCGCGTGCCGTCGGTGCGCACGGACCGGGCGCCACCGCGCAGGCGCGCCGACGAGCGCGGCACAAGCGTGTCGCCAGACATCGTGAACGCCAGCAGCGCACTGTCGGTGGCCACCCACAGCACGCCGCTGCGCGCGTCCGCGGTCATGGCCCGCACCGGGGCGCCCGCCTCGCGCGCTCGCCAGGCGGTGTCCGCGGCGCCGCGGGCTGGCGCCAGTTCCACACGGTCGCCGACGCCGACCACGCGCCGTCCGCCCAGCATCGCGACGGCGGCGATGTCACCGTCGCGCACGCGTACGCCCATGGCCGAGTCGGTGGCAAACTCGTACAGGCCGGTGGACGCGGCCACGGTCACCGCATCGGCGCCGATCTCCACGCCGCGCACGCCGCGAATGCCGGTGGCGCGCCG
>PNKL01000106.1 GCA_013822425.1 Gemmatimonas sp.
GAGCGAGAAGAGCGCGAGGAAGCGCACCGCGAGCGACACCTTGTTCACGATGTCGTTGATCGTGCGCCGCACGAGCGAGATGTCGAGGCTCGCCACGTTGGGATAGCGCTCGACGATGCGGCGCTGCAGCCGCGCGATGGCCGTTTCGTCCGCCACCGCCGCCACGGCGGCCCACTGCTTGGGCGCGCCGCGGATCGCCTCGGGATTGAAGACGGCGAAGAAGTTGGGATCAAACCGCCCCCAGTCCACCGCGCGCAGGCTCGTGACCTTCGTGCGCACGAGCACGCCCTGCACGTCCCACGTGATGACGTCGCCCAGCTTCACCTTCAACTGCTCATGCGCGAGGTCCTGCTCGAGCGACACCTCATGCAGCGTGTCGGCTGCGCCGTGTTTCGCGAACCACGTGCCGGCCACGAGCTTTTCGGTCACCACCACCGTGTCGCGGAAGGTCGAGCGGTACTCGCGGCGGAACGCCCAGCTGCCGCGCCCCTGACCCGCGAGGCGGGCATGCTCCACGGGATCGTTGCCATTCACCTTGGCCACGCGCATCGTGACGATCGGCGTCATCGAGATCAACGTGTGCCGGCCGTCGGCGATGGCCTGTTCCACGCCGGCGCGCTGGTCGTCCTGGATGTCGAACAGCACCAGGTTCCCCCGGGACGCGGCCGCCGTGATGTCGAACTGCTGCACGAGGTTGGCCTGCACCAGGTAGATGGTCGTCACGAGGAACGACCCGAAGCCCAGCGCGATCACGACGGAGCGCGTCTGGTTGGCGGGGCGATGCAGGTTGGCCACGCCCTGCCGGACCACGTAGGGCCAGGAGGGGCGCACCGCACGCCGCGCCCCCTCGCTGAGCAGCCACGCGGCGGCGTACAGCACGACGAGGCTCGTGCCGATCCCTACCGCGAACATCAGGCCGCGCGGCACCGTGTCGGCGCGGCCAATGGCGAGCAGGATGACACTGACGATCAGCGTCAGGTTCACCAGCTGCGTGGCGGGGTCGCGCAGCGACGCGCGCACGAGCGCCATTTCGTCGCGCCGCAGCGCCTGCAGCGGCGAGACGCGGCGCAGGGCGAGCAGCGGCCGCAGCGCAAAGATGAGCGCCACGCAGACACCCACGGCCAGCCCGGTGCCCAGCGCCGCCGGATCGAGCGCCACCTCGACGTTGAGGGGCAGGAAGTCCTTCACGATCAGGGGCAGCCCAAACTGAATGGCCACGCCGAGCACCGCGCCGAACGTCGCGCCGAGCAGCCCCATCGCCGCCGCCTGCACCACATAGATGTACAGCACCTGCGTGCTCGTTGCGCCGAGGCAGCGGAGCACCGCCACGGTGTCGACCTTGCGCGTGACGAAGGCGTGCACGCCGCTCGCCACGCCAACGCCGCCCAGCAGCAGCGCGATGAGCCCCACGAGGCCGAGGAAGCTCGCCAGCTGCCCGATGGCCTGCGTGAAGTTGATTTCCTGCTGGACGATGTTGCGCATGCGCACGTTCGCCTTCAGCATCTGCGGGCGCAGCGGCGCCGCCCACTTGGGCGCGTTCACGCCGGGCGGCAACTTGACGAACGCCTCATACTGTGCGCGGCTGCCGAAACCGAGCAACTGGGTGTCGCCGAGCCAGGTGTCGGCGATGAACACGCGCGGACCGATGGCGCTGGCGATGCCCGGATCGCCGGGGACGCTGGTCAGCGCGCCGGCGATCTCAAACTTCGCGTAGCCGATGGAGAGCGTGTCGCCCACCTGCGCGTCGAGTGCCACGAGCAGCGTCGGGTCCACCACCGCCACTGGTCCAGTGCGCAGGCGCGCCCAGGCATCGGCGGGTTCCGTCACCACGTCGCCGTAGAGCGGGAACAGCGGATTGATGGCGCGCACCTGCGCGAGGCGCGTGCCGCCGGTGCGGGCCACGAAGCCCATGGAGCCGAAGGTCGTGACGCGCGCGATGGGGAGCCCCGACGTGGCCAGCGAGTCGAAGATCGAGTCAATCACCGCCGGGAACTTCTGGTTGCTGCTGAACGCCACGTCGCCGCCGAGCAGCGCGCGCGACTGGGCGCGCACCGAGTCCTGCATGTTCGTGGCGAACGAGTCGATGGCGACGAGCGCCGCCACGCCCAGGGAGATGGACGACATGTAGAGCAGCAGGCGCCGGCGGGCCGTGCGGCTCTCGCGCCACGCCAGGCGCGAGAGCATGCCGAGCTTCATGCCGCTCACGCCGCACCCTCAGGAACGACCCCGTCCGCCACGCGGTCTTCCACCACGACGCCGTCGGCGAGACGGATGAGGCGCTGCGCTCGGCCGGCGAGGTCGGCCTCATGCGTGACCAGCACCACCGTGGCGCCTTCCTCGCGGTTGAGCGACGTGAGCAGCTCCACGATGCGCGTCCCCGTCTGGCCGTCGAGGTTGCCCGTCGGCTCGTCGGCGAACAGAATGCGCGGGCGATTGCTGAACGCGCGGGCGATGGCCACGCGCTGCTGCTCACCGCCCGAGAGTTGCGTCGGGAAGTGGTCGAGCCGGTCGCCCAGCCCGACGCGGGTCAGCAACTCGCGCGAGCGCGCCGGGGCGCCGGACTCCCCGCGCAGCTCAAGCGGCACCTGCACGTTCTCCAGCGCCGTCAGGGTCGGGATCAGTTGAAAGCTCTGGAACACGAACCCAACTTTCTGTCCGCGCAGCAGCGCGCGGGCGTCCTCCGAGAGCTCGTGCAGGCCCACGCCGTCAATCTCCACCGTTCCCCGACTGGGCACATCGAGCCCGGCCAGCAGGCCAAGCAGGGTCGTCTTTCCGCTTCCTGACGGACCGACGATCGCCACGAAGGCACCCTGCGGAATGGAGAACGTCACATCTTTCAGGACGGCGAGGCGGTGTGCGCCGCTCTGGTATTCCTTGGTGAGGTCACGGGCAACGAGCATGCGATTGATCGGCGGAAGAGGGAGGAACGCTGCGGCGCCGCTGGCGCTGGTGCTGGCGGCAATGGCCTGCGGTTCCGGGAAGGACGACAAGCCGCGCGTGGTCGCTGCCGTGGAATCAACCACGACGGCCGACACGGCCGCAACTCACACAACGTCCCGGCGGCGCATCCTGTTTCTCGGCACGTCGCTGACGGCCGGGCTGGGGCTCGAGCCGGACAGCGCGTACCCGGCGGTCATCCAGCGGCTCGCCACCAAGGACGGGTACGCGGTGGACATCATCAATGCCGGACTTTCCGGGGAAACCTCGGCCGGGGCCCTCCGACGCGCTGACTGGCTGATGAGCCAGCCGCTCGCGGCCGTGGTCATCGAAACTGGCGCCAACGACGGCCTGCGCGGCCTCGACCCCGATAGCACCGCCGCGAACATCACGGCCCTGATCGCCAAGGTGCGCGCCGCGCAGCCGGGGGCGGCCGTCGTGCTGGCCCAGATGGAGGCGCCCACCAACCTGGGTCCCGCCTTCCAGCGGCGATTCCGCGCCGTCTTCCCCAGCGTCGCCCGCGCGGCCGGCGTTCGCCTGCTCCCGTTCCTGCTTGACGGCGTGGGCGGACGTCCCGAACTGAACCAGGACGACGGCATCCACCCCACGGCGGAAGGGGCGCGCCGGGTGGCGGCGAATGTGTATCGGGGACTGAGGCCGGTGCTGGACTCGATGCGGAAGTGAGAGAGCACGGAACGAGGAGGAGGTAGAGGCGTCGGGACGAGGGACGAGGGGCGGAACGAGGAGAGAGGTCCTGGGTGCGCCAGTGACCACCCTCCTCGTTCCACCTCTCCTCGCTCCTCGCTACGCCTCTACCTCCTCCTCGTTCCGCGTCATTCGGGTCTGGCCCCCCTTCACCCCATGTTCAAACCAGATTATATTATCAGGCTATCCCAAAAGTCCGCTCAACCCGTTCGTCAGGCTCATCTTATGGCGCTTCCAGCTACCCAGATCCGTCGCGGCATGGTCATCGTGTTCGAGGGCCGTCCGTGTCGCATCGTCGAGTTCCGCCACCACACGCCGGGCAACCTGCGTGCGATGGTGCAGGCCAAGCTGAAGGACCTCACATCGGGGTCGAATTTCGAGCACCGGTTTCGCGCCGACGACTCCATCGAAAAGGCGTCGATGGAGACGCACGAGCTGCAGTTCATGTACAAGAGCGGCGACACGTACCACTTCATGAACACCGAGAACTACGACCAGCTCGAGATGGACGAGGAGACGCTGGGCGACAACGCGCCGTGGATGGCGGAGAACATGGTGATCCTGGCCGAGTACTATGACGGCCGGCCGATCGGTATCGACCTGCCGCAGTACGTGGTGGCGGAGATCGTGGACACGGCGCCGGTGATGAAGACGGCAACCAAGACCGCGTCGTCGAAGCCGGCGAAGCTGGCGAATGGCGTGACGGTCAATGTGCCCGAGTTCATCGCGACGGGTGAGCGCATCCGCGTGAATCCGGCGACGAACGAGTACATGGATCGGGCGAAGGACTGAGTACTGAAGAGAACGACAGAGTACGACGGACTACGACAGAATACGGCAGTGACGAGCGAACAGTGGGTGAGGAGAGCGACGCCCGTTGAATTGAGTGGTCTGCCGGGTTATTTTTCTCGGCCTCTCCCAGATCGCCTTGGTGATCTGGTGGGGGCACATGGTGGCTGTAGCTCAATTGGTTAGAGCACCGGACTGTGGCTCCGGGGGTTGCGGGTTCAATTCCCGTCAGTCACCCTGAGCCAGCAGGCAGCAGGGCCCGGGGGGCGGAGCGCCGCCCTCTTCGGCTGGCTCCCCGCTGACTCTAGGTCAGTAGCTCAATTGGTAGAGCACCGGTCTCCAAAACCGGCGGTTGAAGGTTCGAGTCCTTCCTGGCCTGCCTGGCAGTGCTATTTGAGAATGCGAAGGACACGCAGGATGCCGCGTGCCGCGGCGCAGGAAAGGACCTCTGAACTCTGTACCCCTCCTCGTTCCGGCTTGGGGACGGGGAGGAGGTAGAGGTACTACGAAGGCGGTATCGTCTAGAGGCCTAGGACACAGCCCTCTCAAGGCTGCGACACGGGTTCGAATCCCGTTACCGCTACTGTTTCAGGTGCACCCGGCCTCATCGTCTATCGGTTAGGACGCGACCCTTTCAAGGTCGAAAGACGGGTTCGATTCCCGTTGGGGCTATGCTGGGCCCGACGGGTCTTCGAACGGCGGGTGTCAGTGGTTGAGCGAGTGCTTGCGTGTTAGCTGGACTTTTTCACCACGGAGCACACGGAGAACGGCGGAGCGAGTGCTTGCGTGCCAGCTGGACTTTTTCACCACGGAGCACACGGAGAACGGCAGAGGGCCACGGAGTACTGCCACTTCTTGGAGGAACTGCGAGCGCCGCGCGAACGCCGCGTGGCGCCTGGAAGGATGATCAGAGAGCCGTCATCTGTTGTCTGTCTGTTGTCTGTCTGTTGTTTGTCTGTTGCTTGTCTGTCTGTTGGGGGCGTAGCTCAGCTTGGTTAGAGCACTTGACTGTCACTCAAGAGGCCGCGGGTTCGAGCCCCGTCGCTCCCGTTCTGTTTTCTCTGTTGTTTCTCTGTTGTTTCTCTGTTGTTCGGCCCTGGTGGTGAAACTGGTAGACACGCCATCTTGAGGGGGTGGTGCGGAAACGCGTCTCGGTTCGAATCCGAGCCAGGGCATGGAAGGACAGATGGTAGACGGTAGATGGTAGACGGTAGATCGTGCGGACCGACTCCACCGCCGCGCCACAGTAGCTCAGTGGTAGAGCACTCGATTCGTAATCGAGCGGTCGTCGGTTCAATCCCGACCTGTGGCTCTGAAGCAGAGAAACAACAGAGAAACAACAGAGAAACAACAGAGAAACAACAGAGAAACAACAGAGAAACAACAGAGAAACAACAGAAACGTCCGGGAAATCCGGGCGCTTTTTCTTGTTTCCTCGCGCGCCGATTTGCGCTATGCTTGGCGGCATGCGCATCCAATCTGCCGCCGCCGTCGTCCTCGTCGCACTGATCGCCGTCGCCTTCGCCGCGCCGTTCGCGCTGGACGCGCAGGCGGCGCGACGCCCATTCCGCCTCGAAGAGACCACCATCGCCGAGGTCCACGCGGCGCTTCGCGCGCGGCAGCTCACCTGTCGTCAGCTGGTGCAGCGTTACCTCGACCGCATTGAGGCCATCGACAAGCGTGGGCCAGCCATCAACGCCATTGTGGTCGTGAACCCGGCCGCGTTGGCGGTCGCCGATTCGCTCGACGCACGGTTCCGGGGCGCAGGACTGACGGGTCCGCTGCATTGCATCCCCGTGATCGTGAAAGACAACTTCGAGACGAGGGACCTGCAGACGACGGCGGGCTCGCTTGCGCTCAAGGGCTGGCTGCCCCGACAGGACGCCACCATGGTGGCGCGCATCCGCGTCGCCGGCGCCATCGTGCTGGCCAAGAGCAACATGAATGAATGGGCGTTCTCGCCGTACGAGACCGTCAACTCGATCCTGCCGGGGTATACGAAAAACCCGTATGCCGTCGACCGCGTGACGGCGGGCTCGAGCGGCGGCACCGCGGCAGCGGTGGCGGACAACGAAGGCACGGTCGGCCTCGGCACCGACACCGGCAACTCGATTCGCGGTCCCTCGGCGCACACGGCGCTCGTGGGGATTCGCAGCACCATGGGGCTGACGTCGCGCGCGGGCGTCGTACCGCTCTCGAACAGCGCCGACATCGCCGGACCGATGGCGCGCACGGTCGCCGACGCCGTGAAGGTGTTCAACGTCGTGGCCGGGTTCGACCCTGACGACCCGGTGACGGCGGGCGCCGACGCGCGCCGCGAGGCCGACTACAACAGTTTCGTCGCGCCGGGCGGCCTGCGCGGCGCGCGCATCGGCGTGCTGCGTCAGGCGTATGAGCGGGCGCCGACGGATACCGAAGTCGTGCGCGTCTTCACGGCCGCCCTCGAGTCAATGAAGGCGGCGGGCGCGA